>NZ_JBICJR010000024.1:0-450 GCF_043103245.1 Pseudomonas sp. YQ_6
CAACGACCCGGTTGTGATGTCGATCGCAACCGTTGAAGGCGCGGATGTCGGCAAGTTCGAACAGCTGACGCTGGACAAGACGCCGGTCAGCACGTCGGTGACCGACGAGCCAGGTACGCCGGGCAACGAAGGCGATCTGGTCAAGGTCACCATCACGGCCGACCAGACTTCGGTGGCCGAGAACGTCAAACCGACGTTCACCGTGCACATCAACACCGCCCTGGCTCACGACCTAGTCGTGACCCTGAGCAACAACGCTCAGGTCACCATCAAGGCCGGCGAAACCAGCGCGCCGTACACCCACGACGCGCAAGGCGATGACGTCTACAACGATGCTGGCCAGATCAGCCTTGGTATCAATTCGGCGGTAGACGCCACCGGCGCAACGTTCGAGAACCTGCAGTTGGGCGGTGCGGCTACTGTTCAAGTGACCGACACCACCGACGAAGT
>NZ_JBICJR010000025.1:0-23056 GCF_043103245.1 Pseudomonas sp. YQ_6
CAAGGCCGCTCCCACACGGATGGCGCCAGCTTTTAGAAATTGAGCAAGACAGTTGCTTCCACGATGATCAGTCCAGCGCCTGCTGCATCTCTTTGGCCTGCACCCGCAACGCCTCGCAAAACGGCTCCACCGCTGCCGATGCCGGCCGATGGTCCGGGCGTATGAGCATCACCTGATAGGGCACCGATACCCGTAACCTGCGGATCGGTAGCCCGCCTTGCGCCGCCTCCAGCCCGCTCAGTGGGTTGATGATCGCCACCCCCAGGCCTTGCCTGACCATGGCGCACACTGAAGCGGCACTGGTGGTCTCGATGACCGTGCGGCGGTTAACCCCGGCCGCACGAAAGTGCTGATCCAGACGCTGGCGGTAGGTATCCAGGCTGGCCAGGTTGATGAAGTCGACCTCATGGAAATCACTCAGCTCCAGCTCAGCCTTCACCTGCAGCGGGTGATGCTCGGGCAACACGCACACCATGTTGGCACTGAACAGCAATTCACCATACGCGCCGCGCGGTATCTGTTCGACTTCAGTCAGGCCAAGGTCATGCTGCTGGGCAACCAGTGACTCCTCCAGCAACGGCGACTCCTGCGCAAGAATGCTCACGCTCACGCCACTGTGCTGCTGGTGAAAGCGCTGGCAAGCCTTGGGCAACAAGGTTTGCGAGAACAGCGGCAGGCAGGTGATGGCCAGCCGGCCCTGCTCAAAGTTGCGGATGGCCTGGGCAAAGCGATCGATCCGCTCCAGCCCGACGTAGGCGCGTTCGACCTCTTCGATCAACAGCAGCGCCTGGGCCGTCGCCACCAGGCGCCCGCCCTCGCGCTCGAACAGGTTCAGGCCAGTTACCTGCTCCAGCCGCGCCAGTTCGCGGCTGACGGTGGGCTGCGAGGTGAACAGCAGGCGCGCCGCACCCGTGACACTGCCAGCGGCCATGATGGCGCGGAACACTTCGATGTGGCGGACGGACAATTTCACGGCAATACCCTGAGATTCGACAATGGGTATATCAGATATGAATGGCAGACAGAAGAATAGCTATTTTTCTGAATCCACCCTTTGGCTCATCCTCGTGGCCTTCCTTATACGAGTAACGCCACCATGACCGCACCCTTCACCCTCCTGGCCGAGGCGGTTCGCCAGCACGGCTCGCCACTATGGGCATACGACACCCGCACCATCGCCGATCGTGTCAAGCAGTTGAACGTGTTCGACACCGTACGTTTCGCCCAGAAAGCCAACCCGAACTTGCATGTGCTGCGCCTGATGCGCGCCCATGGCCTGGTGCTGGACGCAGTGTCGCTGGGAGAGATGGAACGGGCCTTCGCCGCCGGCGCGAGTGTTGACGGTGACCCTGCCGGCGTGGTTTTGACCTGCGACGCGCTGGACCGCCCCACCCTGGAACGCGTGGTGGCGTCAAAGATCGAAGTCAATGCCGGCTCCATTGACATGCTGCGCCAACTGGGTGAACGCTCGCCCGGCCACCGCGTGTGGATCCGCATCAACCCAGGCTTCGGCCATGGCCACAGCCGCAAGACCAATACCGGCGGCGAAAACAGCAAGCATGGCATCTGGCACGAAGAGCTGGACGAGGCGCTGGCGTGCATCAAGGCCCATGGCCTGCACCTGGTGGGCGTGCACATGCACATTGGTTCCGGGGTGGACTACCAGCACCTGGAACAGGTGGCCCGCTCGATGATCGAGCTGATCGGCCGTCTGGGCGTGGACATCGAGGCGTTCTCCATCGGCGGCGGGCTTTCCACCCCTTACCGCAGCACCGACAAACCGGTCGACCTGCAGCGTTATGCGCAGACCTGGGCGGTGGCGCGCAAGGAGATCGAAGCGATGCTCGGCCACCCGGTGCGCATGGAGATCGAACCCGGGCGCTTCCTGGTGGCGGAGTCGGGCTATCTGGTGGCCGAAGTCCGTGCCGTGAAACAGGTGGGGCGCAATACCTTCGTCATGATCGACGCCGGCTTCAACGACCTGATGCGCCCGGCGATGTACGGCGCCTACCACGGCATGACCCTGCTCGATGCCGATGGCCAGGCAGTAGATCGCCCGCGCCAGCCGACCGTGGTGGCCGGGCCGTTGTGTGAATCGGGTGACGTGTTCACTCAGGATGACCAGGCACTGACCCCGCAGGACCTGCCCCAGGCACAGGTGGGCGACCTGCTGGTGATCCACGATGCCGGGGCCTATGGCGCGTCGATGTCGTCGAACTACAACAGCCGGCCGCTGCTGCCGGAGTTCCTGATCGAGAACGGTGCCCTGCGGATGATCCGCCGGCGCCAGACGGTGCAGGACCTGCTGAGCCTGGAGGCCGGGTTCTAACCACTGCCCTGCAAGCCTGCACGACTCTTTGTGGGAGCGGCCTTGAGTCGCGATAGGGCTGCACAGCAGCCCCACAAATGTAGCCGTGATGCCGAAACCCGGGCCGCTTTGCGGCCCAATCGCGACGCAAGGCCGCTCCCACAGGGTGTGTGCTCGCGGTCCTTGCAATAAGCCCCGCCTCTCGCGACAATGCGATCAATTCCCATTAATATCGCGGTCTTGACGCCATGGCAACGCTCGATCCCCAGGCCCTGCACCAGCTGTACAGCGAAAACAACAGCTGGCTGAAGGGCTGGCTGCGCGCCCGCCTGGGCAACGCCGCCGACGCTTCCGACCTGGCGCACGACACGTTCTTGCGGGTAATGACCGCGCGTAACCCGTTGCCGATCCGTGAGCCGCGCAGCTACCTCAGCGCTATCGCCCGCGCCCTTCTGATAGACAAAGCTCGCCGTCGCATCATCGAAAAAGCTTACCTGCAGGCTCTGGCCCTGCGTCCGGAACCGGTAGAGGTGTCGCCGGAGGTGCGCTTGTCCATCATAGAAATGCTGGTGGCCGTGGACAGCCTGCTCGACGAACTCGGCGCCAAGACCCGCGCCATCTTCCTTGCCGTTCAACTCGAAGGCCTGACCTACGGCGCTGCGGCCGAGCGCTTCGGCGTGTCGATCACCACCGTGAAGAATCACCTGATCAAGGCCATGACTCGCTGCCTGCTGGCAGTCGAAGGCTGACGCCCATGGATCTCAAGACACTCGAAGCCGCTGCCACCTGGTATGTTCAGCTCAACGACGGCGCCAATAGCGAGGCCCGCACCCAGGCCTGGCGACAGTGGCTACAGGCCAGCCCCCTGCACGCAGCCGCCTGGGCGCGGGTAGAAAAGCTGCAGCAGCAATGGGCCATGGTGCCGCCGCAGGCGGCGCTGTCCGGCCTTGGCGCGGCCCAGGCGCAGCGGCGTGACGTGCTGAAAGTGCTGGGCCTGCTGATGGCCATGGGGGGCGGCAGCTGGCTGGCGGCCGAGCAGGTGCCCCATCGTGCCTTGCTGGCCCAGCACAGTACCCGCAGCGGCGAGCGCCGCGCCCTGCACCTGGAAGATGGTTCACAGCTGGAGCTGAACGTGGATACCGCGCTGGATGTGCGCTACGCCACAAAGGTGAGGGCGATTCAGCTGTATCAGGGGGAAATTCTGGTGCGTCCGGTCAGCGATCGTCAGCAGCGCCCGTTCATCGTGCACACCGATGACGGCAGCGTACTGGCCCGCAGTACCGCGTTCAGCATCCGCAAACTGGCGCAGCAGACCCGCGTGGGTGTGCTTGAGGCCAGCGTCGAAGTTCGCCCCCTGCGCCACCCTGATCGAGTGCTGCAACTGCACGCTGGCCAGCAAGTGAGTTTTGATCAGGATGTCGTCCTCGACGCCCATGCACTCCCCGCCGATTCCACGGCCTGGTTGCAAGGCATGCTCAGCGTGAACGACTGGCGCCTTGGCGATTTCCTCGAAGAACTGGGGCGCTATCGTCCAGGTGTGCTGCGCTGTGCCTCGTCGATCCAGGCCATGAGCATTTCCGGTGCGTTCCGAATTGACGACACCGATATCGCCCTGGCCAACCTGCCGAAAACCTTGCCCGTGAAAGTGCGCTACTTAAGCCGCTACTGGGTGAGTGTGGAGCCCGCCTGAGCAACTGCGGAAAAATTTTCGCCGCAATCTTGCTGATTTCGATTCTCGTCCGTCCCTGACACAAGCCGCGACGACAGCGACTTTCTGCCATGACTCGGAAGGACCACGAAATGCCACACCTGCACCCTACCCCAGCAACCAAGCTCAGCCAGGCCGTCCGCCTGGTGCTGTTCGGCATGTCCCTGGCCAGCGCGCCCGGCCTGCTGCTGATGCCTGCCCAGGCAATGGCCCAAAGCCAGGCCACCTACCATGTCCCCGCTGGCTCACTGGGCAACGCCATCACCCAGTTTGGCGTACAGGCGGGTGTGACCATTTCGTTCGACACCGCACAGACGCGCAACCTCGACAGCGCGGGCCTGGAAGGCAGCTTCAGTGTCGAGGAAGGTCTGGCGCGGCTGCTGGGCAACAGTGGCCTGCAGGCGCAACGTCAGGGCAATGGCGGCTATGTGCTGGTCCCTGCGCAAAACGGTTCGGCCATGGAACTGGCGCCGATGAACATCGACGCCAACCGCCTGGATGCGACCAGCGAAGGCACCCAGTCCTACGCCGCCCGTGCCATCACCATCGGCAAGGGCGTACACACGCTGAAAGAAACCCCGCAGTCGGTCACCGTGATGACCCGCAAGATGCTCGACGACCAGAACCTCAACACACTGGAGCAGGTACTGGACAAGACCCCGGGCATCACCGTGTATGACTCGCCCATGGGCGGCAAGTATTTCTATTCCCGTGGTTTCAACCTGGATGGCCAGTACCAGTACGACGGCGTGCCCTTGGACGTGGGCGGCAACTACGTGCAGGCCAACAGCTTTTCCAGCGACATGGCGTTCTATGACCGCGTCGAGGTGCTTAAAGGTGCGGCCGGCATGATGAAAGGCTCTGGCTCCTCCGCCGGGGGCGTCAACTTCGTGCGCAAACGGGGGCAGGAAAAAGCCGCCACCACCGTCACCCTGTCAGCCGGCAGCTGGGACAACTACCGCGGGCAAGTGGACGTGGGCGGCCCGCTGAACGCGTCGGGCACCGTGCGGGGGCGCGCCGTGGCGACGCTGCAGGACCGCCAGTACTTCTATGACACGGCCAAGCGCCAGGACCAGATACTGTACGGCGCCATCGACTGGGACGTCACGGCCGACACCACCGTGGGCTTTGGCCTGGCTTACGAGGATGTCGATGCCACCCCGTGCTACGCCGGCCTGCCACGCTACGCCGATGGCAGTGACCTGAAGCTGTCGCGCTCCACCTGCCTGGGGGCCAGCTGGAACGACATGCAAAGCCAGCGTATTACCGGCTTTGCCGACCTCAAGCACCGCTTCAACGATGACTGGACCCTGAACTTCGCCTCGATCTACACCCACAACACCCAGGACATCGAATACGCTTATTCCGAAGGCACGGTACCAGTCGGTGCCAGCACCGCCAGCATGAACGTCCGGGCCGGCCGTTTCGACTACGACCAGGACGACTACGGCTTCGATAGCTATGTCGATGGCAAGTTCGAGGCGTTCGGCCTGCAGCACGAGCTGATCATGGGGGTCAACGCCAGCCGACAGAAAACCCATGATTACTTCGCGCTGATGCTGCTGGACGGCAAGCAGGACCCGTTCAACCCATCCTCGAACTTCACACACCCGTCCAAGGCCGATTACCTGGTCAACCCGAGCCGCGGTGGCAGTGTGCCAACCGATACCACTACCACCCAGTACGGCACTTACGCCAACCTGCGCCTGAAACTGGCAGAGCCACTGACCTTGGTGCTGGGCGCGCGGGTCAGCTGGTACCGTAACAAGAGCGACTCCTATACCCAGTTCTACGATTACTGGGTGCATAATCGCAGCCAGGAAAACGGTCAGGTCACGCCGTTTGCCGCCGTGCTGTACGATCTGAACGAGCAGTGGACCGCCTATGCCAGCTACGCCGACATCTTCCAGCCACAGAGCGACAAGGTGAATGCCGAGCGGCAGGCGTTACAGCCAAAGACCGGCGCCAACTATGAAGTCGGCATCAAGGGCGAGCTGCTCGACGGCGCGTTGAACACCTCCTTCAACCTGTTCCGCACTGTCGAGAATCACCGTGCAGAAACGGACTACGTCGATACCTGCCCCTCAGGCGACGGGTATTGCTACAACGACAGCGGCAAGGTCCGCGCACAGGGGTTCGAAGCCGAGATCAGCGGCTCGCCGATCGAGCGGTTGCAGCTGTTGGCGGGCTACACCTACACCCAGACGAAGTACCTGAGTACCATCGAAGACACTGACCCGACCGAACTGACCTTCACCTCCAGCTTCATCCCACGGCACATGCTCAAGGTATGGGGTGACTACCAGCTGGGCGGTGCTCTGGAGCGCTGGACCCTCGGCGCAGGCCTGAACAGCCAGAGCGAGAACTTCCGTACCACCGGCACTACCCGTGTCGAGCAGGCGGGCTACACCGTGTGGAACGGCCGTGTGCAGTACCGCCTAGACCCGAACTGGACTGTCGCGCTCAACGGCAACAACCTGTTCGACAAGAAGTACTACGCCACCATCGGCGCGCCGGCGTGGGGCAACTTCTATGGTGAACCGCGCAATTTCATGGTGACGTTGCAAGGGGCGTTCTGAAGTACTTCCCTGGGTGCGATCGGGCCGCTTTGCGGCCCTGTCAAGCTGCTGGTCGCACAGTCGTTCCTGCAAATCGAAAAGCTCTACCCGCAGATGGTGGCCGAGCAGATCGTCAAGCGCGAAGTCATGGCCGAAAACGTTCGCAACCAGCCCTACCTGCATCCCAGAAATACGCAGTATGTACAGCCATCATTCCATGACCGCTTCCCGTAGTCCGCCCATGTAGTGCTCCAGGCGACTTCGCAGCCAACGCTCGGCCGGGTCGCTGTCGGTGGTGCTCAACCAGACCATGGCAAGCTCCAGTGCAGCAGTCTCGAACGGCAGCGTCTCGGCCTGCAGGTTGCCCCAGCGTTCCATACCCTGTGCGGCATAGTCCGGGCAGCATGCCAGCAGGTCGGTACCGGCCAGAATCGCCGGCAGCGAACTGAACTGCGGCACCGACAACACCACCTTGCGTTCACGGCCGATGTCTTTCAACCAGTCATCGACCACACCCTGGGTGTTGGCGGTTGGCGAAACCTGGACATGCGGACGTTGGCAAAACTCATCCAGTGAAAGCGGCGTGCTGGACTTGTCGGCCCGCACCACCCTGGCTTGCAGGGTGCGTAGAACCTTGCGTTTGGCATTGGCGGGCAGGCCCTTGGTCTGGCTGATACCCACCGTCACGTCGCCCGCCGCCAGCAGGTCCGGAATGCGCCAATAGTCCACATGCTGCACGACCACCACCACGTTTGGCGCCTCCACCCGCAGCGCCCGCAACAGCGGCGGCAGCAGGCCCGACTCGACATCATCGGACAAGCCGATGCGGAAGGTCATCTTGCTGGTCAGCGGGTCGAAATCATGGGTCATGCTGAGGGCGACAGACATCGCATCCAAGGCTGGCGTGAGGTACTTGATCACCTCTTCGGCCCTGGCCGAGGGCTCCATGCGGTTGCCCACTCGAACCAGCAGCGGGTCGTTGAACATCGCGCGCAACCTGGCCAGCGCGGCGCTGACCGTGGGCTGGGCGACGAACAGCTTCTCCGCGGCACGGGTGAGGTTGCGTTCCTGCATCAGCGCTTCGAACACCACCATCAGGTTGATATCGGCTTTGCGCAGTTCGTTGCGGTTCATGGGTGCTCCCGGGCCGTGCTTGTTGTTCGGGTTCAATTCCAGCATCGACATGCATCCTAGCCGAGTCGAAACCTGCACTGCACTTTATGCAATCGCCATTGCCCCCTACTGCGCGACCGGGGTAATCTTCCGCTCTCTTCCCTTCCGGCCTCCCCTGCCGTGCACCGCCCAGGCGTTGACTCGCGAAGCGGTCATTCATGATGCCGACACTTGCATGGCCGCCGCTCACTGGCGCGCCCATTCGCCATCAATACACTCAGGATGACACCATGATCATTCGCCAAGGCATCGCTGCAGACTACCCGCAGCTGCTCGACATCTGGCTGCGCGCTGTTCGCGCGACGCACCACTTCCTGCAACCCTCCGACATCGATGCACTATTGCCACAGCTGCGCGACGTGTACTTCCCGGCCGTCGACCTGTGGGTTGCGGAAGACACCGATGACCAGCCACTGGGCTTTATCGGCTTCAATGAAAACCATGTGGAAATGCTCTTCGTCGATCCAGCGCACCACCGCCAGGGCATTGGCCGTGCACTGCTGGATTTCGGCCGCCAGTCACGCAGTGCGATGAGTGTCGATGTCAACGAGCAGAACCCACAGGCAACAGCGTTCTATCAGCACTATGGCTTCGTCCAGACTGGCCGTTCACCGCTGGATGGCGAAGGTCGCCCGTTCCCTTTGCTGCACATGAACCTGCCCACCCGGGCTTGAGCACGAGGCACTCACCGCGATGGCCCGCAAAGCGAAGCCCCTACCGCCATCCGACTGGGTCATCCGTAGTGCCCAACCGGGTGGTATCGAGCGTATCGAAGCCTGGTTCGGTAGCCACGGCTACGACCCGCATCGCCACGATACCTATTCGATCGGCCGCACGCTGGCTGGCGTGCAAAGCTTCCACTACAAGGGTTCGCTGCGCAACGGCCTACCGGGCAACACGCTGGTGTTGCACCCGGACGAACTGCATGACGGCATGGCCGGCACCGACGCAGGCTTTCGCTACCGCATGGCCTACGTCGACCCGGCACTGATCCAGAACGTGCTGGGTGGTCAGCCTTTGCCCTTCATCGCTGGCGGGCTGTCCAGCGACCCTCGCCTGTACCACGCCAGCGAAGCGTTCGTGCAGGCAGTGGACCACGCGCTGGAGCCATTGGAAGAACAGGACGCCCTGTATGACCTGGCGATCGCCTTGCGGGCAGTCGGCGGCAAGCCGCGCGGGCGCAAGCGCCTGGATTACCAGGCAGCCGAACGCGCTCGGGCCTTCATCATGGAACACCTGCATGTGGGCATAACACTGGACATGCTTGAACAGGCCAGCGGCCGCGAACGCTGGAGCCTGTCGCGGGACTTTCGCACGCTGTACGGCACCAGCCCCTATCGCTTTGTCACCCTGCGCCGCCTCGACTGCTTTCGCCGAATGATCCTGGATGGCTTCACCTTGGTCGACGCTGCCCTTGCCGCAGGCTTTCATGACCAGAGCCACATGACCCGGCACTTCACCCGCTGCTACGGCGTACCGCCCTTACGCTGGCTGGAGCGTTTGCGAGCGTCACGCTGAGTTACCGCAGGCGCCCGCGCCCCCCGTGAGAACAGGCTTGCAGGATCGTACAAGAACCGGACTCGCCCGGAGCGATAGGCTGACCACTCCACTTTCCGAGGAACTGTCATGCCTGAATCCCGTCACCCACATCCCTCCCTGCCAGTGAACCTGGTCTACAAGGCAGCGCTTATCGAACAGCAATGGAGCCCCAGGGTCGTTGCCGAGATGAACGATTACCAGTTCAAGGTCGTGCGCATCGAAGGCGAATTCATCTGGCACGCGCACCCGGAGACCGACGAAGCATTCCTGGTGCTGGAAGGCACCCTGCGTATCGACCTGCCGGATGGCTGCGTGCATGTGAACCCCGGGGAACTCTATGTTGTGCCACGCGGCGTCGAGCACCGGACCGCTGCGCAAGGCGAAGCGAAACTGATGATGATCGAACCGCGGGGCATTCTGAATACCGGTCATGAAGGGGGCGATCGCACAGCAGAGAGCGATGTCTGGATTTAACAACATTCACCACTTTCAAGCTGTAGTCTCTAGCTTCACAGCAATAATTAACCCTAAAAGATCGTCTTACAGCCATCTGTAACCGTGGCAATTCGCTCGCAGCCCACACTTCGCAACCCGGCACAGGTTCGCCTCGATATAATTGGATCCAATAACGAGGGTGGCCTGCATGCAAGCACTGGAAAGGGACTACGGACACGGCGATGAAGTGGCCAGCCACTGCCACGCCGAAGACCAGCTGATCTACGCCGCCAGCGGCGTGATGCGGGTCAACAGCGAGGGCGGTAGCTGGGTGATCCCCGGCGGGCATGCCTTGTGGATGCCCGCCGGGGTCAGCCATGCCATCCGCATGGAAGGCGTGGTCTGCATGCGTACCTTGCTGCTCGACGCCCACATCGAACGCTGCCAGGTGATCGTCGTGTCTGGCCTGCTGCGCGAACTGATCCTGGCGGCGTCACGGGTGCTGAACCTGCGCGACGGCGCGCATGCTCGGGCGCTGATCCTGTACGAACTCGCCGCCGCCCGGCGCATCGATGCCTTCGTCCCGACGCCGCAGCACGCACGCCTGCGTGCCTGGTGCGAGCGCTTCCTGCAGGACCCGGCCCAGGACCTGACCTTGGAGCAATGCGGCGCTCAACTGAACATGAGTGCCCGCAGTGTGGCCAGGCTGTTCCAGCGCGAGGTGGGCATGTCGTATGGCCAATGGCGCGCCCGTGCCCGGGTGATGCTCAGCCAGCAGTGCCTGGCCGATGGCAAGCCGATCCTGAACGTTGCGCTGGAGCACGGCTACCAGAGCGCCAGCGCATTTACTGCCATGTTCAAGCGCATCCTCGGCTATGCGCCGAGTGATTGGCAAAACGGTACCGCGCGCGAGTACTGAGCCTCAGGTTGTCCCGCTTGCGCGCAGGGTTGTCCCGCTTGCGACAGCGACGCCCATGCAACCCTCGTTAACCTCGTGTCACGACCCTTGAGCGACAATCGTGATGCCCTTACTGCACTCATTTCCCGGCCCTGCCCGGCTTGCCACAGCCCTCGGCATGCTCGCTGCACTCGCGGCGTGCGGCCACCAATCCACTCCTGCCGAACCCCCTCTAGCGCTGCAGGCAGACCCGCTGGCGAACATGCCGGCCGGCGTCAGCAAACAGCCCCTACCCGAACGCTGGTGGGCACTGTATCAAGACCCCCAACTCAATCGCTGGGTACAGCAAGCCCTGGCGCACAACCAAGGCCTGGCACAGGCCGAGGCCAACGTGCAGGCCATGCTGGCTGGCATCGGCGAGTTCGACGCCAGGCGCTGGCCGTCTACCGACATAGGCGTTGCCGCTACCTATGGCAGAAGCGCCGATGACCAGACGCTGGCCGAGGCGACCGACAGCAATGCGCCGTCGCAATGGCAATTCAACCCGGGCATCGAGCTGGCCTATCAGGTGGACATCTGGGGCCAGGTACGCGCCGCCATCCAACGTGCCAGGGTGCAAGCCGAAGCCAGCGCTGCGGCGCTAGACCTGGTACGCCTGCAGGTGGTCGCCCAGACCACCCGCGCCTACATCGACCAGTGCACCTACGCGGCGCGCCTGGAGGCAGCGAAGCAGGCCTTGCAAACCCTCGACCACAGCGTGCAACTCAGCCAGCGCCAGCGCCAGGCCGGTGTGGCCACTGCCCTCGACAGCGAGCGCCTGCTGGGCTTGCGGGAACAGGAGCGTGCGCAACTGCCGATGCTCTCAGCCCGGCGGCAGATGGCGCTTTACGAACTGAGCATGCTCAGTGGCCAGGCCTCGGTGGACGAGCCCACGACCTGCGTAGCCATCCCCACGCTGTCGACGCCGCTGCCGGCTGGCGATGGCTGGCATTTGCTCGAACGCCGGCCAGATGTGCGCCAGGCCGAACGGGAACTGCAAGCGGCCACCCTGGAGACCGACATCGTGCGGGCCGACCTTTACCCAAAGGTCAGCTTCGGCGCTTCGTTGACGTCTTCGGACCATCACCTTGCCAACCTCGGCGACAGCCGCGCGGTGATGTTCGGCATTGGCCCGCTGATCCGCTGGGAGTTTCCCAACCTGAAAGCCAACCGCGCACGGGTGAGCAAGGCCGAGGCATTGCAGCGGGCACAGGTCGCCCGTTACCACGGCGTGGCGCTGAGCGCGCTGAAAGACGTGCGCCAGGCACTGGCCCGCTACGACGGCGAGCGACAACGGTTGCAGGCGCTGGACGCAGCCCTGGCGCACAGCCAGCACAGCTTTGCCCTGGCCCAGGGTAACTACCGCGCCGGCACCGTGGACGGGCTGGCCCTGCTCGACAGCGAGCGCGAAATGATCAGCCTGCGGGCCAGCCACACAGAAGCCCAAGGGCGCCTGGCGCAAGCGCAGGTAAACCTGTTCCGCGCGCTGGGCGGGCGGTGGTAGCGAGAAGCAAGACCAGCAGCGAGCACCGCCCACTGTAGGAGCGGGTTTACCCGCGAAGAATACACCGCGGTGGATGGCACGGGCTTCGCCCGTGTTCGCGGGCAAGCCCGCTCCCACACGGATCGCGCCAGCTTTTAGAAATCGAGCAAGACAGTGGCTCCCACAACCGACAGCCAGCAGGCCCAATTCGAGAATGGAAACCAACCATGAATGTTGCCGTAGACAAACCCTCACCCGCCGAAACTGAACAGCGGCCGAGCGCTAAAACCCGTCGCCGCCTGGCAATCATCGCCAGCGGCAGCCTGGCCGCAATCACCCTGCTGGCCTTCACCAGCTACTGGTTCAGCACCGGCCGCTATCTGGAAACCACCGACGATGCCTACGTCCGCGCCGACTGGGTGGCCCTGAGCCCACGCGTGGCGGGCTACGTAGCCGAGGTCGAGGTGGCTGACGACCAGCCGGTGAAAGCCGGCGATGTGCTGGTGCGCCTGCAAAACCGCGACTACCGCGCCCGCCTCGACCAGGCCCGGGCTGGCGTGACCGAGGCACAGGCGGCACTGGCCGCCGCCCAGGCCAGCCAACAGGTAGCGACCGAGCGCATCGACCAGCAACAGCAAGCCATCCTGCAGGCCGAGGCCGTCGTGCGCAGCGCCACTGCCGAACAGCGTCGCAGTGAACTGGATGTCCAACGCTACCGTGGCCTGGTGCATGACGACGCAGCGACCGTGCAGCGCCTGGAAACCGCCAGTGCCCATGCCAGCCAGGCACAAGCCGCGCTGCAAGGTGCCCAGGCCGCGCTGCGCCAGCAACGCTCACAACTGGCCATGGCCAAGGCCCAGTCAGCCCAGGCCGAGGCCAAACAGCAACAACGGGCTGCGGCCCTGGCACGCGCCCAGGCCCACCAACAGCTCGCCGAGCAGGACGAGCAGGACACCGTGATCCGCGCGCCGATCACCGGCGTGGTCGGCCAGCGCCGCGTGCGCACCGGCCAGTACGTGGTGCCGGGCCAGCCGCTGCTGGGTGTGGTGCCCCTGCAGCAAGCCTATGTGGTGGCCAACTACAAGGAAACCCAACTGGCCCGCATGCGCCCCGGGCAACCGGTAGAAATACGTGTCGACAGCTTCGCCAGCCAGCCACTGCATGGCCATGTGGCCAGTTTTTCGCCAGCCTCGGGCAATGTCTTCGCCTTGCTGCCGTCGGACAACGCCACCGGCAACTTCACCAAGATCGTCCAGCGTTTCCCGGTGCGCATTCTGCTCGACAAACCGCTGGATGGCCCGCAGGTACTGCCCGGCATGTCGGTGGTCAGTACAGTCGACACGCGCCCCGCAGAGGTTGCCGATGCGCACTGAGCAAACGGTCTCGCTGCGTGCCTGGGTAGCGGTGCTTGGCGGCCTGTTCGGCTGCTTCATGGCGGGCATGAACGTGCATGTCACCAGCGCCGCGCTGCCGGAAATCCGCGGCTCGCTGGGTGCCAGCTTCGAGGAAGGCTCATGGATTTCCACCGCCTACCTGGTGGCGGAAATCGTGATGATTCCGCTGACGGCCTGGTTGGTGGACGTGTTCTCGCTGCGCCGGGTCATGTGGACCGGCTCGCTCATCTTTCTGATCGCCTCGGTGGCCTGCTCATGGGCGCCCAACCTGGAGGCGATGATTGTAATCCGGGTGATCCAGGGGGCTGCGGGCGCGGTGCTGATTCCCCTGTCGTTCCAGCTGATCATCACCGAACTGCCGGCCAGCAAGATGGCCATGGGCATGGCGCTGTTCAGCCTGGCCAACAGCGTGGCACAGGCCGCCGGGCCGTCGATTGGCGGCTGGCTGACCGATGCCTATTCGTGGCGCTGGATCTTCTATCTGCAACTTTTCCCCGGCATTGCGCTGCTGTTGGCCATCGCCTGGTCGATCGAGGCCAAGCCCATGAAGCTTGAGCTGCTACGCAAAGGTGACTGGCTGGGTATCGCCGCCATGGTGATCGGCCTGGGCGGCTTGCAGATCGTGCTGGAAGAAGGCGGTCGGCTGGACTGGTTCGGCTCGCCGCTCATTGTCGGCATGAGCGTGGTCGCTGCCATTGCGTTGGTGGTGTTCGTGGTGACCCAGCTGTTCGGCCAGCGCGCGTTCATCAACCTGCGCTTGCTCGGGCACTACAACTTCGGTGTCGCCAGCGTGGCGATGTTCATCTTTGGCGCTGCCACGTTCGGCCTGGTGTTCCTGGTGCCCAACTACCTCTCGCAGTTGCAGGGGTTCAGCGCGCACGACGTGGGCGTGGCGCTGATCGCCTATGGCGTGGTGCAGTTGCTGCTGGCGCCGTTGATGCCCCGGCTGATGGGCTGGACCAGTGCCAAGTTCATGGTCGCCAGCGGCTTTTTGATCATGGCGCTGGGCTGCTGGCTGGGGGCTAGCCTGAGCGCCGACAGTGCCGACAACGTGATCATCCCGTCCACGGTGGTACGTGGTATTGGCCAGCCTTTCATCATGGTTGCGTTATCGGTGCTGGCGGTGGCCGGGCTGGACAAGCGTGAGGCCGGCTCAGCCTCGGCGGTGTTCTCGATGTTGCGCAACCTGGGTGGCGCCATCGGCACGGCCGGGTTGACGCAACTGGTGGCGACCCGTGAACGCTTTCACAGTGAGCGCATTCACGAGCAGGTGACGCTGTTCGAGCCAAGCGTGCAGGCGCGTATCAACCAGACGGTGCAAAGCTGGCTGCCGCATCAGCAGCAAATGCTGGAAGCGTTGGCGGCGACCATTCGGCGAGAGGCTTACCTGATGGCCTACAGTGATGCGTTCTACCTGGCGTGCCTGGCATTGGTCGGGTGTGCCCTGGCAGCGTTGCTGCTGCGAGCCAGGCAGCAGCATTGACGGCGGTATCGACCTCTGTGGGCGGCCGGAGCGCTCGGCATTCGGCCGCTGTTACACTGTCAACCGATGAAATTGGCGAGCCCGAGCAAAGGTATGAACCCGACGCGCTACTCCACCGTGGCAAAGGACTTGATGCAAGCGATTGCCAGCGGCCGCTACCCGGTGGGCAGCCTGCTGCCGACCGAGTTCGAGCTGTGCGACCTTTACAATGTGAGCCGGCACACGGTGCGTGCCGCTATCAACCAGCTGCTCACCCAAGGGCTGGTGTCGCGCCGCAAACGCGTGGGCACCCGGGTGGAGGCCAGCAGCCCGCGCGGCGGCTATTCGCAGTCGTTGCCCAGTGTGGCTGACCTGGCGCACCTGGCAGACACCCAGCAGCGGGAAATCCAGGGCGTGCGCCACTTTGTCGCCGACCTGAGCGAGGCGGCGAGGCTGGGGCTGGTGCCGGGGGAGCATTACTTCTGCGTGTCGAGCATCCGCGTCGACCGGCAGCACGATGGCGCGCCGCTGTGCTGGGTAGACGTGTATGCACAGCGCGACTACATCGCGGTCATCGAGCTGGCCCGCGAGCACCCTGACCAGCTGATTGCCGGCTTGATCGAACAGCACTACGGCCGGGCAATCGCAGTGGTCGACCAGCAGGTGCGTGCGGTGTTGCTGACTGCGGAAATGGCCCGGGCGCTGAAGGCCGAGGCGGGCTCGCCGGGGCTGAAGATCATCCGCCACTACCGCGAGGAAAATGGTGATTTGATGGCGGTTTCCGAGACCGTGCACCCGGATGACCGCTTTACCTTGGTCACCCAGATGCGCCGCGACCGCTCCCCCGCCTGAACCCGCTCGTACAGGGATGGTCCAACTTTCAGCTAATGAACAGACCGTTGCCCCTAAAGCGCCCCCAGTTGCCTTTCAGCTTCGACCAACTGCCTCGCCCGCGCCGTGCTCACCCGGTGATCGCGTGCCAGCCAGGCGTAGATCGTCGGTAGCACGAACAAGGTGAACAAGGTCCCCACCAGCATCCCGCACACAATCACCACCCCCAACCCAAAACGGCTGTTGGCGCCGGCGCCGCTGGCGAACAGCAGTGGCAGCACGCCAAAAGTCATCGCCGCCGTGGTCATCAGCACTGGCCGCAAGCGTATTTGCGCCGCGCGAACAATGGCGGCGGCACGATCGAGGTTGTCGCGCACCTGAATCTCGTTGGCGAACGCCACCATCAGGATGCCATGCTTGCTGATCAGGCCGATCAGCGTTACCAGGCCAATCTGCGTGTAGATGTTCAGCGTGGCCCAGCCCAGCGCCAGCGGCAGCAGCGCACCGCAGATCGACAGCGGCACGGTCACCAGAATGATCAGCGGGTCGACCAGGCTTTCATACTGCGCCGCCAGCACCAGGTAGATCACTACCAGGGCGGCGAGAAATGCCCACATCAAGGCAAAGCCCTCCTGCACATACTGGCGCGATTCCGATTGCCAGTCGTGGCTGAAACCCGGTGGCAGTTCGGCGGTGAGCTGTTCAAGAAATGCCACGGCGTTGCCCATCGATACACCTGGCGCCGGGATTGCCTGCAGGGTACTGGCGTTCTGCTGATCGAACTGCAACAGGCGGTTGGGTGCCACTTCGATATCCAGGTGCACCAACGTGGCCAACGGCACCAGGCTGCCATCTTCGGCGCGCACATACTGGCGGCTCAGCGCCGCAGGCGTCAGACGTTGGTCCTGGATACTCTGCGGGATCACGTCATAAGAGCGCCCGAACAGGGCGAAGCGGTTGAGATACTGCTCGCCCACCAGCACCCCCAGCGACTCACCAATGGCCCGCATGCTGATGCCCAGGCTCGCCGCCTTGGCCCGCTCCACGCGTACCTTGACCACGGGGTTGTTGTAGTCGAGGTCACTGTCCACCACGGCGAACAGGCCGCTGTCGCGGGCGCGCTGCTTGAGCACTTCCATGGTCTGGTACAGCTCGGGGTAATCCTGGGCGCTGCGCAGCACCATCTGCACCGGCAGGCCACCGCTGGAGCCCGGCAGCGACGCGACCTGGAAGGCGAAGATGCTGCTGCCCTCGATATCCGCAACGGCCTGCTGCAACTGCGCCTGCACCTGTGCGGCGGACCGCTCGCGCGCCTGCCAGGCGCTGAGGTTGATACCCCCGAAACTGGCGGCCGGGCCGTCGGTGCCGTTGATGATCCAGGTGTCGGTGGTTTCGGCGATGGACTTCATCACCTGGTCGAGCTTCAGCGCGAAGCGTTCTGCGTATTCGAGGCTGGCATGCTGCGGCGACTTGATGGCGGTCAGCACCGCCGCCTGGTCCTCGGGCGGCGCCAGCTCGCGTTGTGGCAGCAGGTACAGCCAGGGCAGGCTCAGGCACACCAGCAACGCCACGCCGCCACTGATCCAGCGGTGTGCCAGCGTGTAGGCCAGCACCCGTCCATAGGCCCCGCTCAGCACACCAAACAACCGATCGGCGATGGCGGCCATTGCGCCATGCTGCTGACCGGGCTGCAGCAACAGCGAGCTCATCACCGGCGACAAGGTCAGCGCCACAATGCCGGACACGATCACCGCCCCCGCCAGGGTCAAGGCAAACTCACGGAACAGCGTGCCGGTCAGCCCGCCCATCAAGCCAATGGGCGCATACACCGCCGCCAAGGTCAGGGTCATGGCGATCACCGGCCCGGCAATTTCCCGCGCCCCGGCCAATGCTGCCGCGACCGGCGACTTGCCCTCCTCGATATGCCGGTGCACGTTTTCCACCACCACAATGGCATCGTCCACCACCAGGCCGATGGCCAGCACCATCGCCAGCAAGGTCAGCAGGTTGAGGCTGAAACCAAACATCAACATCAGGCCCGCAGCCCCCAGCATCGACAGCGGAATGGCCACCACCGCGATCAGCACGCTGCGCAGCGAACCCAGGCACAGCCAGATCACCAACACCACGATAAGCATCGCCTCCACCAAGGTGCGCAGCACTTCATGGATCGACGCATCGATGAAGCGTGCGGTTTCATAGGCCAGCGCCACTTTCACACCAGGCGGCAAGGTCTGCTGGATCTGTGGCAGCAGTTGGCGAATACCCTCGACGATCACCAGAGGGTTGCCGCTGGGCGTAGGGAACAGCCCCAGGTGCACGGCAGGTTTGCCGTCCATGGTGGCGCTGGTCTGCGTGGCCGCCGCACTCAGCTCGACGGTGCCGATATCGCGCAGGCGCACCAGGTCGGTGCCATCGTTGCGGATGATCAGCTCGCGGAAGTCTTCGACCCGGCTCAGGTCGGTGTCCACCTGGATATCGGCCAGCACGTACTGCCCACGCACCTGGCCCGGCGTTGCCTGGTAGTTGTTGGCACGTACCGCCTGCGCCACGTCCGCCGCCGTCACTCCGCGCCCGGCCATCTGCTCACTGTCCAGCCACAGGCGCATGGCCAGGCGCTGCCCGCCGAACGACTGCACCTTGGCCACGCCGTCGATACCGGAGAACTGCGGTTCCACCACCCGCGACAGGTAATCGCTCAGTTCCGGTATCGACAGGCTGTCGCTGGCAAACCCCACATAGGCCACGGCAGTGGAGTCGCCTGCCGACAGTTCCACCACCGGGTCGTAGGCTTTTTCCGGCAGGCGATAGCGCACCTGGTTGACCTTGGCCATGGTCTCGGCCAGCGCCTGGGTCGAATCGCGGTTGAGCACCATGCGCAAGGTGATCAGGCTGCGCCCCTGCTGCGACGACGAGGACAGGTAGTCGATGCCCTCGACCGACGACACCGCCTGGGTGATCGGCTGCGTCACGAAACCCTGCATCAACTCGGCGGAGGCACCGGGGTACTCGGTGCTGATGGTAATGGTCGAGCTTTCCAGCAACGGGTACTGGCGGATCGGCAACTTGCCCATGGCAAACAGCCCCATCAGGATGATCAGGCTGCTGACCACCAGCGCCAGCACCGGGCGGCGCACGAAGACGTCGGTAAACCTCACGACTGCCGCCCTCCCTGGCTAGCCTGCAGGCTGTCCTGCGCCACTGGCTCGACCGGCATGCCATCACTCAGTTTCAGCTGGCCGGAAACCACCACACGGTCACCGGGCGTCAGGCCGGAGGTGATTTCCACCCGCCCCTGCCAGCGCTCACCGGTGGTTACCTGCACCCGGCTCACCCGGGTGCCATGCTGCGGGTCCTGGGTAGCGACAAACACCGTCTGCCCGTAGGCGGTGTAGGTAATCGCGGTTTCCGGCACGGCCAGCACGGTCGACGGCTGCGCAGCATCCAGCCGCACGCCGGCATACATACCCGGCTGCAACTGCCCTTGCGGGTTCGGCAAGGCCGCCTGTACCTGTACAAGGCGTGCTTTGCTGACAACCGGGTCGACCGCCACCACCCGCGCCTGGAAGTCTTGCCCACGCACCGCGTCCACCGTCAGTGCCAGCGCCTGCCCGGCGTGCACTTCGGGGGCGGCCTGCTCGCCCAAGGCAAAGTTCACATGCAACTGGCTGATGTCGGCCAGGCTGACGATGGTCTCGCCAGCGCCCAGGTACTGGCCCTGATGCACACGGCGGATGCCGAGCTTGCCGGCAAACGGTGCGCGAATGGCCTTCTGCGCGATCAGCGCCTCGACATGCTGCAGCTCACCACGGGCCACGTCCACGGCCGTGGCTGCGTTGTCCAGCAGCTCTTGCGACACGGCATTCATCGCGCGCAGTTTGCGGCTGCGCTGCAGCACCACGTCAGCGTTACGCAACCTGGCCTGCAACTGCACGCGCAGGGCCTGCTCGGGTGCATCGTTGAGCTGCACCAGCAACTGCCCGGCCGCTACCGTCTGCCCCGACTCGAAGGCGATGCGGGTAATACGCCCTGCCATCTCGGCCGCCACCTGCACCTGGTTGACCGCCTCCAACTCCCCCGAAGCAAAGCGCTGCCGCGCCAGTTGCACCTGCTCGGCCGTGGCCAGCGCCACCTTGGTCGCCGGCCACACCGCCGCAGCGGGCGGCGCCGAGCCGCTTCCCACCAGCGCATAGGCAGCGGCCAGCGCACCGGCAACAGCGCCGGCCCAGGCCAGTAACGTCCGATTGTTCATGCTCAGCTCCGATCACAGGGAAAGCGGTTGCAGGGAAGATCGGGCAGGACTATAAGAGCTCAACTTAACTTGAGGTCAACAGGCATGGCAGCGGACAACACACGGATGCTCACAGTGGGTGAAGTGGCCAAGCGCAGCGGCGTGGCGGTGTCTGCGCTGCACTTCTACGAAACCAAGGGGCTGATCGCCAGCGTCCGCACGGCAGGCAACCAGCGCCGCTATCCCTCGCTGGTGCTGCGTACCCTGGCGATCATCAAGGTAGCCCAGCGCACGGGAATTCCGCTTGAGGAAATCAAACAGGCCTTCAGCCGTTATGCCCCCAACAGCAAGCTCACAGCAGCACAATGGAGCGAGATGTCCACGGCCTGGCGCGAAGACCTGAATGCCCGCATTCGCACACTGGAAGCACTGCGCGACAGCCTCGACAACTGCATTGGCTGCGGTTGCCTGTCGCTGGAGGACTGCCCGCTGCGCAACCCCGAGGATGTGCTGGGCAAGGAAGGGACCGGGGCGCGGATCCTCGAAAAGAAGGCGCGCTAACCTCGCGCGCTCATGCCAGGTGCGACTCTATGCCAGCGCGCATGACCTGCGGGTGACAAGCAGTCGCTTTGAACCATTGCGGCGATTCACCGCCCTAACCCTGTGCTGTTAACCCAAAGCCGCTCACAGGAAGGAACTAAGCCATCATGAAACGCGAACAGATCGAAGGTGTAGCAGAGGACCTGGCTGGCAAGGCGCAAAGCGCCGTAGGTCGCCTGGTCGAAGACCCGGCGCTGGAAGCCGAAGGCGATGCGCGTCAGGCCGCAGGCCAGGTGACCAAGACCTACGGCGACACCCTGGACAGGGTGTCCTCGTTCGTCAAGGAAAAGCCCTTCGCCGCACTGGCCATCACCGCCGCCGTCACTCTGGTGGTCTCTCGCCTGCTGCGCCGCTGAACCACGGCGCCTCAGGTGGTTCAGGGCCGGATATCTTGTCCGGCCTGCGCCATCACCAGATGGCGATATCGTAGGTCAGGTAAAGGCGATTGCTGTCTCGGCCGCGGGCGAAATCTGATCGATACACATAGTTTCGCAGCTTTACGCCCAGCCCTTTCAGCGGTCCGCCCTGCACCACGTAGGCAATCTCGGCGTCACGCTCCCATTCTTTGATGCCCTCGCCACCTGAGCGGCCATTGTCGCCACTCAGGTAGCGCGTCATGAAGGTCAGCCCCGGTACCCCGGCGGCAGCGAAGTTGTAGGCGTAGCTGGCCATCCAGGTCTTCTCTTCCTCTTCGATGAACTTGCCGATGCCGACGTTGCTGAACGAATAGACCGTTGCCCCACTGATATACGGCAGCCCCGCTTCACCATCGAGCACCTGGTAACCTGCGCCGACGGTATGCCCGGAGTGGGCGTACGACAGTTGGCTGCTGAACATGTCGTTGTCGATGCCACCGCCATACGCCGTACCGCTGTCGCGGCTTTTGAAGTAACGCAGGTCGGTGGTCAGCACGCCGCCGCCCAGCGGCAGATCGTGCACCAGCCCGGCGAAGTCCTGGCGGTAGAAATGCTCGAGCTCGCCATGAAAATAACTCAGGCGCAGTTGCTTGCTGACGGCATAGTCAGCACCAGCGAAGCTGAAATCACCAGACGCTGGGCCGCCATACCCGTCCAGGTACAACCCGGTGCTATCGGATGAGTCGCGCTGTTTGAAGCGATCCAGGTGGCCGGCAGTAAGGGTGAGGTTGTCGATGTCGGTGCTGGTCAGCTGGGTTCCCTGGTAAGTCTGCGGCAGCAGCCGCGCATCGTTGTACACCAATACCGGCGTCTTGGGCAGCAAGGTGCCATGCTTGACCACGGTGCTGCCCAGACGGGCCTTGGCCGTGATACCGGCGCTGGCGAATTCGTCGGCCGCGCGGCCATCGTCATGCACTGGCAGCAGCCCGGTGCCGCTGCGCCCACGGCCGGAGTCGAGCTTGAAGCCGACCAGGCCCAAGGCGTCGAGCCCCAGGCCGAGGGTGCCTTGGGTGAAGCCGGACTGGTAATCGAGCAGAAAGCCTTGAGCCCATTCCACCCGTTCGCTTTTGGCAGTGGCGGCGGCGCGGGCGCTCATACCCTGCTCGTCACGGAAATTCTCGTTGAAATACACGTTGCGCAACTGCAGCTTGAGCTTGCTGTCTTCGATGAAACCGGCGGCACCGGCCACAGGCAGCCAGCCGCACAGCAGGCCACAAGTGGCCCCACGGAAAAGAAATCGGGACATGATGGTTACTCTGTTGTTGTTCTTGGGTGAGTCAGAGGGGCGCCGAGCGGCGCCCTGAGTGCTTCAAACCATGAAGGACAAGGCGCCCGTCAGCAGTGCCAGCGCAGTGATCACCAGAGAAGTGAGCACGGCCCACTTGAAGGTGGCTTTCTGGAAATCACCGATATCCCTGTCGACCATGCCCACCAGCAACAAGGTGGAAGCCACCAGCGGGCTCATCAGGTGCACAGGCTGCCCCAGCACCGAGGCGCGGGCGATTTCCACCGGGTCGATGCCGTACGCGGCCGCGGCATTGGCCAGGATCGGCACAACGCCAAAGTAGTACGCGTCGTTGGACAGCACGAAGGTCAGCGGCATGCTGGTCAGCGCCACTACCAGCGGGAACCAGTGGCTCCACGCTTCCGGAATCCAGTCCACCAGCGTCTGGGCCAATGCATCGACCATCTTGGTACCCGAAAAAATACCGGCAAAGATGCCCGCGGCGAACACCAGCAGCACCACCGTCATGGCGTTGCCCGAATGGGCGAGGATGCGCTCTTTCTGCAGGTCCAGCTGCGGGTAGTTGATCATCAGTGCGGCGACGAAACCGATCATGAACAGGATGGCCGCGTGCATCAGCCCCAGCACCAGCGCGGTCATCACGGCGATCACCAGCACCAGGTTCACATAGGCAAGGCGCGGGCGCTTGTGCGGGTTGTCGCCGAGGATTTCCTTGATGTAGCAGTTGCCGCCACC
>NZ_JBICJR010000026.1:0-434455 GCF_043103245.1 Pseudomonas sp. YQ_6
CACTTGTGATGCTGATAATCTTTTTGACTATCAGTCCGTACTCACAAGCACCCACACGAATTGCTTGATTCGATTTGTTAAAGAGCGTTTGGTTAAGAGCTTTTCGTCTCAACCGAGGCGCGCATTCTACGCTTTCCTCAGAGCCTGTCAAGCGTTTATTTTGAAGTTTTTTGCGAGAAACTCGTTTAGCTTCAAACACTTGGCTCGCTGCGATCTCTCGTAGCGGGAGGCGAATCATACAGCACTTGGAAGCGCTGTCAACCATCATCTCAACCGCTTTCGATCATTTGATCGTAGCCCTTACAGCACCTTCCGAATCGTCTAACTCATTGAATTTCAAGGAGTTTGTCGTTCCGTTGTTGCTGGAAGTGGGGCGCATTATAAGGGGATTCGAGAGGGCGTCAACCTTTAATTTCAAGAAAGTGAAATATAAGGGGAAAAGACCGTATCGGGGCTGCCAAGTGTTCGCCACGACAGTTTCAGCGCCTGTGAGACCGAGCGCCGCCCGCGCGGCGCTTCGCGGGTAAACCCGCTCCTACGTTTGTTTCGGGCCAGTCCCTCCTGTGCCTGGCGCGCGCAACCGCCTTGTTTGTTCGACGCGATATCGAGACAGGCACCAAAGCGTTCGCGCGCGAATCCCACAGGCATAATTGGCCCGAAACAAACGTAGGAGCGGGTTTACCCGCGAAGCGCCGCGCGGGCGGCGCTCGGTCTCACAGGCGATGAATGTCTCGAGCCGGACGCGCGCGGCGCTCGATTTCACAGACACCAGAGAAACCAAGGCGGGCCCTCTCCACAGCCATTGCTATCTCAAGACAGGCCCTTGGCAGCCCCACCCCACTCTCAAACCGCCCTACCCTGCTTCCTGGCAACCCTGGGAAGCGCCCGCGCAACAGCAGGTATCCGCAATACCATCAACACAGCCCCAATAAATACATAGATCGCCCATTCCCGAAGGTCGGAACGCACGATCCACAGGAAATGCAGCAAGCCCAACCCAAGCACCGCATACACCAACCTGTGCAGCCTCTTCCACCGCGCCCCCAGCCGCCGTTGGCTGTACCGGTTCGAAGTGACCGCCAACACCAGCAACCCCAAGAATCCCAGCGCCCCCACAATAATGTAGGGTCGCTTGCGCAACTCCACCGCCAACTGCCCCCAATCCAACCCTAGAATGAAAAACAGGTAAGCCAGAATGTGCAGCACTATATAGGCGAACACCCACAACCCCAGCTGCCGGCGAACCACGATCCAGCCAGACCAGCCCGTCAGCTTCTGCAGTGGGGTCATGCTCAAGGTCACCAACAGGAAGGTAAGCGCCCCAAGCCCAAGGCGATCCATCATGATCTTCCCGGGATCAGGCCCCAGCAGGTTCATCGCCGCTTCATATAGCCACCACACCGGGAACAGGCAGCCTACGATGAAGATGGCCAAGCGAAACCAGGGGTAACGCATCAGTAGTTCTTCCGCAGATCGAGCCCGGTATACAGCGACGCCACTTCATCAGCATAGCCATTGAACATCTGCGTCTCCCGCACATTGGGGCTGAACAACCCGCTGGGCAAACGACGTTCGCGCGCCTGGCTCCAGCGCGGGTGGTCGACTGTCGGGTTCACATTGGCATAGAAACCATATTCATCCGGCGCCAGCCCTTCCCAGGTAGTGCCGGGCTGCTCCGCTACCAGGCTGATGCGCACAATCGACTTGATGCTCTTGAAGCCATACTTCCAAGGCACCACCAAACGCAACGGCGCACCGTTCTGGTTGGGCAGTTCCCGACCGTACATACCCACCGCGAGAATTGCCAACGGGTGCATCGCCTCATCCAGGCGCAATCCTTCTCTATAAGGCCAGTCGATCAAGGCGAAGCCAGAACGCTGCCCAGGCATATGCTGCGGATCCTTCAGCGTTTCGAAACGCACATAACGCGCACTGGAAGTCGGCTCAACCTGCTTGAGCACCTGAGCCAAAGGGAACCCCAGCCACGGAATGACCATCGACCACGCCTCGACGCAGCGCAGCCGATAGATCCGCTCCTCGAGCTGATAGGGTTTGACGAAGTCCTCCAGTGCATAGCGTCCGGGCTTGCCCACCTCACCATCCACCACAATGGACCACGGTTCGGTCTTCAGGCTGTCGCCATTGGCCGCCGGGTCGCCCTTGTCGGGCCCGAACTCGTAGAAGTTGTTGTAGTGAGTGGCATCCTTGAACGGCGTGATCGCCTCGCCCTTCACCGTCACCGCCTGCCAGCGCGTGGCCGCGAGCTTGTCAGTGAACCAGGCCGGCGCGGCCCCAGCCTGCACATCGGCATAACGCGACATTTGCGCCGCGCCCACCCCGCCCGGCAATGCGCCTAGCGCCAAGCCAGCCAATGAGCCACCCAGCAGGGTACGACGGGAAAGGTAAATGCCTTCGGGGGTGATCTCCGACGCTTTGCACTCGGAAGACCTGGGAAGCTTGATAAGCATGAACGGCTCCATAGCACTGAGTAACGGATGTACCAGTAAGACTATGGAGCCGTGAGGTTATTCCAGCGTTAAGTGATTTTCACGCTTTGCGACGGCGCGCCTTCAGCAGGAACTGGATCGGCCCCGATGCTGCATAGGCGAGGAAGATCAACAGAAGGATACGCGGTGGGTCGCTGAACACGACGGCAAATACCAGCACCACCGCCAGGATCGCCACGAACGGCACGCGCCCCTTGAGGTCCAGCTCCTTGAAACTGTTGTACTTGATGTTGCTGACCATCAGCATGCCAGCAGCAGCCACCAGCAGCGCGACCAGGAACGACAGCTTGGAACCCTGGATGCCATAGTCGCTGAACGCCCATACGGTGCCCGCCACCACACCTGCGGCAGCCGGGCTGGCCAGGCCGATGAAGTAGCGCTTGTCGGCGGTACCGACCTGGGTATTGAAGCGCGCCAGGCGCAACGCGGCACCGGCCACATAGATGAAGGCAACCATCCAGCCGACCTTGCCCATGTCACCCAGCGCCCAGCCGAAGGCCAGCAAAGCCGGGGCCACGCCGAAGGCGACCATATCCGACAGCGAGTCATACTCGGCACCGAAGGCACTCTGGGTATTGGTCATGCGCGCAACGCGGCCGTCCAGGCCGTCGAGCACCATGGCCACGAAGATGGCGATAGCGGCAAAAGCGAAGTACTTGCTCGCCTCGCGCGGGTCGCCAGCACTCAGGGCGCTCTGTGCGCTCATCGAGCTGATGATGGAATAGAAACCGGCAAACAGGTTGGCGGTGGTAAACAGGTTGGGCAACAGGTAGATGCCGCGGTGGCGCACCTTGCGGCCTTCGGCGTCATGCCCTTCTTCAACGTGCTCATCGACAGGTAGCAGGCTTTCGGCGTCGGAGGGCTTGTTCGGCTCTTCGGGACGTTCGCTCATGGAGGGTACCTTGCAACAGGATGGAAAATGTTCGACACGGGCCCGCGAAACAGGTTCTGACAGCGAGCCACTGGTCTGCTTTATACCAGAAGCTGGATGCCAGAACGAAAAAACGCGGCCGAAGCCGCGTTTTTCATCTATCGATAAGACTTAGTTCTTGGTCTTGTCGACGATTTTGTTAGCCGAGATCCACGGCATCATCGAGCGCAGCTGCTCGCCGATGATTTCGATGCCGTGAGCGGCGTTGTTGCGGCGCTTGGCGGTCATCGATGGGTAGTTGGTAGCACCTTCGGAGATGAACATCTTCGCGTACTCGCCGTCCTGGATGCGCTTCAGGGCATTGCGCATGGCCTTGCGGGATTCTTCGTTGATGACTTCCGGGCCAGTCACGTACTCACCGTACTCGGCGTTGTTGGAGATCGAGTAGTTCATGTTGGCGATGCCGCCTTCGTACATGAGGTCGACGATCAGCTTCAGCTCGTGCAGGCACTCGAAGTAGGCCATTTCCGGCGCGTAGCCAGCTTCGACCAGGGTTTCGAAACCGGCTTTGACCAGCTCGACGGTACCGCCACACAGAACAGCCTGCTCACCGAACAGGTCGGTTTCGGTTTCGTCCTTGAAGGTGGTTTCGATGATACCGGTACGGCCACCACCTACGCCCGAAGCGTAGGACAGTGCGACGTTCTTGGCGTTGCCGGAAGCGTCCTGGTAGATAGCGATCAGGTCAGGGATGCCGCCGCCTTTGACGAACTCGGAGCGAACGGTGTGGCCCGGGGCTTTCGGCGCGATCATGATCACGTCGAGGTCGGCACGCGGAACAACCTGGTTGTAGTGGATCGAGAAGCCGTGAGAGAAGGCCAGGGTAGCGCCCTTCTTGATGTTCGGCTCGATTTCGTTCTTGTACAGAGCGCCCTGGAACTCGTCCGGGGTCAGGATCATGACCAGGTCAGCCGCAGCGACAGCGGTAGCAACGTCGGCAACTTTCAGGCCGTGGGCTTCAGCCTTGGCAACGGTAGCCGAACCTTTACGCAGACCGACGGTAACGTCTACACCGGAGTCTTTCAGGTTGCACGCCTGAGCGTGGCCCTGGGAGCCGTAACCGATGATGGCGACTTTCTTACCCTGGATGATGGAAAGGTCGCAGTCTTTATCGTAGAAAACTTTCATGAAAATACCCCTGGTTATATCTCGGCCCCTGCGGAGCCATCGCTAATTTTTTGGATTTAGATGCTGAGCACTTTGTCGCCACGGGCAATGCCGGTAACGCCGCTGCGCACGGTTTCCAGAATCGATGCAGTGCCGATCGCCTGGATGAAGCTGTCCAGTTTGTCGCTGGTACCGCTCAGCTGCACGGTGTACACGCTGGCGGTCACGTCGACGATCTGGCCACGGAAGATATCCGTGGTGCGCTTGATCTCGGCACGCTGGGCACCGGTGGCCTTGACCTTGACCAGCATCAGTTCACGCTCGATGTGAGCGCTTTCCGACAGGTCGACAAGCTTGACCACTTCGACCAGCTTGTTCAGGTTCTTGGTGATCTGTTCGATCACTTCGTCATGGCCAACGGTGGTCAGCGTCAGACGCGACAGGGTCGGGTCTTCGGTCGGCGCTACAGTCAGGCTTTCAATGTTGTAGTTGCGCTGGGAGAACAGGCCGACCACACGGGACAACGCACCAGGTTCGTTTTCCAGCAGCAGGGAAATGATGTGCCGCATATCAGGTACGCTCCGTCTTGCTCAGCCACATGTCACGCATCGAGCCATCCTTGATCTGCATCGGATAGACGTGCTCACTGCGGTCAACCGCGATGTCGATGAACACCAGACGGTCCTTCATCGCAAACGCTTCTTCCAGCTTCGGCTTGAGTTCCTTCAGGCTGGTAATGCGGATACCCACATGGCCATAGGCCTCAGCCAGCTTGATGAAGTCAGGCAGCGACTCGACGTACGAGTGCGAGTGACGACCGTTGTAGGCCATGTCCTGCCATTGGCGGACCATGCCCAACACACCGTTGTTCAGGTTGACGATCTTCACCGGCAGGCCGTATTGCATGCAGGTGGACAGCTCCTGGATGTTCATCTGGATGCTGCCTTCGCCGGTCACGCAGGCCACGTCCTGATCCGGGAAGTTGAGCTTGACGCCCATCGCCGCCGGGAAGCCGAAGCCCATGGTGCCCAGGCCACCGGAGTTGATCCAGCGGTTTGGCTTGTTGAAGCGGTAGTACTGCGCGGCAAACATCTGGTGCTGGCCGACGTCGGAAGTGACGAAGGCATCGCCATTGGTCACTTCGCACAGTGTCTCGATGACTTTTTGCGGTTTGATGACGTTGCCATCGCCCTTGTCGTAAGGGAACAACTCGCCATTGCCACGCCATTCGTCAATCTGCTTCCACCAGGCATCCAGCGCCGCCTTGTCAGGCTGCTCGCCGATTTCCTTGAGGATGCCGAGCATTTCGTTGAGCACGCTGTCGACCGGGCCGACGATTGGCACGTCGGCCTTGATCATCTTCGAGATCGACGCCGGGTCGATGTCGATGTGAATGATCTTGGCGTTCGGGCAGAACTTGGCCGGGCCGTTTACAACGCGGTCGTCGAAACGCGCACCGACGGCAAAGATGACGTCGGCATTGTGCATGGCCATGTTGGCGGTGTAGCTGCCATGCATGCCGAGCATGCCGAGGAACTGGCGGTCGGTACCCGGGAAGCCACCCAGCCCCATCAGGGTATTGGTGACCGGCAGGTTCAGCGACTTGGCGATTTCAGTCAGGGCTTCGGAGCCACCGCCGAGGATCACACCGCCACCGGAGTAGACGACCGGACGCTTGGCCGCCAGAAGCATCTCGGCAGCTTTGCGGATCTGGCCGGAGTGACCGCGGACCGCCGGGCTGTAGGAGCGCAGCTTGACCTTTTTCGGGTAGACGTATTCAAACTTCTCAGCCGGGTTGGTCATATCTTTTGGAATGTCGACCACGACCGGACCTGGACGACCGGATTGCGCCAGGTAGAAAGCTTTTTTCAGAACTTCAGGGATCTCGGTCGGATTCTTGATCATGAAGCTGTGCTTCACGATCGGCCGCGAGATACCAATCATGTCGGTTTCCTGGAAGGCATCGGTACCCACCATGGTGCTAGGCACCTGGCCGGACAGGATGACCATAGGAATCGAGTCCATGTAGGCGGTGGCAATGCCGGTAATGGCATTGGTCGCGCCAGGACCGGAGGTTACCAGCACCACACCGGCCTTGCCGGTGGCGCGAGCGTAGCCGTCCGCCATATGGGTGGCCGCCTGCTCGTGACGAACCAGGATGTGTTCCACTTCCGGTTCTTTGAACAGTGCGTCGTAAACATGCAGGAGAGCACCACCAGGGTACCCGTAGATGTGCTTAACGCCTTCGTCACGCAAGAAGCGGACGACCATCTCAGCGCCAGATAAAAGCTCCACGTTGTTCACCTCTAAAACGCCAGAATACCGCCCTCACTGGACGGGTCTTAATAGGTTTACTGCCAAGCAGAGCATGAGCGAACGTCAGCACTGACTGAGCAAGTATTGGGAGATCCCCAGAGTGTTGCGGGGGTTTCCCACCCAGCGCGAGGTAACGCGTTGCGGGGTGTAACAGGTCGGCGCGGGTGTGCACCTCATGATCTGCTTAGCGGGTCTGCTTCTGGCAGTCCCTCTACAGCGGAAGTTGGATTCTTGTGATTCGGCGCCAACAAGTCAAGAAAAATTATTGCCAATTTTTCCTCAAGATGAATTCCTGCCACCACTAAAAATCGCTTCAGCAGCAGAATTAAGAAGATTTCCAAAAAAAAGGGCCACAATCTGCGGCCCTTGACGGAAAAACTGAAGAAATCAGGCGGAAGGAGCGATCAATTGATCAAAAGCTGCCAACAGGCGGCGTAGCTCACGACTTTGCTCCGGCCGGTCGGTAAACACGGTTTCGGCCATGACAAGGATGCTCGATGCATTGGGCAGCGGGTGGCCCAGCTCGATGATGATCTTCATGCGGGGCAGGAAGATCCATTGCAGCCACTGCTCAAAACTGAGGGTATCCACGGCGAACGGCACCGTACTGGCCAGTGCCTCGTCGCTTGGCGGCTCGTCATCCCACCAGCCTTGCACCTGCAGCTCGCGCTCGATCAAGAGCAGGTGGTCGGCAATATCCAGCACACGTTGCTCGATCATCACGAATTGACCCGCGCCTTTTGCCGGGCCAGCGCAGCCCCAGCGCTATCACCCTGCTTTTCACGGGCCTGGGCGATCGTGTTCCAAAGCTCTGCCTGCAGGCTGGGGCGGCCGTTGGCGTAAGTCAGGGCGCGGCGCGCCAACTGCTCGGCCTGCGCTGCATCACCTTGCGAAAGGCGCACCTGGGCCAGGCGATACAGCACCTGCGGCTCACGCGGAGCAATGCGCTGGGCACGCTCAAGGCTCGAAGCGGCACCGTTGAAGTCGCCGCTGCCCTGCTGCGTCTGCGCAGTGGTCAACAGTGCCAGCACAGGACCGTCCAGTTGCTCGTCCGCCGACAGGCCACCGGCGGCGGCGCTGCGCGGAATACCGGTTGGCGCACTGGCACTTTGCGGGGTGCTGTTCATCGCTGCAATGTCGAAGGGTTCATCGGCAATCGGGTTGGGATTGGTGGTCATCGGCGCCGAACTGACAGGCCCTGGAGTGATCGGCGAGGTACTGATCGGCGCAGCGCCATTGGACGCCGGGAACGTCTGGATGCCCGATGCGCCTGCGCCCTGCGGGATCATCACGGTGACACCGGAATCCTCCGGCAGCGTCTGCGCCTGGGCGGTGCCGGCGTTATAGCCACCCGCCGAGCGGTTGGCCGTCACGCGTTCGCTGTTGGACACGCGGGTGCTCGAATCGACCACCGGAATATTGCCACGCGGGACGCTGGAGCACCCCTGGAGCACAGCCAACGCCGTCACGGCAGGAAACAGCCACTTGTTCACATCACACCTCATCAATGCAGCCTGTGCTTAATTCATCCAGCCTTTGACCCAGTCCATTACCGATTCTACTGGGTCCTGCTCGCCGCCACAGGCTGCGCCGGCCGGCGGCTCACTCCCGCGAATATACGGCATCTGCACCGCTCCCGGACAGCTGGCATCAGACCCATGGCCACTGTAGGGGTCGATCCAGGCCTGCACCACGTTGTCCGGTTGCGGCATATCCAGCGGCAGCGGGTCGGCCTTCTTCATGAAGCTGGTCCACACCTGCAAGGCGCCGGTGGCGCCGGTAAACGGTGTCTTGCCGTTATCGTCACGCCCCATCCACACCACGGCCAGCAGATCCTGACTGAAGCCGGAGAACCAGCTGTCACGCGAGTCGTTACTGGTACCGGTCTTGCCCGCCAGGGTCAGCGAGCGCGGCAAGGTGTTGTACACCGAACGCCCTGTACCTTCTCGCATTACGCGTTGCATGGCGTTCTGCACCAGGTAAATGGCACCTGGGTCGAAGGTTTGCTGGATCTGGAACGGGTAGCGCTTGAGCGGCTCGCCCTCGGCGGTGAGCACGCTGCGGATGCCGCGCATCGGCGTGTTGAAGCCGCCGTTGGCGATGGTCTGATACATGGTTGCCACCTGCATCGGCGACATGCCACCTGCCCCCAGCAACATGGCCGGGAACGCAGGCCAGTCGACATTCACGCCCAAGCGACCAATGGTCTTGATCACATTCGGCACACCCACTTCCAGGCCGAGCTTGGCGGTCGACAGGTTGTAGGAGTTGGCCAGCCCCTGGTACAGGTAGATCGTGCCATGCGGGCGGCGGTCATAGTTTTGCGGGCGCCAGACTTGGCCGTCAGCGCCCTTGACCGAAAATGGCTCGTCCTGCACCCAACTGGTCAGGGTGTACTTGCTCGGCTGCTCCAGCGCAGTCAGGTATACCGACGGCTTGACCAACGAGCCGATCGGCCGCACAGCATCGATGGCCCGGTTGAAGCCGGCGAAGCCTGCCTGGCGGCTACCGATCAGCGCCTGTACTTCACCGGTCTCAGGGTTGGTCACGACCATCGCCGCTTCCACATCGTCTGCCCCCTTGCGGCCCGCCAGGCGCTTGAAGGTCTCGCTCATCGAGGTTTCAGCCTTCATCTGCAGGATCGGGTCGAAGCTGGTAAAGATGCGCAGGCCTTCTTCGGTCAAGTCTTCGTCGCGGTAATCCTGGCGCAACTGTCGCTTGACCAGGTCGAGGAAGGCCGGGAACGAGCTGTCGGCCAGGCTGCCACGCTTGGTCACGCCCAACGGCATTTTCTTCGCCGCATCGACTTCTGCCTGGCTGGCCACGCCCTGTTCGGCCACCAGGTCGAGCACCAGGTTGCGGCGAGCCAGGGCCCGCTCGGGATGACGCCGCGGGTTGTAGTAGGACGGGCCTTTGACCATGCCCACCAGCAGGGCGATCTGATGCAGTTTCAGCTCAGACAGCGGCTGGCTGAAGAAGAACTGGCTAGCCAGACCAAAGCCGTGCACCGCGCGTTGACCGTCCTGGCCGACGAACACCTCGTTGAGGTAGGCCTCAAGGATTTCGCGTTTGTCGTAGTGCAGTTCGAGCAGGACCGCCATCATCGCCTCGGTCAGCTTGCGGCTGAGGCTGCGCTCGCTGCTGAGGTAGAAGTTCTTCACCAATTGCTGGGTCAGGGTACTGCCACCCTGGCGCATCGAGCCGGACGACGTGTTGACCCACATGGCCCGGACGATGGACTTTGGCGACACGCCGAAGTGGCTGTAGAACTCGCGGTCCTCCGTTGCCACCAGGGTTTCGAGCAGATATTTGGGTACCTGATCGATCTTGATCAGGATGCGGTCTTCGAGATTTTTCGGATAGATGCCGCCGATCATCAGCGGCTCCAGCCGCACCACGTCAAGCGCCTTGCCGTTGGCACCGGAAAGGCCCGCAACGTAATCGCCAGAGAAGCGCACGCGGACGAACTGCGCCGGTTCCATACCCTCGTAGAACTGGAAGCCACGGGTATTGAGGTCGACGGTATTGCCGTTGACGGACGCAGCGCCCGGGCCGTTGGCCGCGCTTTCGCGACGGTAGCCGAGCGCATCGAGCTCGGTGAGGAAGTCGTTCTTGCTCAACTTCTGGCCGGTGAACAGCTCCAGCGGTCGGGCATACACTTTGGCCGGGATGGTCCAGCGCTTGCCGGAGAACTTTTCCTGGACGACGGCATCGAGGTAAACCGCGAAGCCGGCAACGATCACCAGGCCAACCAGGCTGAGCTTCAAAGCCCAGCCCAGCCAGGCGCGGGAGCGGCCGGTCGGGCGTTTCTGAGGGGTGCGGGGATTTCGGGTTCGGGTCATGGCGGCGGATTATACGCACTTTATAAAGGCTGGGCAGACGGCCCGGCGGTAGGCAGGGACGGCACCATTGACCATAATGGCGCATTCGAATTCCCTTGCCCCGGAAGGATTTGCCGTGAGCCAAGCTCTTATTACTGCGTTGCAGAACCCTGCCCTGTACCCTCACCCCGTGGAGGGGTTTCAGCTCATCGAGACGCATATCTCCTGGGTCCTGCTCACTGGCGAATATGCCTACAAGATCAAGAAACCGATGAATTTCGGCTTCCTGGACTTCACTGGACTGGACCAGCGCCAGCATTTCTGTAATGAAGAATTGCGCCTGAACCAACGCCTGACCGAAGGCCTGTACCTGCAAGTGTTGCCGATCACCGGTAGCGTCGACGCACCGCAGATCGGTGGCGAAGGTGAAGCCATCGAATATGTGCTGAAGATGCGCCAGTTCCCCCAGGGCCAGATGCTCAACACCCTGCAGGCCAATGGCGAACTGAACGCCACGCACATAGACCAGATGGCCCGGCAGATTGCCGAGTTTCACCTGCAAGCCCCGCGTGTGCCGATGGAGCACCCGCTGGGCACGCCAGACAGCGTGATGGCCCCGGTGGAGCAGAACTTCGAGCAGATTCGCCCATTCCTCAGCGACAAAGCCGATCTGCAGCAACTCGACGCCCTGCAGGCCTGGGCCCGCAGCAGCTTCGAACGCCTGCATGGCCTGCTGGAAAAGCGCAAGGCCAATGGTTTCATCCGTGAGTGCCACGGTGACATCCACCTGGGCAATGCCACCTTGATCGATGGCAAGGTGGTGATCTTCGATTGCATCGAGTTCAACGAGCCTTTCCGACTGACCGACGTCTACGCCGACACCGCCTTCCTGGCCATGGACCTTGAAGACCGCGGCCTGAAGTGCCTGGCCCGACGCTTCATCAGCCAGTACCTGGAACTGACAGGAGACTACGAAGGCCTGGAACTGCTCAACTTCTACAAAGCCTACCGCGCGCTGGTGCGGGCCAAGGTCGCACTGTTCAGCATGCCGGCCGACGCTGATGGCGTGCAGCGTGCCACCACCCTGCGCACCTACCGCAACTACGCCAACCTGGCCGAAAGCTACAGCGCCATCCCGTCGCGCCTGCTGGCCATCACCCATGGCGTTTCGGCGGTGGGCAAAAGTCACGTGGCCATGCGCCTGGTTGAGGCCCTGGGTGCAGTGCGCGTGCGTTCGGACGTAGAGCGTAAGCGCCTGTTCGGCGAACAACAGCAGGCCGACGCCGGCCAGCTGAGTACGGGCATATACGACCAGGACGCCAGCGCAGCGACCTATCAGCGCCTGCACGAGGTGGCAGCGACTGTGCTGCGCGCCGGTTTCCCGGTGGTGCTGGACGCCACCTACCTCAAGCGTGAGCAACGCCAGGCTGCGGCAGAGGTTGCCAGCCAGACCGGCGTGCCGTTCCTCATCCTCGACTGTCACGCGCCAGAGGCGGTCATCGCCAGTTGGCTGGAGCAGCGCCAGGCCGAAAACAGCGACCCGTCGGATGCCACGCTGGAGGTGATCAAGGCCCAGCAGGCCAGCCGTGAGGCGCTGGATGCGCAGGAGCTGGTGCACAGCACCCGCGTCGATACCCAGGCTGCCGGCAGCATGGATCAGGTGATCGAGCAGATTCGCCAGCAGTTGCCTGGCCTGTAAGTTCGTCATCTTCCTGTGCCTGCCCGCCAAGGGGCAGGCACAGGCCGCTCATCCCCCGATGGCAAAAAGCCGCACATTTCCCAACGCCCGCTACACTCCTCTCAGACCTGCTCGCGATTTATCCCCCATTCCCGTTCAGCCATCGCAAGGAGGCTCGATGAACGATGAATTGCAGCATCTGAAGAACCTTGGCAAGACTTCTGCGCAGTGGCTGCATGCAGCCGGCATCCACAGTGCATCGGATTTGCGCCGCCTGGGCGCGGTGGGTGCGTACCAGGCCGTGAAGACACGAGGGTTCCGTGCATCGAAGGTGCTGTTGTATGCCATTGAAGGCGCCCTGCTGGACATGCACTGGAACGATTTGCCGCTCGAACGCAAGGAAGCACTCAATCAACAATTGGACGCGAAAAACCCTACGCAAAAAAAACCAAAATAATCGGGGTAAAGGGATTGACGTCTAAATGAGAATTGTTATGATTATCACAACTGGTCGCGAGACTGGTTGGATAAGCTAAGAGCCCCTGGTTCGGACTCTCAGATTATCTCCTCATCAGGCTAATCACGGTTATTGACCCGGCAATTTGCCGGGTCTTTTTTTGCCTGTGCTTTTTCAGGATCAACGCCGCAGCTGCGCGCAATAATCCTGCTCCGGCATCGCTGCCGTGTACCACACATAATCAGCCTCGCCAGGCTCGATTCGCTCGCCCACCTCAGCCAGCAGCAATACCTCGCTCTCCCCCGACGCCCCCAGGTCAGCCAGATGCAAGGGTATGCCCAGGTCCTTGCGCACATGGTAAGCCCCGGCAAACAGCAGCGCCGGTTGCGGTGCCGCCTGCAAACGCTCGGCCATGCGCCGGTCGCGCTGCTGCTGAACGGCCAGCATCGCCGGTAACTGGTTTTCCGGCAGCATCCCGCAATGCCCGGCGCGCACCTGTTCCAGCAAGGCAGCCTTTACCGCGGGTGCATTGGACTTTTCACCCTGCACCGGAGCTGGTTGTCGATAGGCCTGACGCATCTCGGCGGGCGAAAGGTTGGCTGCCAGCAACGTCACCCGATGCTGCAAGGCTTCAGTGACAATCGGCCCGTACAACTGCCAATCCCAGCCCTCCTGCCAGGCCAGCGCCTTGGACAAGTCTTCCGGCAAAGGCTGCCCCGCCAGCTTGTCCACCCGTGATTGCTGTTCGGGCTGCAGCATCTCCAGCAGCAGGCTGCCCTGGGTGCGCTGGCCTTGCAGGGCGCGCAGCAGCCACAGTTGCAGCGCGTGATGGTCAGGGTTGTCGTGCTTCTCGCCGACAAGCACTCGGGGTGCGTCAGCCAGGCGCTGCACCAGCGTTTCAGGGCTTATGACCTGCTCATTGGACAGGTCGACAATTTTTCCCAGCTGGGCGTGCGTGCGACCTTCACTGCTCTGCCAGGCGGGCAACGGCGGCAGGCTGGCCTGACAGCCGCCTATCGCCAGTACCAGGCTCAGCGAGAAACCGGACAGCAGCGGGTGTCGCATCGGCAGTTACTCCATGTCATCCACAATTTGAATGGCCTGCTCCGGGGGCGGACCTGTCGCGAGACAAGACCGCTTCCACAAAGGCCGTGCACGATTCGAGAATCAACGGGTGATGATCAGCGGATGCCCGCGCTCGGGGTGCGCCTGCACCAATACGTCGATACCGTACACCGCCTTCAGGGCCGCTGGGGTCAGTGCCGCTTCGGGCGTGGCAAACGCATGGCAGCGCCCCTGCTCCAGCAACAGGATACGGTCACAGTAACGCGCCGCCAGGTTCAGGTCATGCAGAATCACCAACACTGCAGCACCGCAGTCGGCGAAGCGGCGTACGGCTTCCAGGGTGGTGTGCTGATGCAGCGGGTCGAGCATCGAGGTTGGTTCATCGAGCAACAACGTGCTGCCCTCCTCCCCCGGCCATAGCTGCGCCAGCACGCGGGCCAGGTGTACCCGTTGCCGCTCGCCACCGGAAAGTGCCAAGTAGCTGCGCTCCACCAGGTGCCAGGCATCTGCCGCCCGCAACGCCGCTTCGACAATTTCCGCATCGCGCCGCTGACCGGTGCCATGAGGCATGCGCCCCATGCCTACCACTTCCTCCACCCGAAACGAGAAACCCAGGCTGGACACCTGCGGCAACACTGCCAGGCGCCTTGCCCGTTCCTGTCCGGCCCAATCGGCCAGCGGGCGGCCCTGAAGCGTTACCCGCCCACGGCCGGGGGCCAGCTCACCGCACAGCACACTCAGCAGGCTGCTCTTGCCGGCACCGTTGGGGCCAAGCACACCCACGACCTGCCCCGCAGGCAACTGCAAGTGAATGTCGTGCAGCACCTCATTGCTGCCCCTGCACAGATACAGGCCCTCAACTTGCAACATCAGCCGCGCCCTCGCATCAGCAGGAACAGGAAGAACGGCGCACCGATGAAGGCCGTGACGATACCAATCGGCAGCTCGGCAGGCGCCAGCAGCAGCCGCGCCGCCAGGTCGGCAAACAACATCAGCACCCCGCCGGCCAGCAGCGAGGCTGGCAGCACCACACGGTGATCGGGCCCGGCCAGCAGGCGTACCAGGTGCGGCACTACCAGGCCGATAAAGCCGATCAACCCGGCTGCAGCCACTGCCGCCCCCACCCCCAGCGCCGTGCAGAACACCAGTTCACGCTTGAGCCGCTCCACGTCAACGCCCAGGTGGCGCGCCTCCGACTCACCCAGCAACAGGGCATTCAGTGCCTTGGCCCGGCGCGGCAACCACACCGCCACCCCTGTCGCCACCAGCAATAATGGCCACAGCCGCTCATAGCTGGCGCCATTGAGGCTGCCAAGGTTCCAGAACGTCAGCGTGCGCAAGGTGGCGTCATCGGCCAGGTAAGAGAACAGCCCCACGGCCGCGCCACCTAGCGCGGTCATGGCCACGCCAGCCAATAACATCGTGGCGACGTTGGTCTGGCCATCGTGGCGCCCCAGGCGGTAGACCAGCGCAGTTACCCCAAGCCCGCCGACAAAAGCGCAGAACGACAGCAGATAAGGTGCGAAAGCATCCGGCATGCCGCCAAACCAGGCGCCGCCGACAATGGCAACCGCTGCTCCCACTGCGGCGCCGGCAGCAACCCCTACCAGCCCGGGGTCGGCCAGCGGGTTGCGGAACAGCCCCTGCATGGCCACCCCGGACAGAGCCAACACCGCGCCCACCGCCAACCCCAACAGGGTACGGGGCAGACGGATCTGGCCAAGGATCATCTCGGCCTGCTGCAGGCCATCTTCGGAAACGGGCAGCCCCAACAGGCGCAGGCCAGCGCGCAGCGTATCGAACATTGGCAGGCTGACTGGCCCCAGCGCCAGTGACAGCCAGGTCGCCAACAGGCACAACAGGCTCAGGCTAATGAACAACGTGCGTGGCGAAACCCTTTGTTTCATTGTGCGAAGCTGGCCTGAGCAGCCGGGTAGAAGGCGGCTGCCAGCGACTGCAAGGTCGCCGGTAGCCGAGGCCCGAGCCCGCCGACCAGCAGCGTCGGGTCCAATGAGACCAGGCGTTTCTCACGCACGGCCCGCGAGGCAGCCAGCGCGGGGTTTTCTTTCAACAGCGCCTGCAAGGCCTGTTCATCGGCCAGCGCCCGGTCGGAAAACACGATCACATCCGGGTCAAGCGCCGCCAAGGCTTCGTTGGAGAAGTTCTTGTAGCCTGGGTGCGCGGCCAGGTTACGCCCACCCGCTTGGCCCAGCAGCCAGTCACCGGCAGTACCTTGCCCGGCGATCAGCGGCTTGGCCCCGGCATGGCCGACCAGCAGCAACACCCCAGGAGCCTGCTGCCCGGCCTGGGCCAGCTTGACGTTGGCATGCAACGCATCGAGCCGTTGGCGGTAGTCCGCTGCAAGCACGGACGCTTGCTGCTCTGCACCGAGCAACTGCCCCAGGTGCCTGAGGTTTTCATCTACCGCCGGCAGCTCGGCCTTGCTGGAGAACAACTCGACCCGCACGCCGGCCTTGCGGATTTGCGCCAGTACCGGTGGCGGCCCCATCTCCTCGGTGCCCACCAGCACATCCGGGCGCAGGCTCAGAATGCCTTCGGCCGACAGTTGTCGCTGATAACCCACACTGGGCAAGGCTTTCAACGAGGCCGGGTGCTGACTGGTAGTGTCCACACCGACCAGGCGCGCTTCACCTCCCAATGCGGTTATCCACTCGCTCAAGGCGCCACCCGCGCTGACCCAGCGTTGCGGCAGCTCGGCTGCCAAGGCTTGGGTAGAGAGCACAAGGCTTGCACACAGAGCGAGAAAAGCAGCTGGACGGCGCATCATCGGGTTCCTTCTGAAGACGGGCTACACGCCTTGTGGCGAGCGGCGGAACTACGCACCATAGGCAGCCGGGCGCAGCGAATGCGATCAATTTGATAATTATTCGCATTGGAGCGTCAAGCCATCACGTGTTTCACGGGTCATCCTTGCCATGCACTTCCTTTGTACATCCCTCGGCCTCGCCGAGGGCCAAAGCCGCGCCTTCAGCGTAGACGGCCTCGAACTGTTCGGCGTGCGTCGCCAAGGCCAGGTGTACCTGTACCGCAACCGCTGCCCGCACCGGGACATCCCGCTGAACTGGGCAGAGGACGCGTTTCTGGATGACAGCGCCAGCCTCATCCACTGCGCCCATCACGGAGCCCTGTTCCTGATAGAAAGCGGCGAATGCGTGGCAGGCCCCTGTGAGGGTGAGCAGCTGCAGCCCCTGGGCTGCCACGAAGACAGCCGGGGCATCTGGTTCAAGGGGTAAGCAGCACCGGTAAGCGGCGATCGATGACGATACCCTCGGCGTCCAGCCGAGTGCCATAGGCCAGCACCTCCACCCCGTCCGCTACGGCAGCGCGCAGCGCCTGGGCGTAGGCCGTATCGATTTCTTCAGCCGGGCGCACAGCGTCGATACCGGTCAGGTTCACGCAATACAGTTGCACGGCCCGCACGCCCTGCCGGGCCAGCTTTGCCAGCTCACGCAGGTGTTTCGCACCGCGTTGAGTCACCGCATCAGGGAAGGCCGCAACTGCAGTGTCGGGGTAGCCCAGCGTCACGCTCTTGACCTCGACATAGGCCGGGGCACCCTCGAACTCCAGGCGAAAGTCGATACGGCTGCCTTCTTCGCCATAGGCCACTTCGCGCTTGAGTGCAGTGAAACCGGCCAGTTCAGTGATCATGCCAGCGCGCAGGGCCTCTTCGACCAACGCATTGGCCCGCCCGGTATTCACGCAGGCCAACCGCCCCTGGGGGGTTTCGCTGATTTCCCAGGTCCCTGGCAGCTTGCGCTTGGGGTCGTTGGAGCGGCTGAACCACACCTGCCCACCTTCACGCATGCAGTTGAGCATGGAGCCGGTATTCGGGCAGTGGATAGTCATCTGCTCGCCGCTGGCCAGTTCGATATCGGCCAGAAAGCGCTTGTAGCGACGCAGCAGGCGGCCCTGCTCGAGTGAAGGAGAGAAACGCATCAGCCTTGCCAGCTCTGCAGGCCACGGGCAATACGTTGCACCGCTTCTTCCAGGCGCGGCAGGCTCTGGGTATAAGCGAAGCGCACATGGTGCCCGGCCAGGTGCCGACCAAAGTCCAGGCCCGGCGTGAATGCCACGTGCTCGGTTTCCAGGAAGTGTCGGCAGAATGCGAACGCGTCCCCGCCAAAAGCGCTGATATCGGCGTACAGGTAGAACGCGCCTTGCGGCTCGACGGCGATGCGGAAGCCCAGTTCACGCAGAGCGGGCAGCAGGTAATCGCGACGGCGGGCGAATTCGGTGCGGCGCTCTTCGAAAATGGCCAGCGCCTCGGGCTGGAAACAGGCCAGCGCGGCATGCTGAGCCATGCTCGGCGCACTGATGTACAGGTTCTGCGCCAGTTTCTCCAGGTCGGCGACCGCACCGGGCGGAGCCACCAGCCAGCCAAGGCGCCAACCAGTCATGCCGAAATACTTGGAAAAACTATTCAGGACGAATGCCGAGTCATCGACTTCCAGCACGCTCGGCGCGTCCATGCCATAGGTGAGGCCATGGTAGATCTCGTCCACCACCAGATGGCCATGCCGCTCATGGGTGGTTTTGGCCAGGCAGGCCAACGCTTCGCGCCCCAGCACGGTACCGGTGGGGTTGGCCGGCGAAGCGACCAGGGCACCGACGGTGTCCTTGTCCCAGTAGCGCTCAACCAGGTCGGCAGTCAGTTGGTAGTTCACATCCGGGCCCACCGGTACCAATTGGGCCCCGCCCTCGACCAGGCGCAGGAAGTGGCGATTGCACGGGTAACCCGGATCGGCCAGCAGCCAATGCTTGCCCGGGTCCACCAGCAGGCTGCTGGCCAGCAGCAGCGCGCCGGAGCCACCTGGGGTAATAAGGATGCGTTCCGGGTCGATGTTCAGGCCATAGCGCTGCCCATAAAAGCCGGCAATTGCCTCACGCAGTGCCGGCAGACCGCGTGCGGCGGTGTAGCGCGTGTGCCCGGCGGCCAGCGCGGCCTGGCCGGCCGCGACGATGGGTGCGGCCGTGGTGAAGTCCGGCTCGCCGATTTCCAGGTGGATCACGTCGTGCCCGGCCGCCTGCAGCTCGTTGGCCCGGGCCAGCAGCGCCATGACGTGGAAAGGTTCGATGGCGCGGCTGCGCGCACTGTAGGGTTGGGCCATGACCTTCTCTCAATTGGGTCTAAACTGGAGATTCTACCTCTGCACACCACCGAACGTACCGCTCAGGCCGGTGTCAACTAGCAGGATCGGGCGGGGTAGCGCACCCCCGATCTATCTGGTAAGTTCGGCGGCTCGCAGTCGCAGGGCCGGCGGTCGCCGGAGATGGAGCATCCTGCGCATTGGATCAGATGAGTGAGAGGCGGTCTATTCATGTCCACCCTAGAAAAGCAAAAAGCCAACCAGAATCTTTATGGGGTTGCACCCTATCAGGAGACCAAGGGTGAGGAGTACATGGGTGAGCCCATGCGCAAGCACTTCACCAAGATCCTCACTGGCTGGAAGCAAGAGCTGATGGTCGGCGTCGACAAGACCGTTGACCATATGAAAGAAGAAGCAGCCAACTTTGCAGATCCCGCAGACCGCGCATCCCAGGAAGAGGAATTCGCCCTCGAACTGCGCAACCGCGACCGCGAGCGCAAGTTGATCAAGAAAATCGATAAAACCCTGCAGAAGATTCAGGACGAAGAGTACGGCTGGTGCGAGTCGTGCGGCATCGAGATCGGCCTGCGCCGCCTGGAAGCCCGCCCTACCGCCGACCTGTGCTTCGACTGCAAGGAAATTGCCGAGAAAAAGGAAAAAACGGTCGGCAAAGGCTGATCTTTCTTCCACCTGAACGGGGCGCATCATGCGCCCCGTTTCATTTATATGCCCAGCCTGACCATGACCGACTCCAGCTACATCGGGCGCTTCGCCCCCACCCCCAGCGGCTTCCTGCACTTCGGCTCGCTGGTCGCCGCCCTCGCCTCGTGGCTCGATGCCCGCGCCGTCAACGGCCGCTGGCTGCTGCGCATGGAAGACACCGACCCGCCCCGGGAGATGCCCGGCGCCCGCGATGCCATCCTCCAGACGCTGGAACGTTACGGCCTGCAATGGGATGGCGAGGTGGTATTCCAGAGCCAGCGCCACGATGCCTATGCTGCCGTGGTAGACCGCCTGTTCAACATGGGCCTGGCGTACGCATGCACCTGCTCGCGCAAGCAGCTGGAACGCTACAACGGCATCTACCCGGGCTTTTGCCGCAACGCCGGGCATGCCCGTGAAGGGGCAGCCATCCGCTTGCGGGTGCCAGAGCTGATCTACCGCTTTACCGACCGAGTGCAGGGTGAATACCAGCAACACCTGGGGCGTGAGGTGGGCGATTTCGTCATCCAGCGTCGTGATGGGTTGTACGCCTACCAGCTGGCCGTGGTGCTGGACGATGCCTGGCAGGGTGTTACCGACATCGTGCGTGGCGCCGACCTGCTCGACAACACCCCGCGCCAGCTGTACCTGCAGGAGTTGCTGGGCTTCTCACAGCCGCGTTACCTGCATATTCCGCTGATCGTGCAGCCGGATGGGCACAAGCTGGGCAAGTCGTACCGTTCGCCGCCACTGCAGGCGGAGCATGCTACCCCCCTGCTGCTGCGGGCATTGCGGGCGCTGGGGCAGGAGACAGCCCCGGAACTGCTGTTGGCGACACCGGCAGAGGTGCTGGCAGTCGCGCGCACGCAATGGCGGCCGGATGCGATCGCGCAGCGGACCACGGTGCCAGAGGCTGATCTGCGCTGAACCTTTACCGGCCTCTTCGCGGGCGCGCCCGCTCCCACAGGGTCCCCAGTAAACCTAGAGGCAACGCTTTACCTGTAGGAGCGGGTTCACCCGCGAAGAGGTCGGCACATTCATTCCACCTCTCAAAAACAAAAGCCCAGTAAATTCAAACCCTTGGCGAACGCTGTGGATTCCCGCTAGCATCCCCCCTGCCATTTGCGCCAATAATAAGTTCAAGCCCGCAGCGCCCAACCATCGAGGCCAGCATGTACATCTATCGTTTGGTCCTGCTTCTGGTCGTGGGGATCTACCTGTTCTCCCCGGCCATCATGGACTGGTGGATCGAACCGACCGGAGCCTGGTACCGCCCCTACCTGCTCTGGCTGATCCTGATCGTCGTCACCTTCATCCTGCAGAGCCAAAGAGATGCCGATGAGCTTTAGCCTGACCCAGATGATCCTGATCAGCGCCGGGTACCTCATGGTGCTGTTCGGCGTGGCCTGGATCAGCGAGCGCGGGCTGATCCCGCGTTCGATCATTCGCCACCCACTTACCTACACCCTGTCGCTGGGCGTCTACGCCAGTGCCTGGGCCTTCTATGGCTCGGTTGGCCTGGCCTACCAGTACGGCTACGGCTTCCTTGCCTGTTACCTGGGGGTTTCTGGCGCATTCCTGCTGGCGCCGGTGCTGCTCTACCCGATCCTCAAGATCACCCGCACCTATCAGCTGTCATCGCTGGCCGACCTGTTGGCCTTCCGCTTCCGCAGTACCTGGGCCGGGGCCTTGACCACCATCATCATGCTGATTGGCGTGCTGCCATTGCTGGCCTTGCAGATCCAGGCGGTGGCCGATTCGATCAGCATCCTTACCGGTGAACCGGTCAAGGCCCGGGTGGCCTTTGCCTTTTGCACACTGATCATTCTGTTCACCATCTTCTTCGGCTCGCGGCACATCGCCACGCGCGAGAAGCATGAGGGGTTGGTATTCGCCATCGCCTTCGAGTCGGTGATCAAGCTGCTGGCCCTGGGCGGTATCGGCCTGTATGCCTTATATGGCGTATTCGGCGGCCCGCACGAGCTGGAAGTCTGGCTGCTGCAGAACCAGACCGCCCTTGCCGCCCTGCACACCCCCCTGCAGGAAGGCCCATGGCGCACCCTGCTGCTGGTGTTCTTCGCCTCGGCCATCGTCATGCCGCACATGTACCACATGGCCTTTACCGAAAACCTCAACCCGCGCTCGCTGGTCAGCGCCAGCTGGGGCCTGCCGTTGTTCCTGCTGCTGATGAGTCTTGCCGTGCCGCTGGTGCTGTGGGCCGGCCTGCGCCTGGGCGCCAGCACCAACCCCGAGTACTTCACCCTGGGCCTGGGCATCGCCGCCAACAACCAGGCATTGGCACTGCTGGCCTACATTGGCGGCCTGTCGGCAGCCAGCGGCCTGATCATCGTCACCACCCTGGCGCTATCGGGCATGGCCCTGAACCACCTGGTGCTGCCGCTTTACCAGCCACCGGCCGAGGGCAACATCTACCGTTGGCTGAAGTGGACCCGCCGTGCACTGATCGTCGCCATCATCACCGCCGGCTTCATGTTCTACCTGAGCCAGAACTACCACCAGAGCCTGGCCAACCTGGGCATCGTCGCCTTCGTCGCCACCTTGCAGTTCCTGCCTGGGGTGCTGTCGGTGCTCTACTGGCCAACCGCCAACCGCCGCGGTTTCATCGCCGGGCTGCTGGCCGGCACCCTGGTGTGGATGGTGACCATGCTGCTGCCACTTCTCGGCAACTTGCAGGGCTTCTACATTCCGCTGGTGGACATGATCTATGTGCTGGACGACACCAGCTGGCACATGGCAGCCATCGCCTCGTTGGCAGCCAACGTGCTGCTGTTCACCCTGATCTCACTGTTCACCAACGCCAGCACCGAAGAGGTCAGCGCGGCCGAAGCCTGTGCCGTGGATAACGTGCGCCGCCCGCAGCGCCGCGAGCTGCACGCTGCCTCGCCGCAGGAATTCGCCACCCAGCTGGCCAAGCCGCTGGGCGCCAAGGCCGCGCAAAAGGAAGTCGAGCAAGCACTGCGCGACCTCTACCTGCCGTTCGACGAACGCCGCCCCTATGCCCTGCGCCGCCTGCGCGACCGCATTGAAGCCAACCTGTCCGGCCTGATGGGACCGAGCGTGGCTCAGGACATGGTCGAGACTTTCCTGCCGTACAAGTCCGGTAACGAAAACTACGTGACCGAAGACATCCACTTCATCGAAAGCCGCCTGGAAGACTACCACTCGCGCCTGACCGGGCTGGCCGCCGAACTCGATGCCTTGCGCCGCTACCATCGCCAGACCCTGCAGGAATTGCCCATGGGCGTCTGCTCACTGGCCAAGGACCAGGAAATCCTGATGTGGAACAAGGCCATGGAAGAGCTCACCGGCATCGCCGCCAAGCATGTGGTCGGCTCGCGCCTGGTCACCATCGACGAGCCTTGGCGCGGCCTGCTGCAAGGCTTCATCAACGTGCCCGACGAGCACCTGCACAAGCAGCGCCTGGCGCTGGACGGTCAGCCGCGCTGGCTGAACCTGCACAAGGCAGCCATCGACGAGCCATTGGCCCCCGGTAACAGCGGGCTGGTACTGCTGGTGGAAGACCTTACCGAAACCCAGGCACTGGAAGACAAGCTGGTGCACTCCGAGCGCCTGGCCAGCATCGGCCGCCTGGCCGCCGGCGTGGCCCACGAGATCGGCAACCCGATCACCGGCATCGCCTGCCTGGCGCAAAACCTGCGCGAGGAACGCGAAGACGATGGCGAAATCATCGAGTTGTCCAGCCAGATCCTTGACCAGACCAAGCGCGTATCGCGCATCGTCCAGTCGCTGATGAGCTTCGCCCATGCCGGTGGCAGCCACCAGAACAGTGAGGAGCCGGTGTGCCTGGCCGAAGTGGCACAAGATGCCATCGGTCTGCTGGCGTTGAACCGGCGCAATTTCGAAGTACAGTTCTTCAACCTTTGCGACCCGGACCATTGGGCCGAAGGTGACCCGCAGCGCCTGGCCCAGGTGCTGATCAACCTGCTCTCCAACGCCCGCGATGCCTCGCCGCCCGGCAGCGCCGTGCGCGTGCGCAGCGAGGTTAACGAGCACACCGTCGACCTGATCGTCGAAGACGAAGGCAGCGGGATTCCGAAGAACATCATGGACCGCCTGTTCGAACCCTTCTTCACCACCAAGGACCCGGGCGAAGGAACCGGACTGGGGCTCGCTCTGGTCTATTCCATCGTGGAAGAGCATTATGGGCAAATCACCATCGACAGCCCGGCCGATATCGAACGGCAACGTGGCACCCGGATCCGCGTGACCCTGCCCCGGCATGTCGTAGCGACGTCCCCTGAAATTCGAGACCGTCGAGAGAATTGAATCAATGCCGCACATTCTGATCGTCGAAGACGAAACCATCATCCGCTCGGCCCTGCGCCGCCTGCTTGAGCGGAACCAGTACCAGGTCAGCGAGGCCGGCTCGGTGCAGGAAGCCCAGGAACGCTTCAGCATTGCCACTTTCGACCTCATCGTCAGCGACCTGCGCCTGCCAGGCGCGCCCGGCACCGAGCTGATCAAGCTCGGCCAGGGCACCCCGGTACTGATCATGACCAGTTACGCCAGCCTGCGCTCAGCGGTGGACTCGATGAAAATGGGCGCGGTGGACTACATCGCCAAGCCCTTCGACCACGACGAGATGCTGCAGGCAGTAGCGCGTATTCTGCGTGACCGGCAGAACGCCCCCGCTGCTGCACCGCCTGCCGAGCCACGCGCCAGCAATGGCAAGGCTACAGCGCCCGACAAAGGCAGCGCGGCAACGGCCAATGGCGAAATCGGCATCATCGGCTCGTGCCAGCCCATGCAGGACATGTACAGCAAGATCCGCAAGGTCGCGCCTACCGACTCCAATGTGCTGATCCAGGGCGAGTCGGGCACCGGTAAAGAGCTGGTGGCCCGCGCCCTGCACAACCTGTCTCGCCGGGCCAAGGCACCGATGATCTCGGTGAACTGCGCGGCCATCCCCGAAACGCTGATCGAATCCGAACTGTTCGGCCACGAAAAAGGCGCGTTCACCGGCGCCAGCGCCGGGCGCGCCGGCTTGGTGGAGGCCGCCGATGGCGGTACGCTGTTCCTCGATGAAATTGGCGAACTGCCGCTGGAAGCCCAGGCTCGACTGCTGCGTGTGCTGCAGGAAGGCGAGATACGCCGCGTAGGTTCGGTGCAGTCGCAAAAGGTCGATGTGCGCCTGATCGCCGCGACCCACCGCGACCTGAAAAACCTGGCCAAGGCCGGCCAGTTCCGTGAAGACTTGTATTACCGACTGCACGTCATCGCCCTGAAGCTGCCGGCCCTGCGTGAGCGGGGCAGCGACGTCAACGAGATCGCCAACGTCTTCCTCGCCCGCCAGAGCGCTCGCATCGGCCGCGACGACCTGCACTTCTCGGCCGAGGCCGAGCAAGCCATTCGTCACTACAGCTGGCCCGGTAACGTGCGTGAACTGGAAAACGCCGTGGAGCGCGCGGTGATTCTCAGCGAGAGCGCAGAAATTTCCGCCGAGCTGCTGGGCATCGACATCGAGCTGAGCGACCTGGAAGAGGATGACATCCTCGACAATGCCCTGGTGGTGGCCAACGCGGGCAATGCCAGCCACGAGCCGACCGAAGACCTGTCGCTGGAAGACTACTTCCAGCACTTCGTGCTTGAACACCAGGACCACATGACCGAGACCGAACTGGCACGCAAGCTCGGCGTCAGCCGCAAGTGCCTGTGGGAACGCCGCCAGCGCCTGGGCATCCCACGGCGCAAGAGCAACGCTACCAGCGAATAACCGACCTGCGCACCGTACGCCGTAGCCTATGCGGCGTCGGTGAGACCGAGCGCCGCCCGCGCGGCGCTTCGCGGCTAAAGCCGCTGCTACATTTGTTTCGGGCCAGCCCCTCCTGTGCCACACGCGCGCGACCGCCTTGTTGTATGACGCAATCTCGAGCCATGCGCCAAGGCGTTTGCGCTCAAATCCCACAGAAAAAATTGGCCCAAACAAATGTAGGAGCGGCTTTGGCCGCGAAGCGCCGCGCGGGCGGCGCTCGGTCTCACAGGCGCTGAACGTGTCACGGCGAACACCCCAGGTAACACCTTACCTCCCGTAAAAATCTGTTACCCAAGCTTTCCGCCGTAACAGTCCCCGAGGCGTACGGTAACGAAATTGCGACATTTTGGACCTGCCAAAAACTGCAGAACCCGCTCAACCCATTGATTTTATTGAGTTTTGAAAAGTTGGCACGGCACCTGCTATATGTTTGGTACAAGAACAATAACAAGCACTGCAACTCAGAATAAGAACAAGACGAAACGGCTCACGCACAATAAAAACAAGATGGCGGAGGCGCAGCTAACTGATTCTTTTGGAGAGGATGCGTGTTTGGGGCTTGCCCCACAACCAGGCAGAGAACAACAAAAACTGCACTAAAAGCAGCGCCTGAACTGGTTGGATCGACAGATCAACGTGTCATCAGCGGCCAAAGCAATCCGTTTGCTCTTTACCCCCGATTTGGGGGTCGTCCACAAGCTTCGAGATTTGTGGGCAGGGCACTCAACAAAAACAAGAAGCCCAGCAAAAAAACAATAAGAGCACGTAACGACTTCTTGGGGAGCTTAGGCTCCCCTTGTCGTTTCTACCCTTCTGGCAGGCATCCTGCTACCCGCCTACACCATTCCCCGAGTAAATGCTAGAATCCCCGCCCATCATGCGGCCATTCTCCTATTCTTGGCCGAACATTCCTTCACACAGTGCATCCCATGCTGAAGAAGCTGTTCCAGTCTTTCCGCCCGCCCGTACCGGGCCCGCACCACAGGCGCACCACGCCCGAGGTGATCAACAAGAGCCAGCACTCGCTGCAGCGCCACCAGTTCAGCCGTCATGCGGTGAACATCGTGGAGCGCTTGCAAAGCGCCGGCTACCAGGCTTACCTGGTCGGTGGCTGTGTCCGCGACCTGATGCTGGGCATCACGCCGAAGGACTTCGACGTCGCCACCAGTGCCACCCCCGAACAGGTCCGTGCCGAGTTCCGCAACGCCCGTATCATTGGTCGTCGCTTCAAATTGGTCCATGTGCATTTCGGCCGTGAGATCATTGAAGTTGCCACCTTCCGCGCCCATCACTCCGAGGACGATCAGGGCGATACCCACCGTTCGTCGCATAACGCCAGTGGCCGCATTCTGCGAGACAACGTGTACGGCACCCTGGAAGAGGACGCGCAACGCCGCGACTTCACCATCAACGCCCTGTATTACGATCCGGTCAGCGAGCGCATTCTCGATTACGCCAACGGTGTGCACGACGTGCGCAATCGCCTGCTGCGGCTGATCGGGGACCCGACCCAGCGCTACCAGGAAGACCCGGTGCGCATGCTGCGCGCGGTGCGCTTTGCCGCCAAGCTCGACTTTGGCATCGAAAAGCACACCTACCTGCCGATTCGCGGCCTGGCCCCAATGCTGCGCGAGATTCCACCCGCGCGCCTGTTCGAGGAATGCCTCAAGCTGTTCCTCAGCGGCCAAGGTGCCATCGCCTTCGAAATGCTGGTTGACCTGGAGTTGTTCGAACCGCTGTTCCCGGCCAGTGCCCACGCGCTGGACGAGCGGCCGACCTACACCCACACGCTGATCAGCCAGGCACTGAACAACACCGACCTGCGCGTGAAGCAGGGCAAGCCGGTGACGCCAGCCTTCCTGTTCGCTGCTCTGCTCTGGCCAGCTCTGCCGGCCCGTGTGCTGCACCTGCAGAACCAGGGCGTGCCGCCGATCCCGGCCATGAACGGTGCGGCCCACGACCTGATCGCCGAGCAATGCGCGCGCATTGCCATCCCCAAGCGTTTTACCCTGCCGATCCGCGAGATCTGGGACATGCAGGAGCGCCTGCCGCGCCGCAGCGGCAAGCGCGCCGACATGCTGCTGGACAACCCGCGTTTCCGCGCCGGTTACGACTTCCTGCTGCTGCGTGAGAGCGCCGGGGAAGAAACCGACGACCTGGGCCAGTGGTGGACCGATTACCAGGAGGCAAACGACAGCGAGCGCCGCGAGATGATCCGCGAGCTTGGTAGCCGCGACGAAAGCGCCGGCCCGCGCAAGCGCAAGCGCAGCAGCAGCAAACGCAAGCGCAGTGGCGACGAGGCGTTCGAGTGACCATTCGCGCCTACGTAGGTTTGGGCAGCAACCTGGACGCACCTGCCGAGCAGCTGCGTAGCGCCTTGCAGGCGCTGGACCAGGTCGAAGCCACGCGCCTGGTAGCCGCCTCGGCCCTGTACACCAGCGATTCGCTGCTGCCCGGCCAACCACGCTACACCAATGCTGTCGCCGCCCTGGACACCGCCCTGGCACCACTGGCATTGCTCGATGCGCTGCAGGCCATCGAAAACGACCAGGGCCGCGTACGCAAGGAACGCTGGGGCCCACGTACGCTGGACCTGGACATCCTGCTGTTCGGTGACCAGGTGCTCGACCAGCCACGCCTGAAAGTGCCGCATTACCACATGCATGCCCGCCCGTTCGTGCTGTACCCGTTGGCCGAACTGGTACCGGGGGATTTCCGCCTGGCCGATGGCCGCGCCCTCGCGCAACTGCTCGACGAATGCCCGTTCGTCGGCCTGGAACGCCTGTAGACCGGGCGTTCCAGCCTGCATCGCCACCTCGGTAACGCCAGTAACACCCTGATCGTAACAATGCGGTAACAGGGTGATTGACTTCCCACACCTCGCTCACGACTATAGGCGTCCCGTGTGGCACCAAAGTGCCGCATACCCGTATTTAGGCCCGGACGGACCTGTGCCCGAACATCACGCGCGATGATGTGCCGCTCCGGAAGATGACTACACGCGTTGAATGCAGTCGTTTTTTACAGCGCCTGAACGAGGAATTTCCTACATGCCTGAAGTAACTCTTACCACCCTTAACGGCCTCAAGGCCAAGGGTGAAAAAATCACCATGCTGACCTGCTACGACGCGACCTTCGCCAAGGCCGCCAGCCAGGCCGGCGTTGAAGTGTTGCTGGTGGGCGACTCGCTGGGGATGGTCCTGCAGGGCCACGACAGCACCTTGCCGGTCACCACGGCGGAGATGGCCTACCACACCGCCAGCGTCAAACGCGGCAACGACGGCGCGCTGATCCTCACCGACCTGCCGTTCATGGCCCACGCCACCCCGGAGCAGGCCTTTGCCAACAGCGCCATGCTGATGCAGGCAGGCGCCCACATGGTCAAGATCGAAGGCGCAGCCTGGCTGGCCGAAACCATCCGCTTGCTGGCCGAACGTGGTGTGCCGGTGTGCGCGCACATGGGCCTGACCCCGCAAACCGTCAACGTGCTGGGCGGCTACAAAGTGCAGGGCCGCCAGGAGGCCCAGGCCCGGCAGATGCGCGCCGACGCCATTGCCCTGGAACAGGCCGGTGCGGCCATGCTGCTGCTCGAGTGCGTACCCAGCGAACTGGCGGCGGAAATCACCAATGCCGTTGGCATCCCGGTAATCGGCATTGGCGCCGGCAGCGCCACCGATGGCCAGGTACTGGTACTGCACGACATGCTCGGCCTGTCGCTGAGCGGCCGGGTACCGAAGTTCGTGAAGAACTTCATGCAGGACCAACCGGATATCCATAGCGCCCTCGTCGCTTACGTCGAGGCGGTCAAGCAAGTCAGTTTCCCAGGCAGCGAACACGGGTTCAGTGCATGAATACAGTCAAGACCGTCCGCGAACTGCGCGCGGCAGTGGCCCGCGCGCGCGGTGAGGGCAAACGCATCGGTTTCGTACCGACCATGGGCAACCTGCACAGCGGCCATGCGGCCTTGGTGACCAAGGCTGCCCAGCGCGCCGATTTCGTGGTCGCCAGTATCTTCGTCAACCCGCTGCAGTTCGGCGCCAACGAAGACCTCGACAAATACCCTCGTACCCTGGCAGCCGACCAGGAGCGCTTGGTACAAGCCGGCTGCAACCTGCTGTTCGCGCCCACCGTGGAAGAGATGTACCCCGACGGCATGAGCGTGCAGACACGCGTCAGCGTGCCCCAGCTTTCCGAAGGCCTGTGCGGCGCCAGCCGGCCTGGGCATTTCGAGGGCGTGGCCACCGTGGTGAACAAGCTGTTCAACATGGTCCAGCCAGACCTTGCCGTGTTCGGCGAGAAGGACTATCAGCAGCTGGCGGTGATCCGCGCCATGGTGCGCGATCTGAACATGCCGATCCAGATCATCGGCGAACCCACCGTGCGTGCCGAAGATGGCTTGGCGCTGTCGTCGCGCAATGGCTACCTCACGCCAGAGCAGCGTACTGCTGCGCCAGCGCTGTACCGCACACTGCAGCACATCGCAGCGGGCATCGGCCGTGGCCAGCGGGATTTTGCCGCACTGGTCGCTGAAGGCCAGGCGCAACTGAGCGCAGCAGGTTTCCGTCCGGATTACCTGGAAGTACGCCATGCCGTAAGCTTGCGCCCGGCAGTGATCGATGATCGAGACCTGGTGGTGATTGCGGCGGCTTACCTGGGTAACACACGGTTGATCGACAACCTCTACCTGCATTTGGAAGAGAAGACTGCATAACGGTCTTGGGCTCCCTTGCAGCCCATTCGCGGGCAAGCCCGCTCCTGCACGTTTATCTGTAGGGGCGGGCTTGCTTGCAATGCCCCACCAAAATCCCCCTGCCATACCCATTCCCAGCACGTGGCCTTTGCCTATAATGGTGCCAGCCTGAACCCGGCAACGACTGCCGTGTCCAAGCCCTCACCACGCACCAAGGGAACCCCGCGCAATGGCGTATTACCGTACACCCCACGATGTGACGGCCCTGCCCGCCTGGCAGGCGCTTCAGAAACACCGCGACGCCATGCAAAGCTTCAGCATGCGCGAAGCCTTCGCCGCCGATGCCAAGCGCTTCGACCAGTTTTCCCTTAGCGCTTGCGGCCTGTTCCTCGACTACTCAAAAAACCTGATCACCGAGCAAAGCCGCGATCTGCTGGTCAACCTGGCCAATGAAGTGGGCCTGCAGGACGCCATCAAGTCGATGTTCGGTGGTGAGATCATCAACGCCTCCGAAGGCCGCCCGGTGCTTCACACCGCCTTGCGCCGGCCCGTAGGTGACAAACTCAGCGTCAACGGCGTGAACGTAATGCCGGAAGTGCACAAGGTGCTCAACCAGATTACCGAACTGGTTGGCCGCATTCACGATGGCCTGTGGCGCGGCTACAGCGAAAAACCGATCACCGACGTGGTCAACATCGGCATTGGCGGTTCGTTCCTCGGCCCCGAGCTGGTTTCCGAAGCGCTGCTACCCTACGCCCAGCGCGGCGTGCGCTGCCACTACCTGGCCAACATCGACGGCAGCGAGTTCCACGAGCTGTCGGCCAACCTGCGCGCCGAAACCACCCTGTTCATCGTCTCGTCGAAGTCGTTCAACACCCTCGAGACGCTGAAAAACGCCATGGCCGCGCGTACCTGGTACCTGGCCCAAGGCGGCTCGGAAGCCGAGCTGTACCGCCACTTCATTGCCGTATCCAGCAACAAGGCCGCTGCTGTAGCGTTCGGTATCCGCGAAGAAAACATCTTCCCGATGTGGGACTGGGTGGGCGGGCGCTACTCGCTGTGGTCGGCCATCGGCCTGCCGATCGCCCTGGCCATCGGCACTGCCAACTTCAAGGAACTGCTGTCCGGCGCCTACACCATGGACCAGCACTTCCAGACCGCACCGTTCGACAAGAACATGCCGGTGCTACTGGCCCTGCTGGGCGTGTGGTATGGCAACTTCTGGGATGCGAACAGCCACGCGATCCTGCCGTACGACCACTACCTGCGCAACATCACCAAGCACTTGCAGCAGCTGGACATGGAATCCAACGGCAAGAGCGTATTGCAAGACGGTACCCCGGTGAAGACCGACACCGGGCCGGTAATCTGGGGCGGCGTGGGCTGCAACGGCCAGCATGCCTACCACCAGTTGCTGCACCAGGGCACCCAGTTGATTCCGGCCGACTTCATCGTGCCGGTGGTGAGCTTCAACCCGGTGGCCGACCACCATCAGTGGCTGTACGCCAACTGCCTGTCGCAGAGCCAGGCGCTGATGCTGGGCAAAACCCGCGAGGAAGCCGAAGCCGAATTGCGCGCTAAAGGCCTCAACGAAGCGGACATCGAAAAGCTGGCCCCGCACAAGGTAATCCCGGGTAACCGCCCGAGCAACACGTTGGTGGTCGAGCGCATCAGCCCGCGCCGCCTGGGCGCGTTGGTGGCGATGTACGAGCACAAGGTGTTCGTACAGAGCGTTGTCTGGGGTATCAACGCCTTCGACCAGTGGGGCGTCGAGCTGGGCAAGGAACTGGGCAAGGGCGTTTACCAGCGCTTGGTCGGCAGCCTGGAAGACAGCGCCGAAGACGGCTCCACCCAAGGCCTGATCAACTACTTCCGCGGCCGTCACCGCGGTTGATCCGAAGCTTGTGCCGGCCTCTTCGCGGGTAAACCCGCTCCTACGAGGCAACGCATTACCTCGTAGCAGCGGGTTTACCCGCGAAGAGGCCGGCCCAGGTTGAACACCGCTCCCAGCTACACTGTCTTATCGAATAGCCGTTGCAGTCCATCGCCCCTTACAAGAGCAGGACCACCCGCCATGTTCGATATCCGCAAATACCCCCAGGCCCGGGCCGTCAGCCAGTCCGCCGCCCTCACCCCCGAAGACTACCGCCACCTCTACCGCCAGTCGGTCGAAGACCCAGACACCTTCTGGGCCGAACAGGCCAAACGCCTGGACTGGATCAAGCCTTGGTCAAGCGTGCAGCAATGCGACCTGCATACCGGCAAGGCCCGCTGGTTCGACGGTGCGCAACTCAACGTCAGCTACAACTGCATCGACCGTCATCTGGCCCAGCGCGGCGAGCAAACGGCCCTGCTGTGGGAAGGCGACGACCCCAAGGACTCCAAGGCCATCACCTACCGCGAACTGCACCGTCAGGTCTGCCGACTGGCCAATGCAATGAAAGCGCGCGGCGTGAAGAAAGGCGACCGGGTGTGCATCTATATGCCAATGATTCCCGAGGCCGCCTTCGCCATGCTCGCGTGCACCCGCATCGGCGCCATCCACTCGGTGGTGTTCGGCGGTTTCTCCCCCGATGCCTTGCGAGACCGTATTCTCGATGCCGACTGCCGCACCGTGATCACCGCCGATGAAGGCGTGCGTGGCGGCAAACGCATCCCGCTGAAACAGAACGTCGACAAGGCCCTGGCCAACTGCCCGGCGGTCAGCAGCGTGTTGGTGGTGCGCCGCACTGGCGGCGATGTTGCCTGGGCCCAAGGCCGCGACCTCTGGTACCACGAAGCTACGCAGGACGCCGGCGACGACTGCCCCCCTGAACCGATGGAGGCCGAAGACCCGCTGTTCATCCTCTACACCTCTGGCAGCACCGGCAAACCCAAAGGGGTATTGCATACCACCGGCGGCTACCTGCTACAGGCGGCAATGACCTTCAAGGTAGTGTTCGATTACCGTGACAGAGAAGTGTTCTGGTGCACCGCCGATGTCGGCTGGGTGACCGGCCACAGCTACATCGTCTATGGCCCGCTGGCGAATGGCGCAATCTCGCTGATGTTCGAAGGCGTACCGAACTACCCGGACACCTCGCGCTTCTGGCAAGTGGTAGACAAGCACCAGGTGAACATCTTCTACACCGCTCCGACCGCCCTGCGAGCGCTGATGCGTGAGGGCTCTGCGCCACTGCAGAGCACCTCACGCAAAAGCCTGCGCCTGCTGGGCAGCGTCGGCGAGCCGATCAACCCGGAAGCCTGGGAATGGTATTTCGAGGAGGTCGGGCAAAAGCGCTGCCCGATTGTGGATACCTGGTGGCAGACCGAAACCGGCGGCATCATGCTCACCCCACTGCCCGGCACACAGTCACTCAAACCCGGCTGCGCCACCCAGCCAATGTTCGGCGTGCAACCGGTGCTTCTGGACGAAAAAGGCAAACTGATCGAAGGCCCCGGCGCCGGCGTGCTGGCGATCAAAGCCAGCTGGCCCGGGCAGATCCGCAGCGTCTACGGCGACCATCAGCGGATGGTCGACACCTACTTCAAGCCCTTGCCCGGCTACTACTTCACTGGCGACGGTGCCCGCCGCGATGCCGATGGCGACTACTGGATCACCGGGCGCATCGACGATGTGATCAACGTGTCCGGGCACCGCATCGGCACCGCTGAAGTGGAAAGCGCACTGGTGCTGCATGACAGCGTGGCCGAAGCCGCAGTGGTCGGCTACCCCCACGACCTCAAGGGCCAAGGCGTCTACGCCTTCGTCACGACCATGAATGGCGTGACGCCAGATGACACGCTAAAGGCCGAGCTGCTGGCCCTGGTCAGCAAGGAAATCGGCAGCTTCGCCAAGCCTGAGCTGATTCAGTGGGCGCCAGCGCTACCCAAGACGCGCTCAGGCAAGATCATGCGGCGTATACTGCGCAAAATCGCCTGCAATGAGCTGGAAAACCTGGGCGATACCTCGACCCTGGCCGACCCAAGCGTGGTACAGGGCCTGATCGACAAACGCCTCAACCAGTAACCGGCGGCCAGCAATCATGGCCGCCCTGCACAGCAGGTCGCCATGGAAGCCCTTCGTCGCCGCATCGAAACCCAGGTCATGAGCCTCACCGGGCTGGCCCTCGGCCAGCTCGACCTGGAATCGCCCAAGGGCGACCCCGGCCTGTTCGGCCCGCACAGCATCAGCTGGCGGGTACATGGCGACTTCCCGAGCATGCTGGTCGGTGGCATCAGCGCGCTGATGCTGCAGTTGTTGCATCCCCTGGCCTTGGCCGGTGTGTGGGACCACTCCAATTTTCGTGAAGACCTGCTCGGCCGCTTGCGCCGCACCAGCCAGTTCATTTCCGGCACCACCTTCGGCGCCACTGGCGATGCCGAGTGGCTGATCGACAAAGTGCGCACCATTCACCTGCAGGTCACCGGCACGGCACCAGATGGCCGCCCCTATGCGGCCAGCGACCCGGATCTGTTGACCTGGGTGCATGTAGCGGAGGTCAGCCGTTTCCTCGCTGCCCACCTGCGTTACCGCAACCCACGCCTGCCACGCGCCGAGCAGGATGCCTATTACAACGAAATCGCCCTGATCGCCGAGCGCCTTGGCGCCCGTGACGTGCCGCGCTCGTGCCAGCAAGTTGAAGACTATCTGCAACACATACGCCCGCAGCTGCATTGTGATGCGCGCAGCCATGAGGTGATACGAATCCTGCTCGACGCCCCTGCTCCCAGCCGCCTGGCACAGCCGGTTGGCAAACTGATGCTGCACGCGGGTATCGACTTGCTGCCCGGCTGGGCCCAGGCACTGCTCGGCCTGCAGCACGGGCCCCTGCAGCAGCGCCTGATCCGCCTGGGCCTGCAACGCACTGCGCCGGTACTGCGCTGGGCAATGCGCGACGGCTCGGCACACCGAGCCAAACGGCGCATGGGCATTGATTGAGCGCAAAGGGTGGCCCCTGCGGAACTGATTTAACGTGCCATACTCCAAGCACTCCTGCTTAGACTGACGAAGCGACACATGTACAAAGGATTGACTCGCGCCGCTGGCGCAATCGTGGCCTTGGTAGCCCTGTATAGCCTGCTTGGCTTTCTCATTCTTCCTGGTGTCGCACTGCGCATTGCCAACCAGCAGTTGGCCCAATACGCCACCGTGCCGGCCCACCTCGAACGGATCGAACTCAACCCCTTCAGCCTCGAGTTGACGCTGTGGGGCCTGCAGATCGGCGAGCCGGGCAAGGAGCAGGTCGGCTTCGAGCGTCTTTACGCTAACGCCTCGCTCGACAGCCTGTGGACCAAAGCCCTGCATCTGGAAGCGGTGGAACTCGACAAACCGCGCAACGAAGTGCTGTTCGCCAAGGACGGTACCCTCAACCTGACCGGGTTGTTCAAACTACCGGCCAGCGAAGCCAAACCCGAAGAGCCGCCCAGCGACCCGTTCCCGCTGCGTATTGGCAGCATCAAGCTCGTCGACGGCTACCTGCACTTCGAGGACCTGCGCCCCAGCGAGCCGATCGAGTTCCTCTACGACAACATGAATCTGGAGCTGAAAAACCTCAGCACCCTGCCCAACGACAACGCCGACATGACCTTGGTGGCCAGCGGCCCCAATGGCGGACGCATCGACTGGAAGGGCACGCTGAGCCTGTCGCCGATCGCCTCCGAAGGCACACTGAAGGTCACTGACGGCAAGATGAAGCTGTTCTGGCCCTACGTGCGCGATGCCGTGCCACTGGTGCTGGAAGACGGCGTGGTAAGCCTCGATACGCACTACAAGCTCAACCTCGCCAAACAGACCGAGCTGCTGCTGGATAAGGTCTCCGTGCGCATCGCGCCATTCGCCATCAAGGCGCCGGATGGCCGACCGTTGGCACGCCTGGCCAGCCTGGAGGTTAGCGAAACCACCATTGATCTGGTCAAACAGCAGGTCACCGTGGGCAAGGTTCGCAGCGAAAAGCTCGAAACCTGGGCGGCGCTGGAAAAAGATGGCCAGCTCGACTGGCAGAAGCTGTTCGCCAGCCAACCCGCCAAGGCTACGCCGAAGGAAAAAGCCGAGCCGGCTGCCGCAGAACCTACGCCTGAAGAGAAAGCTGCCAAGGAGCCAAGCAAGCCTTGGCAAGTGCTGCTCAAGGACGTGCAGTTGCGCAACTACCTGGTGCACCTGGCAGATCGCAGCCAGAAGGAACCGGTAGCCTTGGACATTGGCCCCCTCAACGCCGACCTGCAAGGTTTCGACAGCCTCAACCAGTCGCCCTTCACCCTCAAACTCGATACCGGTGTGGGCAAGCAAGGCAAGCTGCAGGCCGCAGGCCAGGTCAACCTGGCACCGATATGGGCAAAGCTGGATGTGAGCACCCGCGACATCGACCTGCGTGTGGCCCAGGCCTACATTAGCCCGTTCATCCTGCTGGAGCTGCGCAGCGGCATGCTCTCGAGCGACCTCAAGGTCGACCTGAAGAACACCGCGCCGCTGGCCTTCAATGTGACCGGCAAGGCGCAGGTCAGCCAGTTGCACACCCTCGACACCATCAAGAGCCGCGACTTCGTCAAATGGCAGCAGGTGAACGTCGACGGCTTGTCCTACGTGCACGGCGATGCACTGTCGATCGACAAGGTGACCCTGCTGCAGCCCTATGCACGCTTCATCATCAACGAAGACCGCACCACCAATGTCAATGACCTGCTGATCCCGCAACCGGCCGACGCCCCGGCGAGCAGCCAGCCCAAGCCGACCACGGCCAGCAACAACAAGCCGCTTGGCATCCATATCGGGCAGATCGACATCAACGACGGCTCGGCCAACTTTGCCGACCTGTCGCTTACCCCCAACTTCGCCACGGCCATCCAGCAACTCAACGGCCAGATCGGCACCATCGACAACCGCAAGCCGCTGCCGGCCAAGGTCGAAGTCAAGGGTAAGGTAGACCGCTACGCACCGGTTACCATCAAGGGCGCCCTCAACCCGTTCAACCCACTGGCCAGCCTGGACATTGCCACCAGCTTCAAGCGCGTCGAACTGACCACGTTGACGCCCTACTCCGGCAAGTTCGCCGGCTTCCGCATCCGCAAAGGGCGGCTGAACCTGGACCTGCACTATCTGATCACCAACGGCCAACTCAAGGCCGAGAACAAGGTAGTAGTGGAACAACTGCAGCTGGGCGAGAAAGTCGACAGTCCGGATGCAGTCGACCTTCCGATCCGCCTGGCGGTGGCATTGCTGAAGGATACCGAGGGCAAGATCTCGATTGAGCTGCCGGTGTCTGGCGACCTCAACAACCCGCAATTCAGCGTGATGCCGATTGTTTGGCAAACCCTGCGCAACCTGGTGCTGCGCGCGGCGCAGGCGCCATTCAAATTCATTGGCGGACTGATCAGCGGCGGCAGCTCGGAAGACCTTGGCAATGTGGCGTTCGCCCCCGGCTCCAGCGAACTCAGCGGCGAGGCGCAGTCGTCCCTGGACAAGCTGGCATCCGCGCTGAAAGAGCGCCCGGAACTGCGCCTGGAAATCGAAGGCACCAGCGCCCAGGCCAGCGATGGCCCGCTGATTGCCCAACAGCGCCTTGAGCGTGAGTACCAGGCCACCTGGTACAAGATCCTGCAGCGACGGGGTGACAAGGTGCCGGCCAATGCCTCGATGCTGGTGGTGGACGACAGCGACAAGCCCGCGATGCTCGAAGGCATTTACCGCACCCGCCTGAAACAGCAGCCGCCAGCAGAATGGGAGCAACTGAGCCGTGACGAGCGTACCGCCAAGCTGCGCGCCGCGGTGATCAAGTCTTGGGCTGAGAGTACCGCCTTGCTGCGTACACTGGGCCAGGAGCGGGCCAGCAGCATCAAGGACTACCTCGTGGACAAGGGCAAGCTTGAAGATGACCGGGTGTACTTCATCGACACCAGCCTGGGGCAGCCTGAAAGCGATGGGCGGGTGATTACGCCGATGCATCTGGATGCCGAGTAATCCCCTCCGGCAGGCCTGACCTCTTTCGCAGGCACGCCCGCCCCCACAGACCTGCGCACTACCTGTGGGAGCGGGCGTGCCCGCGAAGAGGCCAGTACGGGCTTCAAACCAACCGCTGCCCCGACACCGCCGGGTGATACAACGGTTGAACCTTGTTCCCGGCCGGGTCCAGCAGGTGGAAGCTGCGTGCGCCGTCACCATGGTTGAACGGCCGGTCGAGCAAGGTCACGCCATGAGCCTTGAAGTACTGGTACCAGGCTTCCAACTCCTCCACGCTGTCGACAATGAACCCGTAGTGATCCAGGGTCTGCAACCCGTTGGCCGCCCCTGCCCCACGCCCCAATGAAAGGTTGTCGTTACCGCAGGTGAGGTACACCAGGTCCTCATTGGCACGATTCAGCACTTCCATGCCCAGCACATCGACGTAGAAGCGTTCACACTCCTCCAGGTTAGGCACCAGCAGGGCAATGTGGCGCAAGCCATTCAGGCGGCCAGGGCGTGCAGGCAATTCGGACATTGGCGAAACTCCATTTTTGTATACAATTCATTATTGAATTTAAAACAAAAGGAGAGATTTGTGTATAGCCTGTTCATCAAGACCCGAGTGAAGCCTGGATGCGCCGAAGCTTTCCTCAGTGCAATCAAGGTCAATGCTGCAGCTTCCGTGGCGAGTGAGCCAGGCTGCCTGGTGTTCGATGTGTCGCAGGACCGGGTCGATCCGGAGGTGATCTACTTGTACGAAATCTACCGCGATGATGCTGCGTATGAAGCGCATACCCAGACCGCGCATTTTCGCGACAGCCGCCCATTGGTGGAGCCTCTGATCCTTGAGCAGGAATGCTTCGAAAGCGATGTGATCGCGCGCAACCCAGTGTATTGAGCGCAAGAAAAAGCCCTGGCACGGGCCAGGGCTTTGGTGAAAGTGGCCAAATCCATTTGGCCGACGGGACATTCCTTTACTCGGCTTTCAGGCCGTCAGACATTACGCTCTTGACGCCTTTGATGTTCTTGGTGATGCGCACCGCTTCTGCTTTCTGCGATTCGGTAACCTTCACATCAGAAGACAGCGAAACAACACCTTGGCTGGTCTCGACTTTGATGTCGCTGCCTGGGATGCCTTTTTCAGTCAGCAGATCAGCTTTGACCTTGGTAGTGATCCAAGTGTCGGAGCCTTCTTGCTTGGCGTTGTCGACGGTGTTGGCCGCCAACATGACTGGAGCCTGGGTTGGCTCAGCGGCGAATGCACCGTTAGCCATGGTCAGGGTCAGAGCGGTAGCAGTAGCGGCAGCAATGGCGAACTTCTTCATGTGGGTCACTCCTGTTTTTCGAAGGGTCTGCGCCGTATGTCCTGGCGTCAGGTATGAAGGTAGTTGCATGGGCTGTGCCAGCTTAGCCTCCCATTTTATTTCCTTTTAAATCAAACAGTTAGCAAAACACAATCGCAGTTGGGGTCGTGCATTTTGCAATCTGCGCGGTAAACCTGCATGCAAGATGCAAGTCCGCAAAAGGTTCCCGTCCCCATGAAAAAAGGGCCCCGAAGGGCCCTTTCTCTATTGCGTGACGGTCGCTTAGACGCCCGAGGCCTTGGCCGCAGCGACGTCCTTGATCGACAGCTTGATACGGCCGCGGTTATCCACGTCCAGTACCAGCACTTCGACTTCCTGGCCTTCCTTGAGGATGTCGGTGACTTTCTCGACGCGAGCATCGCTCAGCATGGAGATGTGCACCAGGCCGTCCTTGCCAGGCAGGATGTTGACGAAGGCGCCGAAATCGACAATGCGCTCGACCTTGCCGACGTAGATCTTGCCGATCTCGGCCTCAGCGGTGATGCCCAGGATGCGCTGCTTGGCAGCATCTGCCGCTTCCTTGGTTTCGCCGAAGATCTTGATCGAGCCGTCGTCTTCGATGTCGATCGAAGCCTTGGTCTCTTCGCAGATGGCGCGAATGGTGGCGCCGCCTTTACCGATGACGTCGCGGATCTTGTCGGTGTCGATCTTCATCGCGATCATGGTTGGGGCGTTGGCCGACAGTTCGGTACGCGACTGGCCAATGACCTGGTTCATCTGGCCGAGGATGTTCAGGCGCGCTTCCAGGGCTTGGCCCAGGGCGATTTCCATGATCTCTTCGGTGATGCCGTTGATCTTGATGTCCATCTGCAGCGCGGTGACGCCTTTGGCGGTACCGGCTACCTTGAAGTCCATGTCGCCCAGGTGGTCTTCGTCACCCAGGATGTCAGTCAGGACTGCGAACTTGTCGCCTTCCTTGACCAGGCCCATGGCGATACCGGCAACTGGCGCCTTCATCGGCACACCAGCGTCCATCAGGGCCAGGGATGCACCGCAGACCGAAGCCATGGAGCTGGAACCGTTGGATTCGGTGATTTCCGAAACCACGCGGATGGTGTACGGGAACACGTCAGCAGCAGGCAGCATGGCCTGAACCGAACGGCGGGCCAGACGGCCGTGGCCGATTTCGCGACGGCCAGCACCGCCCATGCGGCCACACTCACCTACCGAGAACGGTGGGAAGTTGTAGTGCAGCATGAAGGGGTCTTTCTTCTCGCCTTCGAGGGTGTCCAGCAGCTGGGCATCACGGGCAGTACCCAGGGTCGCAACGACCAGGGCCTGGGTTTCGCCACGGGTGAACAGTGCCGAACCGTGAGTTTTCGGCAGCACACCCACTTCGATGTTCAGCGGGCGTACAGTCTTGGTGTCGCGGCCGTCGATACGTGGCTTGCCGTTGACGATGTTTTCGCGAACGGTGCGGTATTCGATTTCGCCGAAGATGTCTTTTACTTCGGAAGCCGAAGGCTGGCCTTCTTCACCGGAGAACTTGGCAACCGCCTGGTCACGCAGCTCGCCCAGACGCGCGTAGCGGTCGGCCTTGACGGTGATGGTGTAACCCTGCGAAACCGCTTCGCCGAACTCGGCGCGGATAGCATTGAACAGCTCGGTGTTGGCAACGGCAGGTTTCCAGTCCCAAGTCGGCTTGCCAGCTTCGGCAGCCAGCTCTTTGACAGCCTGGATAACAGCCTGGAATTCGTCGTGGGCGAAAAGTACGGCACCCAGCATCTGGTCTTCAGTCAGCTCTTGAGCTTCCGATTCAACCATCAGGACAGCGTCGGAGGTACCGGCAACGACCATGTCCAGGCTCGAGGCAGCCAGTTGCTCATAGGTCGGGTTCAGCAGGTAGCCAGTGCTTTCGTGGAAGGCAACGCGGGCAGCGCCGATCGGGCCTTCGAACGGAATACCGGAAATGGCCAGGGCAGCCGAGGTACCGATCATCGCAGCGATGTCCGGGTCGGTCTTCTTGCTGGTGGAAACCACGGTGCAGACGACCTGCACTTCGTTCATGAAGCCTTCCGGGAACAGCGGACGGATCGGACGGTCGATCAGGCGAGAGGTCAGCGTCTCTTTCTCGGAAGGACGGCCTTCACGCTTGAAGAAGCCACCTGGGATCTTGCCAGCGGCGTAGGTCTTTTCCTGGTAGTGAACCGACAGCGGGAAGAAACCCTTGCCTGGATCAGCCTGTTTGGCACCTACCACAGTCACCAGCACGGTGACGTCGTTGTCGACGGTAACCAGCACGGCGCCGGTTGCCTGACGGGCAATACGGCCCGTTTCGAGAGTGACGGTCGATTGACCGAACTGGAAAGTCTTGATTACCGGGTTCACGGTTTCCTACCTTTTTCAGTGGCTCTTGGGGGAACTGGTTTCTTGCGAATTCTTGGGCAGAACGGGGAATCGGCCCCATTGACCGTCCAGATACAACACGAGGCTGGGAGCCTGGCACCAAGCGGAAAAACCGCTCAGCATTGCCAGGCTGCCAACCTCGGAGATACGCGTGAAGTGCCCAACGGCAGCGCTGCAAAACAGCCCTGCCGAAGCCTGCGACACCCCACGCACACCACTGACCAGGCCGCTATTAGCGACGCAGGCCCAGGCGACCGATCAGGGCGCTGTAACGAGTGGTGTCTTTGCCCTTCAGGTAATCCAGCAGCTTACGACGCTGGTTGACCATACGGATCAGACCACGACGGGAGTGGTGGTCTTTGTCGTTGGCCTTGAAGTGGCCTTGCAGCTTGTTGATGTTGGCGGTCAGCAGAGCAACCTGCACTTCCGGGCTACCGGTATCGCCGGCGGCTTGCTGATATTCGGCAACGATCTGAGCTTTTTCTTCAACGCTGAGGGCCATTTGGCTTCTCCTGATAACGGATCCCGCATGCGGGGTCCAATAGGCCAGGGACAAATCCCTGTATTAATAAAAAAGGTGTGACCGTGCCTACTGACAGCCACCCTTGATGCCGTGGGGCTCGGCAACTGCCTGACCCCGCGGTTTCGGTCATTCCGACCGAATTAGCCGACGCGGCGCAATGCGCCCGTCTTCGCTCACTTCACCGATACCGATGAAGCGTGCATTGTGATCCTGTACCCGAACCATGCCAAATTGTGGCGCGTCCGGCGCGCGTACCGCCTGGCCATGCAGCCAGTAGAACGCACTGTGTTCCGACAGGCTGACCAACGGCCAGTCCTGCAGCCCGCTGTCCGATGGCATCAGGAAGCGGTCGAGCGCTTCGTTGCCACCTTCGGCATGGGCCTGTTCGAGTTCCTCGAGGGTGACCGTCTGTGCCAGCGCAAAGGGCCCTGCCTGGGTCCTGCGCAGCTCGGCGACATAGGCGCCGCAACCAAGGGCTTCACCGATATCCTCCACCAGCGTGCGGATATAGGTGCCTTTGCTGCATCCTACGCTCAGCCGGGCACGGGTGCCTTCGCACTCGAGCAACTCCAAGCGGTTAATAGTAACAGAACGCGCCTCGCGCTCCACTACCTCTCCTGCACGTGCCAGCTTGTACAACGGCTGGCCGTCACGCTTGAGCGCCGAGTACATAGGCGGTATCTGGCTGATCGGGCCGCGAAAACGTGGCAGCAGTGCTTCGATGTCGGCGCGACCAACGGTCACGTCGCGGGTCTGCAGCACCTCACCCTCGGCATCGCCGGTGTTGGTAGTCTGCCCCATCTGCATGACGGTTTCGTAGCCCTTGTCGGAATCCAGCAAGTACTGCGAAAACTTGGTCGCTTCACCGAAGCACAGCGGCAACACGCCGGTTGCCAGTGGGTCGAGGCTACCGGTATGGCCGGCCTTTTCCGCGTTCAGCAGCCAACGCACTTTCTGCAAGGCGGCATTGGACGTGAAGCCCAGCGGCTTGTCGAGCAGGATGATGCCGCTGACATTGCGGCGGATACGTTTGACCTGGGCCACCGCTTACTCCTTGGTGTCCGACTCGTCGGCATCCTTGTGCAGGCGGTCTTCGGCCACTGCACGCTCGATCAGCGCCGACAGGTGCACACCACGGCTGACACTTTCATCGAAATGGAAGTGCAGCTGCGGCACGCTGCGCAGTTGCATCGAACGCCCCAGGTGCAGACGCAGGAAGCTGGCAGCGCTATTCAATGCCTTGAGCGATTGCTGCACAGCATCCGGGGTTTCCTCGCCCATGACGGTGATGAACACCTTGGCATGGCCCAGGTCACGGCTCACGTCCACGGCGGTGATAGTCACCAGACCGACACGCGGGTCCTTGACTTCGCGACGGATCAGCTCGGCCAGCTCGCGCTGCATCTGATCGCCAATACGTTGGGTACGGCTATATTCTTTGGCCATTCTTGCTACCTGTAACTTAAAGCGGCAAACGCCCGGACAGACGAATGCCTGACCGGGCGCTACCTGAAGAGGTACCGCAAGCCGCCCTGTAGCAGGCGCTTGCGGCTCGCTCGCCCTTAAAGGGTACGAGCCACCTGGACTTTCTCGAAGACTTCGATCTTGTCGCCGACCTTGACGTCGTTGTAGCTCTTGACGCCAATACCGCACTCCATGCCCGAACGGACTTCGGAAGCATCGTCCTTGAAGCGACGCAGCGATTCCAGTTCGCCTTCGAAGATCACAACGTCATCACGCAGTACGCGAATCGGACGGTTGCGGTACACGGTACCCTCGATGACCATACAGCCAGCGATGGCGCCGAACTTCGGCGAACGGAACACGTCACGTACTTCGGCGACACCCAGGATGTTCTCGCGAACATCGCTGCCGAGCATGCCGGTCAGGGCCTTCTTGACGTCTTCGATGATGTCGTAGATCACGTTGTAATAACGCATATCCAGACCTTCCTGCTCGACGATCTTGCGCGCACCGGCATCGGCACGCACGTTGAAGCCGAACAGTACAGCATTCGAAGCCAGCGCCAGGTTGGCGTCGCTCTCGGTGATACCACCGACGCCACCACCTATCACGCGTACTTGCACTTCGTCGTTGCCCAGGCCGCCGAGCGAACCCTGCAGCGCTTCCAGAGAACCACGCACATCGGTCTTGAGAACGATGTTGAGGGTTTTCTTCTCTTCCTGACCCATGGTCTCGAAGATGTTTTCCAGCTTGCCGGCGTGAGCACGGGCCAGCTTGACCTCGCGATACTTGCCTTGACGGAACAGGGCAACTTCACGGGCTTTCTTCTCGTCGGCAACCACGGACAGCTCGTCACCGGCTTCCGGAGTACCGTCCAGGCCGAGGATTTCGACCGGGATCGACGGGCCAGCTTCCTTCACAGGCTTGCCGTTCTCGTCGAGCATGGCGCGAACGCGGCCATAGTTGGAACCGCACAGGACCATGTCGCCCTGACGCAGGGTACCGTCCTGAACCAGGATGGTCGCCACCGGGCCACGGCCCTTGTCCAGGCGCGATTCGACGACCACACCACGACCTGGCGCGGTTGGGGTAGCGGTCAGTTCGAGGATCTCGGCCTGCAGCAGAACGGCTTCGAGCAGTTCGTCGACACCGGTACCCATCTTCGCCGAAACCTTGACGAACGGCGTGTCACCACCCCAGTCCTCGGAGGTAACGCCTTCGACGGACAGCTCGTTACGGATGCGATCGAGGTCAGCACCTGGCTTGTCGATCTTGTTCACCGCAACGACCAGCGGAACACCGGCTGCCTTGGCATGCTGAACGGCTTCGCGGGTTTGTGGCATCACACCGTCGTCCGCCGCCACCACCAGGATGACGATGTCGGTCGCCTTGGCACCACGGGCACGCATCTGGGTAAACGCAGCGTGACCTGGGGTATCGAGGAAGGTGACCATGCCGCGGTCGGTTTCCACGTGGTAGGCACCGATGTGCTGGGTGATACCACCGGCTTCGCCAGCGGCAACCTTGGCACGACGGATGTAGTCGAGCAGCGAGGTCTTACCATGGTCAACGTGACCCATGACGGTAACCACCGGCGCACGCGATTCGGTCTGGCCTTCGAACTTCAGCGATTCGGCCAGGGAGTCTTCCAGGGCGGTGTCGCTGACCAGCGTGACCTTGTGGCCCAGCTCTTCGGCGATCAGCTGAGCGGTTTCCTGATCGAGCACCTGGTTGATGGTGACCGGGGTCCCCATCTTGAACATGAACTTGACCACTTCAGCGCCCTTGACGGACATCTGGTTGGCCAGCTCGGAGACGGTGATGGTCTCGCCGATGGTCACGTCACGGATGACGGGGCCGGTCGGGTTCTGGAAGCCGTGCTGATTACGCTTTTTCAGCTTGCTCTTGCCACCACGACCACGACGAGCGCCATCGCTCTCTTCGTCGGTAGTGCGCGGAGCAGCACGCGGAGTCGGCGCCTTTTCCTTCTCCTTGACCTTGACCTTGATCGACACACGAGGCGCCTCGCCACGACGACGGTCGTCATCACGGGTACGGCTTTCGTTGCGACGGGTCTCGTCTTTCTTGCGCTCGGCAGCACGGGCTGCGGCGTCTTCAGAGGCCGGGGCGTCTGCGACTACCGGGGCCGGAGCAGCGGCAGGAGCCGGCTCTGGCTTGGCAGCAGGCGCAGGGGCGGCGGCGGTGGAGCCGGCCGCCTGACGGCGAGCCTGCTCTTCGTTGCGCTGGCGAACTTCGGCCTCGACCTTGTCGCGAGCGGCATTTTCAGCCGCGCGGCGCTCTTCCAGCTCACGCTTCTGCTCAGCCTGGATTTCTTCAGGGCTGCGCTGCACGAAAACTTTCTTCTTGCGTACTTCTACGCTGATGCTCTTGCTACCGGCGACACGCAGGGTGCTGGTGGTTTTGCGCTGCAAGGTAATCTTGCGCGGCTCTTCCGCCTTGCTTTTGTGGCTGCTTTTCAAATGAGTCAGCAGGGTCTGCTTCTCATTGTCGGTCACTACCTGACCGGCGTCGGTGTGCGGCAGACCTGCCTCACGCATCTGCTGCAGCAGGCGCTCTACCGGTGCCTCGACCTCTTGGGCCAGTTCTTTCACCGTGACTTGCGTCATGCACTTCTCTCCTCAGGCCGCGCCTAATTACTCGAACCAGTGGGCTCGGGCGGCCATGATCAACTTGCCGGCACGCTCTTCGTCGATGCCGTCGATGTCGAGCAGATCGTCGATCGACTGCTCGGCCAGGTCTTCGCGGTTAACCACGCCGCGCACCGCCAGTTCAGCCGCCAGGTCTTTGTCCATGCCCTCAAGGGAGAGCAGGTCTTCGGCCGGGTGGGCGTCTGCCAGTTTTTCTTCGGTAGCGATGGCCTTGGTCAACAAACGGTCCTTGGCTCGAGCGCGGAGCTCATTGACGATGTCTTCGTCAAAGCCATCGATGTTGAGCATTTCTTCCAACGGTACGTAGGCAATTTCTTCAAGGCTGGTGAAGCCTTCGTCGACCAGCACTTGGGCCAGCTCCTCGTCGACTTCCAGTTCCTCGATGAAATTGCGCAGGATGTCACCGGTTTCGGCCTGTTGCTTGGCCTGGATGTCCTTCTCGGTCATCACGTTCAGGGTCCAGCCGGTCAACTGACTGGCCAGGCGAACGTTCTGACCGCCACGGCCAATGGCCTGGGCCAGGTTGTCCTCGGCGACGGCGATGTCCATTGCATGGGCATCTTCATCAACGATGATCGCCGCGACTTCAGCCGGCGACATGGCGTTGATGACGAACTGCGCCGGGTTATCGTCCCACAGGACGATATCCACACGCTCACCACCCAGCTCCCCGGATACGGCCTGGACGCGCGAACCACGCATGCCGATACAGGCACCTTGCGGATCGATACGCTTGTCCTTGGAGCGGACGGCAATCTTGGCTCGCGAACCCGGATCACGGGAAGCAGCCATGACTTCGATGAGGCCCTCGGCAATTTCCGGCACTTCAATGCGGAAAAGCTCGATCAGCATCTGCGGCGCGGTGCGCGACAGAATCAGCTGTGGGCCACGGTTTTCGGTGCGAATTTCCTTGAGCAGCGCACGCAGGCGCACGCCAACACGGAAGGTTTCGCGCGGAATGATGTCTTCGCGAGCCAGCAAGGCCTCGGCGTTGTTGCCCAGGTCAACGATGACGTTGTCGCGGGTAACCTTTTTTACGGTACCGGAGATGATCTCGCCAACGCGCTCACGGTAGGCATCGACCACCTGGGCACGCTCGGCCTCACGGACCTTCTGCACGATGACCTGCTTGGCGGTCTGGGCGGCAATACGACCGAACTCGATGGACTCGATCTTCTCTTCGATCACGTCACCGACCTTGGCTTCAGGGTGGGTGTCCTTGATCTTGTCCAGCCAGGTCTCGATCGCCGGATCATCAAGATCGGCTTCGTCGACCACGGTCCAGCGACGGAAAGTCTCGTAGCTACCGGTGTGGCGGTTGATTTCCACACGTAGGTCGACTTCGTCTTCAAAACGTTTTTTGGTTGCAGTGGCCAGGGCCACTTCCAGCGCTTCGAAAATGACGCCGGGCGGTACACCTTTTTCGTTGGATACCGATTCAACAACCAGCAGTACTTCTTTGCTCATCGTACGCCTCGCCTTGCGCAAGCCATTGGGCCCGGATAGTCCGCCGGGCCCGGCACGTCTCAGTCAAAACTGGGAATAATATTGGCCTTGTCGATCGAGTCGATCGGTAACAGGAACTCCTGGTTGTCCACCTGGACCACCACATCCTGCTCCTCCACACCGCGGAGAAGGCCCTGGAAGTTACGACGACCCTCGAAGGGTGAGCGCAGCTTGATCTTCACTTGTTCGCCGGCATGCGAGGCAAACTGTTCCAGCGTGAACAGTGGGCGATCCATGCCTGGAGAAGACACCTCGAGGGTGTACTCACTGCTGATTGGATCCTCCACATCGAGGATTGCGCTGGCCTGACGGCTGACTGCTTCGCAGTCGTCCACCAGAATACCGCCTTCCTTGTCGATGTAGATGCGCAGTACCGAATGCTTACCCTGGGAAACGTATTCGATCCCCCAGCACTGATAGCCCAGACCCTCGACAACCGGGGCCAACAAGGCCTGCAACTGTTCTAGCTTGCTCGACACCTGAACCCCCTCGTGCATGCTGTGCAAATAAAAAATGGGCGAAGCGCCCATCCCTGAAAGCGCCGTAGGACAACGACGCCGAAACTGTTCGGTTAGCAAAAAGCCCCTGAAAAGGGGCTCCGCTGAAGCTGGTTGCGGGGGCTGGATTTGAACCAACGACCTTCGGGTTATGAGCCCGACGAGCTACCAAGCTGCTCCACCCCGCGACAAAGCTGGGGCAAAAGTATAAGACCGAACCCTGTTGAGGGTCAAATCCAAACATTCACCTACAAGAAAGCCCGCTAAAGCGGGCTCTCAAGCTTTAATTGGTACCGAGAAGGGGACTCGAACCCCTACACCCTATGGGCACAACCACCTCAAGGTTGCGTGTCTACCAATTCCACCACCTCGGCAATACTACTACTTGAAACCCGTTACTTCTGCTCTTGAGCCGGAGGAGGTACATCACCCGTATTATTGGTGGTTTCGCTCTTCTGCTGTTGGAGCACCGGTACATCATCATTAACTGCCGGTTTTTGCGGCTCTTTCACTTCTAGCACTGCTGGATCTGGAAGACCTGCTTGGCTAAGCTGGTGAGCTTGTTGCTTCGCGAAGTATCCTAACCCAAGTGCTGTCAAAAAGAAAGTGGCAGCGAGTATAGCAGTTAATTTACTTAGGAACGTTGCAGAGCCTTGGCTCCCGAACACGGTGTTTGAGGCCCCCGCGCCGAAAGATGCACCTGCTTCAGCACCTTTACCCTGTTGCAACAGAACCAGCACTACAAGCGACAGCGCTGCCAACAGATGAAAAACAACGATGACTGTTTCCAGCATTTGTTCAGTTTCCTGCGGCGCGACAAATTGCACCGAATTCGTCTGCGTTCAGGGAAGCCCCACCAATGAGACCCCCATCGATATCCGGCATGCCGAACAGTTCGGCCGCATTGGCCGCCTTCACGCTGCCGCCGTATAGCAACTGCACCTTCGCAGCCACTTCAGCATCTTCTGCCGCCAACTGGCCGCGGATGGCGGCGTGCACATCCTGGGCCTGCTGTGGCGTGGCCGTAAGGCCTGTACCGATGGCCCATACAGGCTCATAGGCAATTACTGCATCGGCAAAAGCCTTAACACCGAATGCTTCGATGATACTGCTTAGTTGACGCCCGACAACTTCGAGCGTCTTGCCAGCCTCGCGCTCCTCAAGGGTTTCCCCTATGCAAAGCACTGGCTTCAAGCCTTTGGCCTGGGCTGCTGCAAACTTGCGATTGAGCACTTCGTCGGTTTCACCAATAATCTGGCGACGCTCCGAATGGCCAATCAACACCAACTTGCAACCTGCTTCAACCAGCTGCTCGGGAGCAACTTCCCCGGTCAGCGCACCCTGTTCGGGTTGTACAGCAGAATTCTGTGCGCCGACAGTAATTTCTTTACCTGCCAGGCCATCAATCACCTGATTGATGAACAAGGCCGGTGGAAATACGGCGACTTCCACTTCGCTCGGCAAGGCGAGATTACTCAAGCCTTTGGTCAGCTCAGCGACGCTAGCGCGGGTACCGTGCATTTTCCAGTTACCAGCTACCATAGGGCGACGCATGCTTTACCTCGTCGGTCAAAGTGGGCGCAGATCTTACCCAACCAGATCTGCGCTGGCAAGCGCCTTCAGACACAAACTTCGCCGACCAGTTTGGCCAGCGCTTCAGCATGGGCCCGCACCTGGCTTTCGTCCTCGCCCTCAACCATGACCCGCACCAACGGCTCGGTACCGGACTTGCGCAACAGCACACGACCCCGCCCCGCCAGCGCTTCGGTAACCTTGGCACTGGCTTCCTTGACGGCGGGGTGCTCCAGCGGGTCGACCTTGCTGGCGCCAAAGCGCACATTGATCAGCACCTGCGGGCACTTGCGCAGGGCCTGACGGGCCTGGGCCAGGGTTTCGCCCCGGCGCTTGAGCGCCATCAGCACCTGCAGCGCGGCAATGATCGCATCGCCCGTTGTGGTGTGGTTGCAGCACACGACGTGACCGGAGTTTTCACCGCCGACCAGCCATTCACGCTCCAACAGCTCGGCCATGACGTAACGGTCGCCGACCTTGGCCCGCACAAACGGGATGTCCAGGTCCTTGAGCGCCAGCTCCAGGCCCAGGTTACTCATCAGCGTACCGACCACCCCGCCTTGCAGCTTGCCATGCTCCTGCAGGTCGCGAGCGATGATGAACAGCAGCTCGTCACCGTCGACGATGGCGCCCGTGTGGTCGACCATCAGCACGCGATCGCCGTCACCGTCAAAGGCAATGCCGAGATCGGCATGCCCGACCAGTACAGCGGCCTGCAGCGATTCGATGTGTGTCGAGCCGCAACCTTCGTTGATGTTCAGGCCGTCCGGTTGCGCATGCAGCACGGTCACGTCGGCACCCAGCTCACGGAATACGCTGGGCGCAACCTTGTAGGTAGCACCATGGGCGCAGTCGACCACCAGCTTGAGGCCGTCGAAGCTGGTGCTGCTCGGCACGCTGCTCTTGCAGAATTCGATGTAGCGGCCGGCGGCATCGTTGATACGCGAAACCTTGCCCAGCTTGCCCGACTCGACAACGGTCATCGGTTGGTCGAGCAGCTCTTCGATCATCAGCTCGACCTCGTCCGGCAGCTTGGTGCCCTGGCCCGAGAAGAACTTGATGCCGTTGTCATCGTGCGGGTTGTGCGAGGCACTGATGACGATGCCGGCTTCGGCGTGGAAGGTACGCGTGAGGTAAGCGATGGCCGGTGTCGGCATCGGCCCGAGCAGCATCACATCGGCACCTGCCGCGGACAGGCCGGCTTCGAGTGCGGACTCGAACATGTAGCCGGAGATGCGCGTGTCCTTGCCCACCAGCACGCGGCAATGGCCTTGCTTGCGGAAGGCCATGCCGGCCGCCCAGCCAAGCTTCAGCATGAAGTCAGGCGTGATCGGGTATTCGCCGACGCGGCCACGAATGCCGTCGGTACCAAAGTATTTTCTGCTCATAGGGACTCCAATGTTCTTATTCGGCGTTTTGCACCGCAGCGATCATGCGTACCACATCAACGGTTTCGGCCACGTCATGTACCCGAAGGATGCTCGCCCCTTTGGTCATGGCCAACGCCGCCAGCGCAAGGCTGCCGTACAAGCGCTCGCCGACCGGACGTTCCAGCGTCAGGCCGATCATGCTCTTTCGTGAAACGCCCACCAGCAGTGGGCGCCCAAGGCGATAGAGCGCTTCCATGTGCTTGAACAGGCTCAGGTTGTGCGCCAGTGTCTTGGCGAAACCGAAGCCCGGGTCAAGGATGATTCTATCAGCGTCGATGCCCGCTGCTGCGCAGGCGGCCATCCGCTGTTCAAGATAACGGGTGACGTCGGCGGTCACGTCCTGGTACTGCGGATCGTCCTGCATGTTGCCTGGCTCGCCACGCATGTGCATGAGGCACACCGGCAGACCGGTATCCGCCGCAGCGTCCAGGGCGCCGTCGCGCTCCAGGGCCCGCACGTCGTTGATCAGCCCGGCACCCAGGCGTGCTGCTTCACGCATGACAGCAGGCGTGGAGGTATCGACCGAAATGACCACGTCGAGGCGACTGTTGATGGCCTCGACCATTGGCGCCACACGCTCCAGCTCCTCGGTCACCGAGACTGCACGCGCACCCGGGCGCGTGGACTCGCCACCGATGTCGATCAGCGTTGCGCCGGCGGCAACCATCGCTTCGGCGTGGCGCAGGGCCTCGTCGCGCTGACTGAAACGACCGCCATCGGAGAAGGAATCGGGGGTGATATTGAGAATACCCATGACATGGGTATGCGACAAATCAAGAACCCGGTTGCCGCAAGGCAACCGGGTGGGGTACTGCACTGAGCTCATAGATGCCCTTAGTGTTCAGCCGCTGGGCCGCCGATTGGCGATTCCGGACGCTCATCCTGGGCCGCAGGCGTGCCCGAGTGCTTGTCATCGTCCCAATCACGTGGCTCACGTGGTGTGCGCCCAGCCATGATGTCGTCAATCTGATCGGCATCGATGGTCTCGTACTTCATCAGCGCTTCGGTCATCGCCTCGAGCTTGTCGCGGTTGTCGATCAGCAACTGCTTGGCAGTGGCATAGCACTGATCGATGATGCTGCGCACCTCGGAGTCGATCAATTTGGCAGTCTCGCCGGACACGCTGGCATGCTGGCTACCGGCACTGCGGCCGAGGAACACCTCGCCCTCTTCCTCTGCATACATCAGCGGGCCGAGCTTCTCGGACAGGCCCCATTTGGTCACCATGTTACGAGCGAGCTGGCTGGCGCGCATGATGTCGTTGGACGCGCCAGTGGTCACGCCATCGAAGCCCAAGGTCATCTCCTCGGCGATACGGCCGCCATACAGCGAGCAGATCTGGCTGATCAGCGCACGCTTGGAGAGGCTGTAGCGGTCTTCTTCCGGCAGGAACATGGTCACACCCAAGGCACGACCACGCGGGATGATCGAAACCTTGTAGACCGGGTCGTGCTCAGGCACCAGGCGACCGACAATGGCGTGGCCAGCCTCGTGATAGGCAGTGTTTCTCTTTTCCTTTTCGGACATGACCATGGTCTTGCGCTCAGCGCCCATCATGATCTTGTCCTTGGCCAGCTCGAACTCTTTCATTTCGACCAGGCGCTTGTTGGAACGCGCGGCAAACAGCGAAGCCTCGTTGACCAGGTTGGCCAGGTCGGCGCCGGAGAAGCCTGGGGTACCACGCGCGATGACCGCCGGGTTGACGTTCTCGCCGATCGGCACCTTGCGCATGTGCACCTTGAGGATCTGCTCGCGACCACGAATGTCCGGCAGGCCCACCACCACCTGGCGGTCGAAGCGGCCGGGGCGCAGCAGCGCAGGGTCGAGCACATCCGGACGGTTGGTGGCGGCGATGACGATGATGCCATCGTTCATCTCGAAGCCGTCCATCTCCACCAGCAACTGGTTGAGGGTTTGCTCACGCTCGTCGTGACCGCCGCCCATGCCGGCGCCACGATGGCGACCAACGGCGTCGATCTCGTCGATGAAGATGATGCACGGGGCGTGCTTCTTGGCCTGCTCGAACATGTCGCGCACACGGCTGGCACCGACACCCACGAACATTTCCACGAAGTCCGAACCGGAAATGGTGAAGAACGGTACTTTCGCTTCGCCCGCAATGGCCTTGGCCAGCAGGGTCTTACCGGTACCGGGCGGGCCAACCATCAGCACACCGCGCGGGATACGGCCGCCCAGGCGCTGGAACTTGCCCGGATCGCGCAGGAACTCGACCAGCTCACCAACCTCTTCCTTGGCCTCGTCGCAGCCCGCAACGTCAGCCAGCGTGGTCTTGACCTGGTCTTCGGACAACAGGCGTGCCTTGCTCTTGCCGAAGCTCATCGGCCCGCCCTTGCCGCCCGCGCCCCCTTGCATCTGGCGCATGAAGAACATGAACACGGCAATGATCACCAGGATCGGGAAGCTCGCCACCAGCAACTGCGTCCAGATGCTCTGCTGCTCAGGCTGCTTGCCTTCGACGACCACGTGGTTGTCGACCAGGTCGCCGATCAGGCCATTGTCGGTAATGGCCGGGCGCACAGTCTTGAAGTTGTCGCCGTCGGTGCGCTTGCCGGTAATGATGTAGCCATCGACGGTCACACGCTCGACCTTGCCATCCTTGACCTGCTGGATGAAGTCGGAGTAGTTGAGGGTCTGCGGCTCGTTAGGGCTGGAGAAGTTGTTCATCACTGTCACCAGGACAGCTGCGATGATCAACCACAGGATCAGATTCTTTGCCATGTCGTTCAATTAGCTACCCTCTGAGGCCGGCGCACGACGCAGCCGTGCCTCGCATGATATTCATCGCCCTAACTTACTACATTACCTACGCAGCCGCAGGCACCGTCTGTAACCCTTTGTGAAAGCTAGACTACACGAAGTTCGGACGATCCTGACGCAGTGGCCGATTGGAATTAACTATCGACCACCCCGCTTCACACCTTTCATTACCCTTTGAAGCCCCTGCCCAACAGGTATTGCTCGCGGGAACGGTCCCGTGACGACGATGGCTTGCGCATTTGTACCTTGTCGAACTTGCTGCGCACGTCCTTCAGGTACACGTCAAAACCTTCGCCCTGGAAAATCTTGATCAGGAAGTCGCCCCCGGGCTTGAGTACGCGGGTCGCCAGATCGAGGGCCAGCTCGCAGAGGAACATGGCACGCGGAATGTCCACCGCGGGCGTACCACTCATATTGGGGGCCATGTCGGAAATCACAAGGTCTACATGCGAATCGCCCACCGCTTCGAGAATGCGCTGCAGCACTTCGTCGTGGGTGAAGTCACCCTGAATGAAGGTCACGTCGGCGATCGAGTCCATTTCCAGAATGTCGGAAGCGATCAGGCGACCCTGGCCACCAATCAGACGACTGGTCACCTGAGACCAGCCACCAGGGGCCGCGCCGAGGTCGATCACGCTCATGCCTGGGCGGATAAGGCGGTCCTTCTCCTGGATCTCCAGCAGTTTGTAGCTCGCACGCGAGCGATACCCATCCTTCTGCGCCTGCTTCACAAAAGGGTCGTTGAAATGCTCTCGCAGCCAGTTTGCGCTGCTTTTGGAACGTTGTACCACGGGGCACCTCGATGATATGCGTCGTGATTGACTGGGCGGAGCCGGTGGCCCTCGGGTAAAATGCCGGTCAATTTTACAGAATCAGACGGAAAGGGTCAGATTATGCCGCTCAATAACGAGCAGAAGAAGCAATACAAGTCCATTGGTCATGACCTGAAGCCGGTCCTGATCGTTGCTGGCAACGGTTTGAATGAAGGCGTGATCGCCGAACTGGAGCGCGCTCTGCTCGACCATGAGCTGATCAAGGTCGAAATTCGCTCGGAAGACCGCGAAGAACGCGCCGAGACCATCGCCGAGCTGTGCAAGGCCGGCCGCGCCGAGCTGGTGCAGACCATCGGCAAGAAAGCCCTGATCTACCGCAAGAACCCACAGCCGAACAAGCAGCTGTCCAACATCCACCGTTACAAGTAACGGTAGCTCCGATCAGTGGCGCGGTGAACGCGCCCTGACCGGTACCGGCTGGGCCACCAGCACGATGCCGGAAAAGCCCAGCACCAGGAAGCAGAACATCTGCCAGCGCTCGCCCACGGAAATACCGTAGCGCAAGGTGTAATACCCCACGCAGGCCCCGAAGCCGAGCAACAGCATCTGGCCGCGGAACTGCCGCCACCAGGCCGCCAGGCCGTCCACCCTCGCCAGCACTGCCAGCTGGGTCAACAAGCCAAGCAACGCCACGCCGATCAACCAGCGGTCGATCTGCCCGGCGATATCCTGTACCAGCAGCGGGGCCAGGCCACTGACCTTGAGCGCAGGCACCAGCCCGACATGGAACACCCACAGGCCACCGACCCAGAAAACCTGGGCCAGTTGCCAGAGGATCCCCTCGAGGGACGGCGCCCGCAGGCGTCGGTCAGATGTGCTTGACTTCGACAATCTCGTACTCGACCGTGCCACTAGGCGTCTTGACGACGACAGTATCACCTTCTTCCTTGCCGATGATGGCACGGGCAATGGGTGCGCCGCTCGACAGCTTGCCCTGCTTCACGTCAGCTTCATCCTCGCCAACGATCTGGTAGGTCACCTCTTCATCGGTTTCGGTGTTGGCCAGTACCACGGTGGTACCGAAAATCACCTTGCCGGTGTGAGGAATGGTGGTCACATCGATGACCACCGAATTCTGCAGGCGGCCTTCGATATCACGGATACGCGCTTCGACCATGCCCTGCTCCTCACGGGCGGCATGGTATTCGGCGTTTTCCTTGAGGTCACCCAGCTCACGCGCTTCACCAATGGCCTGACTCAGGCGCGGACGCTCGGTCTTGCTCAGGAACAGGTGCTCTTCTTCCAGGGCGCGAGCGCCCTGGACGGTCATCGGGTATTTGGTAATGCTCATGCTTTCAGTCCTGCATGCAGATCCTGCAAGCGACGAACGGTCTTTTCCGGACCGAATTTCAGCGCTTCGCAGATGGCTTCACCAGCCGCAATGGTAGTGGTGCAGTAAATCTTGTGCTGCAGCGCATTGCGACGAATCGAGTAGGAGTCGGCGATCGACTGGCGACCTTCGGTGGTATTGATGATCAGCGACACTTCGTCGTTCTTGATCATGTCGACCACGTGAGGGCGACCTTCGGTCACTTTGTTCACACGGCGCACTTTCAGGCCAGCCGCCTCGATAACCTTGGCGGTGCCGGCAGTGGCAACCACTTCGAAGCCCAGGGCGATCAGGTCGCGGGCAACGCCGGCCACTTGTGGCTTGTCGTCGTCGCGTACGCTGATGAACGCGGTACCGCCCGTCGGCAGCACTTCGCTGGCACCCATCTGGGCTTTGGCGAAGGCTTCACCGAAGCTGTCACCGACACCCATCACTTCACCGGTCGATTTCATCTCAGGGCCGAGGATCGGGTCAACCCCTGGGAACTTGGCGAACGGGAAGACGGCTTCCTTCACGCTGTAGAAGTTCGGGATGATTTCCTGGGTGAAGCCCAGCTCTTTCAGGGTTTTACCCGCCATGACACGGGCTGCGATCATCGCCAGGGACGTGCCGATGCACTTGGACACGAACGGTACGGTACGCGAGGCACGCGGATTGACTTCGATCACGTAGATCTTGTCGCCCTGCAGGGCCAGCTGCACGTTCATCAGGCCGACTACGCCCAGCTCCAGCGCCATTTTCTTGACCTGAACGCGGACTTCGTCCTGCACTTCCTTGCTCAGCGAGTAAGGTGGCAGCGAGCACGCCGAGTCGCCGGAGTGTACGCCAGCCTGCTCGATGTGCTGCATGATCGCGCCGATGACCACGTCGGTGCCGTCGCACACCGCATCCACGTCCATCTCGATGGCGCAGTTGAGGAAGTGGTCGAGCAGTACCGGGCTGTCGTTCGACACTTGTACCGCTTCACGCAGGTAGCGCTTGAGCTCGTCCAGCTCGTAGACGATCTCCATGGCACGGCCGCCCAGTACGTAGGACGGACGCACGACCAGCGGGTAGCCGATGCTGCCGGCAGCACGGATGGCTTCTTCTTCGCTGCGCACGGTGGCGTTTGGCGGCTGCAGCAGGCTCAGGCGCTGAACCATCTGCTGGAAGCGCTCACGGTCTTCGGCGCGGTCGATGGCGTCAGGGCTGGTACCGATGATCGGCACGCCAGCTTCTTCCAGAGCGCGGGCCAGCTTCAGCGGGGTCTGACCGCCGTAGTGAACGATCACACCTTTCGGCTTCTCGACGCGGCAGACTTCCAGCACGTCTTCCAGGGTCAACGGCTCGAAGTACAGGCGGTCGGAAGTGTCGTAGTCGGTGGAGACGGTTTCCGGGTTGCAGTTGACCATGATGGTCTCGTAACCGTCTTCACGCAGCGCCAGGGCTGCGTGCACGCAGCAGTAGTCGAACTCGATACCTTGGCCGATACGGTTCGGGCCGCCACCCAGGATCATGATCTTGTCGCGGGTCGACGGATTGGCCTCGCACTCTTCCTCGTAGGTGGAGTACAGGTAGGCGGTGTCGGTGGCGAACTCGGCGGCGCAGGTGTCGACGCGCTTGTACACCGGGAACACTTCCAGCTTGTGGCGGTGGCGACGCAGGTTCTTGTCGGTGATACCCAGCAGTACTGCCAGGCGCTGGTCCGAGAAGCCCTTGCGCTTGAGGCGCAGCATGTAGTCCTTGTCGATTGCCGACAGGGCCAGGGTCTTGACCTTCTCTTCTTCTTTGATCAGGTCTTCCATCTGCACCAGGAACCACATGTCGATGCCGGTCAGATTGAAGATTTCTTCGCAGGTCATGCCCGAACGCATGGCATCGGCGACATACCAGATACGCTCAGCACCCGGCACGGTCAGTTCGCGCTTGAGGATGCTGGCGGCTTCCGGGCTGGCCAGGTCGACTTTCGGGTCGAGGCCGCAGGCGCCGACTTCCAGGCCGCGCAGGGCTTTCTGCAGGGACTCCTGGAAAGTACGGCCGATGGCCATGACTTCACCCACGGATTTCATCTGGGTGGTCAGACGGGCGTCGGCTTTCGGGAATTTCTCGAAGGCGAAGCGTGGCAGCTTGGTGACGACGTAGTCGATCGACGGCTCGAAGGACGCTGGGGTGCGACCGCCAGTGATGTCGTTCTGCAGCTCGTCGAGGGTGTAACCAATGGCCAGCTTGGCGGCGATCTTGGCGATCGGGAAGCCGGTGGCCTTGGAGGCCAGGGCGGACGAACGCGATACGCGCGGGTTCATCTCGATGACGACCATGCGGCCGGTGTTCGGGCAAATGCCGAACTGGACGTTGGAACCGCCGGTTTCCACACCGATTTCACGCAGCACCGCCAGCGAGGCGTTGCGCATGATCTGGTATTCCTTGTCGGTCAGGGTCTGTGCCGGGGCAACAGTGATCGAGTCACCGGTGTGCACACCCATCGGGTCGAAGTTCTCAATCGAGCAGACGATGATGCAGTTGTCCTTCTTGTCGCGGACCACCTCCATCTCGTATTCCTTCCAGCCGATCAGCGATTCGTCGATCAGCAGCTCTTTGGTCGGCGACAGGTCCAGACCACGGGTGCAGATTTCTTCGAACTCTTCACGGTTGTAAGCGATACCGCCGCCGGTGCCGCCCATGGTGAACGACGGGCGAATGATGCACGGGAAGCCAAGCTTCTCGAGGACCGCATTGGCCTCTTCCATGCTGTGGGCGATACCAGAGCGCGGGCATTCCAGGCCGATGTCCTTCATGGCCTTGTCGAAGCGCGAACGGTCTTCGGCCTTGTCGATGGTGTCAGCGTTGGCACCGATCATCTCTACGCCGAACTTCTCCAGAACGCCGTGGCGCTCCAGGTCCAGGGCGCAGTTCAGGGCGGTCTGGCCACCCATGGTCGGCAGGACGGCGTCCGGGCGCTCTTTCTCGATGATCTTGGCCACCGATTGCCACTTGATCGGCTCAATGTAGGTGGCGTCGGCCATGGCCGGGTCGGTCATGATGGTGGCTGGGTTGGAGTTCACCAGGATGACGCGGAAACCTTCCTCGCGCAGGGCTTTACAGGCCTGGGCGCCGGAGTAGTCGAATTCGCAGGCCTGGCCGATCACGATCGGGCCAGCGCCGAGAATCAGGATGCTTTTGATGTCTGTACGTTTTGGCATGGTGGTCACTCAAATCCGGGGTCAGTCGGCAAGCCGCTTTGAACAATCTGGGTCAGGCGCTGCCGGGCGCGGCGTGTGCCGGCCCGGGGCCTTGAAGCAGGATGCTCAGCGGCGCTTGGCCATGGCATCGGTGAAACGATCGAACAGAGCCGCGACGTCGGTCGGGCCCGGGCTCGCTTCAGGGTGGCCCTGGAAGCTGAACGCGCTCTTGTCGGTACGCTCGATACCCTGCAGGGTGCCGTCGAACAGCGACTTGTGAATGGCGCGAACGTTACCCGGCAGGGTCGCCTCGTCAACGGCGAAGCCGTGGTTCTGGCTGGTGATCATGACCACACCGGTATCCAGGTCCTGGACCGGGTGGTTGGCACCGTGGTGGCCGTGGCCCATTTTCACGGTCTTGGCGCCGGAAGCCAGGGCCAGCAGCTGGTGGCCGAGGCAGATGCCGAATACCGGGATCTCGGTTTCGAGGATTTCCTTGATCGCCTGGATCGCGTAGTCGCACGGCTCAGGGTCACCAGGGCCGTTGGACAGGAACACGCCGTCCGGGTTGAGTGCCAGCACTTCGCTGGCAGGGGTCTGGGCCGGCACCACGGTCACGCGGCAGCCACGGGCAACCAGCATGCGCAGGATGTTCAGCTTGACGCCATAGTCGAAGGCGACCACATGGTAAGGCAGGTCGGCTGCGTCGATGGTCGGGTGGCTGTCGGTTTTCAGCTCCCACACGCTGGAGCGCCACTCGTAGCGTTCCTTGGTGGAAACTACCTTGGCCAGGTCCATGCCCTTCAGGCCTGGGAAGCTGCGGGCGGCGGCGATGGCGGCTTCTTCGCTGATGTTGTCACCGGCCAGGATGCAACCGTTCTGGGCGCCTTTTTCACGCAGGATACGGGTCAGGCGGCGGGTGTCGATGCCAGCGATGGCAACGACGTTGTTGGCCTTGAGGTACTCAGGCAGCGACTGGGTGTTACGCCAGTTGCTGGCCAGCAGCGGCAGGTCACGGATGACCAGGCCAGCGGACCAGACGCGGTTCGACTCGGCGTCTTCCGGAGTAGTACCGGTGTTGCCGATGTGCGGGTAGGTCAGGGTAACGATTTGCTGCGCGTAGGAAGGGTCTGTAAGGATTTCCTGGTAGCCGGTCATAGCGGTGTTGAATACCACCTCACCAACGGTCTGACCGTCGGCACCGATGGCTTCACCGCGAAAAATACTGCCGTCGGCAAGGGCGAGTATGGCTGGCTTTGTCAAGAAGACCTCCCGTAAATCAAGCATGAAAGGGCGATCGCAGGTTGCAAAAAAGCGGAGTGACGTATGGACACGTCACCCCGCTTTCATGTGCTGAATTCAATTCGCTGCGCGCTTTTAGTGGACACACTAAAGCTGTAGCTTACAGAAAAGTGTGTTTTCGGTCTACCGTGGATGTGTCTCTAAAACACATCAATGCGACAGACTGACATCTGTGTTGGCTTCTTCGCGGGCTTGCCCGCTCCCACAGGGATCGCACCAGCCCAAGAGCAACGCCGCACCTGTGGGAGCGGGCAAGCCCGCGAAGAAGCCAACACCACACTCACGGCTTAACGCAGCTCAAGCACATCCTGCATGTCGTACAGCCCCGGCTCGCGCCCATCCAGCCACAGCGCCGCACGCACGGCACCCTTGGCGAAGGTCATGCGGCTGGAAGCCTTGTGGGTGATTTCCAGGCGCTCGCCTTCGGCAGCGAACAACACGGTGTGATCGCCCACCACATCGCCGGCACGCACGGTAGCGAAACCGATGGTCTTGCGATCACGCGCGCCGGTCTGCCCTTCACGGCCATATACGGCCACTTCCTGCAGATCACGGCCCAGCGCATTGGCAACCACTTCACCCATGCGCAGTGCGGTACCCGATGGCGCATCGACCTTGTGCCGGTGGTGCGCCTCGATGATTTCGATATCGACATCATCGCCCAGCACCCGCGCAGCCATATCCAGCAGCTTGAGGCTAAGGTTGACACCCACGCTGAAGTTGGCGGCGAACACGATTGGAATGTCCTTGCCAGCTTCGGCCAACAGCTGCTTCTCTTCGACTGTAAAACCGGTCGTGCCGATGATCATCGCCTTGCCGTGTTTGCGGCAGAACGCGAGGTTCTTCAGGGTCACCGAGGGGTGAGTGAAGTCGATCAGTACATCGAACTCGTCGGCAACCTTGGCCAGGTCGTCGGACAGCAGCACGCCAATTCGGCCAAGTGCCGCCAGCTCTCCGGCATCAGCCCCGACCAACGAGCTGTCAGGGCGATCGATCGCCGCAGTCAGCCCCGCGCCCGATGTTTGTTGCACGGCTTCGATAAGGGTTTTGCCCATCCGCCCCGCCGCGCCCATCACTGCAATACGTCGCATAACCTGTTCCTTGTCAGAGATCGCCGAAGAAGCGCTTCACACCATCGAACCAGCCGCTGGCCTTGGGCGAGTGGGAACTGTCACCTTCCAGCGAATCACGCAGCTCTTCGAGCAGCTCGCGCTGACGGCGACTGAGATTGACCGGGGTTTCTACGGCCACACGGCACAGCAGGTCACCCGCACCACCGCCACGCACCGGGGCAACGCCCTTGCCACGCAGACGGAACTGCTTACCGGTCTGGGTGCCTTCCGGAATCTTCAGCTTCACGCGACCATCCAGGGTCGGCACTTCCAGCTCGCCACCCAAGGCAGCATCGGTGTAGCTGATCGGCACTTCACAGTACAAATGCTTGCCGTCGCGCTGGAAAATCTCGTGCTCACGCACGCTGATCACCACGTACAGGTCGCCAGTCGGGCCACCATGAGTACCAGCCTCGCCCTCACCCGACAGACGGATGCGGTCGCCGGTATCGACACCTGCCGGCACCTTGACCGACAGCGTCTTGTATTCCTCGACACGACCTTCACCATGGCACGAAGTGCACGGGTCGGTAATGATCTTGCCTTGGCCATGGCAGCGCGGGCAGGTCTGCTGCACCGAGAAGAAGCCTTGCTGCATGCGCACCTGGCCGATGCCGCCACAGGTCGGGCAGGTCGACGGGGTCGAGCCCTTCTTGGCACCGGAACCGTCGCACGGCTGGCAGTTGACCAGGGTGGGCACGCGGATACTGACCGTGGTGCCACGCACCGCTTCTTCCAGGTTCAGCTCCAGGGTGTAGCGCAGGTCGCTGCCGCGCTGGGCACCGCCTCGACCGCCACCGCGACCACCGCCGCCGAAGAAGTCGCTGAACACATCACCGAAGATGTCGGAGAAGTTGGCACCACCAAAGCCGGCACCACCGCCACCCATGCTTGGGTCGACACCCGCATGGCCATACTGGTCGAAGGCCGCACGCTTGCTCGCGTCCGACAGCACTTCGTAGGCCTCGTTGGCCTCCTTGAACTTGTCTTCCGACTCTTTATCGCCCGGGTTGCGGTCCGGGTGGTACTTCATCGCCAAACGGCGGTAAGCCTTCTTGAGGTCCGCTTCAGTGGCGCCGCGCTCGACACCCAGGACCTCATAATAATCACGCTTGGACATAGGTCATTTGCACCTTGTTGGGCGTGTGGCATCTGCGCCACGCCATCAGCACCCGCGCGCGACCCTCAAGAGCCGCTGACAGATGCTGTAAAAATTCTCGAATTCCAGATACGCCAACGCGGGAGCAAGCCCCCGCGCGGCGACATCCTACCAGCTCCCCGGCAAACGACGGGGAACTGGCCGACAACATGCAGGGATTACTGCTTGTTGTTGTCTTTCACTTCTTCGAACTCGGCGTCAACCACGTCATCGTGCTTGGCTTCCGGCTCGGCCTGCTGCGCGCCACCCTGAGGCTGTTCAGCCGACTGCTCGGCGTACATCTTCTGGGCAACCGGGGCAGAGACCTTGGACAGCTCCTCAACCTTGGCGTCGATGGCAGCCTTGTCGTCGCCTTTGACAGCGGCTTCCAGGGCAACAACGGCGGCCTCGATGGCGGTTTTCTCTTCAGCGGTAACCTTGTCACCTGCATCAGCGACCATCTTGCGGGTCGAGTGCACCAGCGCGTCACCCTGGTTACGGGCAGCAGCCAGCTCTTCGAACTTGCGGTCTTCCTCGGCGTTGGCCTCGGCGTCACGCACCATGCGCTCGATCTCTTCGTCCGACAGGCCGGAGTTGGCCTTGATCACGATCGACTGAGTCTTGCCGGTGGCCTTGTCTTTCGCACCTACGTGCAGGATGCCGTTGGCATCGATGTCGAAGGTCACTTCGATTTGCGGCACGCCACGCGGTGCTGGCGGAATGTCAGCCAGGTCGAACTTGCCCAGCGACTTGTTCTGCGCAGCCTGCTTACGCTCACCTTGCAGCACGTGAATGGTCACGGCGCTCTGGTTGTCGTCGGCAGTCGAGAACACCTGCGACTTCTTGGTCGGGATGGTGGTGTTCTTCTCGATCAGCGCGGTCATCACGCCACCCATGGTTTCGATACCCAGGGTCAGCGGGCTTACGTCCAACAGCAGGACGTCTTTCACGTCACCGGCCAGTACCGCACCCTGGATGGCAGCGCCCATGGCGACGGCTTCGTCCGGGTTGACGTCCTTGCGCGCTTCTTTACCGAAGAAGTCGGCTACTTCTTTCTGCACCAGCGGCATGCGGGTCTGACCGCCGACCAGGATCACGTCGTCGATCTTGCTGGCGTCGATGCCGGCGTCTTTCAGGGCGATGCGGCAAGGCTCGATGGTACGCTTGACCAGGTCTTCGACCAGCGACTCCAGCTTGGCGCGGGAGATCTTCACGTTCAGGTGCTTAGGACCGGTGGCATCTGCAGTGATGTACGGCAGGTTGACGTCGGTCGACTGAGCGGACGACAGCTCGATCTTGGCTTTTTCTGCGGCTTCTTTCAGGCGCTGCAGGGCCAGAGGATCGTTCTTCAGGTCCATGCCCGACTCTTTCTTGAACTCGTCGACAAGGTAGTCGATCAGGCGCATGTCGAAGTCTTCGCCACCCAGGAAGGTGTCGCCGTTGGTAGCCAGTACTTCGAACTGGTGCTCACCGTCGACTTCGGCGATTTCGATGACCGAAACGTCGAAGGTACCACCACCCAGGTCATAAACGATGACGGTGTGGTCGCCCTTGGCCTTGTCCATACCGTAAGCCAGTGCAGCGGCAGTCGGCTCGTTGATGATGCGTTTTACGTCCAGGCCAGCGATGCGGCCGGCGTCTTTGGTAGCCTGGCGCTGGCTGTCGTTGAAGTAGGCCGGAACGGTGATGACCGCTTCGGTGACTGGCTCGCCGAGGTAGTCTTCGGCGGTCTTCTTCATTTTCTTCAGAACTTCGGCGCTGATCTGCGGCGGAGCCATTTCCTTGCCAGCAGCCTCGACCCAGGCGTCACCGTTGTTCGCCTTGACGATCTTGTACGGCACCAGCTTGATGTCTTTCTGCACGACATCTTCTTCGAAGCGGCGGCCAATCAGGCGCTTCACTGCGAACAGGGTGTTGTGCGGGTTGGTGACAGCCTGGCGCTTGGCCGACTGGCCGACCAGGATTTCGCCATCGTTGGCGTAGGCCACGATCGAAGGGGTAGTACGCGCACCTTCGGCGTTTTCGATGACTTTGACGTTACCGTTTTCCAGAATGGAGACGCACGAGTTGGTGGTCCCCAGGTCGATACCGATGATTTTACCCATGTTAACTCTCCCGAAACTTGAATTTGGTAGCAGCGACTACTTTGGCCAACTGCGGTAATACTTGAAGGCTTGACACCTAGATGGGGATGCCCCGAAGGATTTCAAGCCTTTTCATTGATCGAGGGTTGCGCCGCGCTCGGCGCCTTGCTGACCACCACCATGGCGGGGCGCAGCAGGCGGCCGTTCAGCAGGTAGCCCTTCTGGAACACGTTCAGCACGCTGTTTGGCTCGACCTCGGCGTTTTCCTGCATGGCCATGGCCTGGTGGTGCTCAGGGTTGAACGGCTGGCCGTGCGGGTCGACAGCTTCAAGGTTGTAGCGCTTGAGGGTGTCCTGGAACATCTTCAGGGTCAGCTCGACCCCTTCGCGGATCTGCTTGACGTGCTCATCGTCGGCACTGGAGTGAGCCAGGGCCAGTTCCAGGCTGTCGATCACCGGCAGCAAGTCGCTGGAGAACTTCTCCAGGGCGAACTTGTGGGCTTTCTCCACATCCTGCTCGGCACGACGGCGTACGTTCTGCAGGTCGGCAACGGCGCGCAGCGCCTGGTCCTTGGCTGCGGCCAGCTGTTCCTCGAGCTCCAGAACACGGGTATCAGCTGCATTGCCTGCACCGGTTTCTTCCACGTTAAGGTCTTTCTCGTTCAGCTGCTCATCAGCCATGGGGTCTCTCCTGCGCAATTTTGTGGACTGCGAGCCAGGCTCGCCTTGGATGTCGGCTATATGGGGCCGGAAAAACCAGGTTCAAGGGGCAAGGTGGTTTTCGAGGCTGCAACAGAATCTGCGAAGGGGCATTGGCAGGCCTGAAAAAAGTACTGTATAAATAACCAGACCTGATTTCCGGGAGCCGCCCCCATGCTGGTGCACCTGTCCATTCACAACTACGCCATCGTCGAGCACCTCGACCTCGAAATCGCCCGTGGCATGTCCGTCATCACCGGCGAGACCGGTGCCGGCAAATCGATCATGCTCGACGCCCTCGGCCTTGCCCTGGGCGACCGTGCCGACAGCGGCGTGGTGCGCCCCGGCACCGACAAGGCGGACATCCTGGCCACCTTCGACCTGGTGGACATTCCCGAAGCGCATACCTGGCTGGCCGAGCGCGACCTGGACAACGAAGGCCTGTGCATCTTGCGCCGGGTGATCACCGCCGAAGGCCGCAGCCGCGGCTACATCAACGGCACGCCCTGCCCGCTCGGCGACCTCAAGGCGCTGGGCGAACTGCTGATCGATATCCACAGCCAGCACGAGCACCAGTCCCTGCTCAAGACCGACACCCACCGTCGCCTGCTTGACGAGTATGCCGGTGCCGTCGACCTGGCCCGCCAGGTACAGCTTGCAGCCAAGCGCTGGAACCAGACCCGCCTGGAGCTGGAGCGCCTGTCCAACTCGGGCGACGAGCAGCGCGCCCGCCACCAGTTGCTCAGTTACCAGCTGGAAGAGCTGGACAACCTCGGCCTGGGCGAGCACGAACTGGAGCAGCTGGAGCAGGAACACAAGAACCTGACCAGCGCCGAAGCCCTGTTCGGCATCTGCCGCCAGGTCATCGACCAGTGTAGCGAGAGTGATTCGGGCAATGTGCTCAGCGCCCTCACCTCCAGCCTCAACCGCCTGGGTGCCGCCACCAACTCGCCCAAGGCACTGAGTGAAGCGGCCAACCTGATCGCCAGCGCGCAGATTCAGGTCGAGGAAGCCGTGGGCGAACTCAACCGCTTCCTCGACAACTTCGACGCCGACCCGATGCGCCTGCAAGCCCTGGAAGAGCGCCTGGACACCATCTACACCCTGGCGCGCAAACACCGGGTGCACCCCACCGAGCTGCCCCACCTGCAACAGCAACTGATGGAGGAGCTGGAAGGCCTTAACGCCAGTGACGAGTCGATCGAGCGGCTGGGCGAAGAGCTTGCCGCCTACGCCCAGCACTATAAAGAGAAGGCGCGCGAACTCAGCGGCCTGCGCCAGCAAGCGGCGCAGCAGCTGGCAGGCGCGGTGGAGCAGGAAATCCAGCGCCTGGGCATGCCTGGCGGGCGCTTCTGCATAGAGCTGACACCCAACGAAGGCGCAGACCTGTCACCCCATGGCCTGGAGCAGATCGAACTGCTGGTCAGTGCCAACCCAGGCCAGCCGCTCAAGGCCCTGGCCAAGGTGGCGTCGGGTGGCGAACTGTCGCGCATCAGCCTGGCGATCCAGGTCATTACCGCGCAGACCTCGCGCATTCCTACCCTGGTGTTCGACGAAGTCGACGTGGGTATTGGCGGGCCAACGGCAGAAATCGTCGGCCAACTGCTGCGGCGCCTGGGCGAGCGCGGCCAGGTACTGACCGTGACCCACCTGCCGCAGGTGGCGGCGCAGGGGCATCACCATTTGTTCGTGCACAAGGTGCGCAACAGCGAAACCACCCACACCGCCGTGGCTAGCCTTGGCAAGCGTGAGCGCGTGGAAGAAGTGGCGCGGATGCTCGGCGGTATCGACCTGACCAAGGAATCCCTGGCCCATGCACGCAAGATGGTGGTGAGCGGCAAGGCCTGAGCCCTTCTTTTCCAGGACGATTCGCGGGCACGCCCGCTCCCAAAGGGTGATCACAGGATGTGAAACCTGAGGTGTACCTGTGGGAGCGGGCGCGCCCGCGAAGAGGCCGGCACGGACAACACATCTTTTAGCCCCAGAAAGCACAAAGGCGACCCGAAGGTCGCCTTTGCTATCCATAACGAAAAATCGTTACTTCTTCTTACGCACGTACAGGACCAGATTGTGGTCCACCAGCTCGAAGCCATGCTCGGCTACGATTTCGCGCTGGCGCTTCTCGATTTCGGCGTCCATGAATTCGATGACTTCACTGGTATCCACGTTCACCATGTGGTCGTGGTGACCGCCATCAGCCAGCTCGAACACTGCATGACCGCCGTCGAAGTTGTGGCGAACCACCAGACCCGCCGCCTCGAACTGGGTCAGCACGCGATAGACGGTGGCCAGGCCTACATCCTCGCCAGCCTCCATCAGCGCCTTGTAGACATCCTCTGCACTCATGTGACGCTGCTCGGTAGAGTCGAGCATCTGAAGGATCTTGACTCGAGGCAGGGTCACCTTGAGACCGGCTTTGCGCAATTCGCTATTTTCAACCATGGTCAGCTTTCTCGCCGATGCTGCTTCGCAGCTTCTCTTAATACGGGTATGATCGGGGTTTACGTTGTCCAGCCAAGATAGTGGAAGTCGCCCACCGATGCAAAACACCAAGCTCTTGCTAACCAGCCTCACCCTAGTGGGACTGCTCGCACTCGCCGGTTGCTCGTTTCCCGGGGTTTACAAAATCGACATCCAGCAGGGCAATGTCGTCACGCAAGACATGATAGACCAATTACGCCCGGGAATGACCCGCCGGCAAGTAAGGTTTATCATGGGCAACCCGCTGATTCAGGACACCTTCAACACCAATCGTTGGGATTACCTGTACAGCCTGCAGCCTGGTGGCGGTAAACGTCAGCAAGAACGCATGAGTGTATTTTTCAACGAAAGCGATCAACTGGTCAGCCTGTCTGGCGACTTCATGCCAGGCGTAAGCCGCGATCAGGAAATCCTCGGCGGCAGCAGCGACACCACCGTCAGCCCAGCCACCGAGCCAGGCCAGGCCGAACAGCCGGCAGCGCAACCTGAAGAAAAACCGGCCAAGCCTGGTTCGACCGAAGAGTCCATCCAGCGCGAGATCGACACCATCGAGACCACCCCGGTCCCGACGCCGGCACCGCTGGAAACCCGCTAAGCGGGAACAGCAGATGCAAAAAAGCCCGGACCTGGTCCGGGCTTTTTGTTTGCGCCTTATCCGTCAGGCATTCAATTGCTTGGCGCGCTGGCAGAACGCATCGACCAGTGTGTTGGCCGCCTGATTGAACAGCGGGCCCAACGTGGCGCGCACAATCGGCCCAGCGTAATCGAAGGAAAGGTCCAGGCTGATCTTGCAGGCTTTTTCACCCAGCGCCTTGAACACCCACACACCATGCAACTGGGTGAATGGCCCTTCTTCGAGGTTCATCTCAATGGACTGCCCCGGCACCAGCACGTTACGCGTCACGAAGTGCTGGCTCATACCACCCTTGGCCACTTCGAGCTTGGCACGCATGTGTGTATCGCTGGTTTCGATCACCGTCGAGGCCGAGCACCACGGCAAAAACTCAGGGTAGCTGGCCACATCGTTGACCAGATCGTAAAGCGCCTGGGCGGGGTATGGCAGCAGGGCGGAGCGTTGAATATGGGTAGTCATCCAGGCGTCACTTCCAAGGCTGGGTGGCGGCGCTTCGCAGCGTGCCGAAAACAGGTTCTGTGCGTATGACAGGGTTTGTATTGTCCGGTATTCATTCCAGTGGCTCAAGCACACCGAAATCCCATAGCGGACGACGCGCGGACTTGCCTATAATGCCGCCCCTATGGCTAAGCAAAAAAAACATCCGACCGGGACCATCGCGCAAAACAAGAAAGCGCGACACGATTACTTCATCGAACACAAGTTCGAGGCCGGGCTGGTCCTGTCCGGCTGGGAAGTAAAAAGCCTGCGAGCCGGCAAGGCGCACCTGACTGACAGCTACGTGCTGCTCAAGGACGGTGAGGCCTGGCTGTTCGGCAGCCACATCACCCCGCTGACCACGGCCAGCACCCACGTCATCGCCGACCCTACACGCACCCGCAAGCTGCTGCTGAACAAGCGCGAACTCGAGCGCGTGGAAGCGGCCGTGGCGCAAAAAGGCTACACCTGTGTGGCTTTGGCGCTGTACTGGAGCAAGCACCTGATCAAGTGCGAAATCGCACTGGGCAAGGGTAAGAAGGAATTCGACAAGCGCGACACCATGCGCGAACGCGATTCCAACCGCGAGCTGCAGCGGGCTGTGCGGAACAAGGGCAAGGAAGACTAACCAGCCTGCCTGGCCGCTGTGGGAGTGGCCTTGTGTCGCGAAAGGGCTGCGAAGCAGCCCCAGCAATCTGCGCATCGACGCCGATCCTGGGGTCGCTCTGCGACCCTTTCGCGACGCAAGGCCGCTCCCACAAGCCCCGCGTTACAGCACAAAGAGCGTGCTCTCAGCGCCCGCTGCGCCGCTCCGCCCGCGCCACCCGCTGCGCTTCTTCGTGCGCCTCATGCAGCACCTCCTGCACATACAAAATGTGCCGGCTGGACACCTCTCGCGCATCCTCCGCCCTGCCCTCGACAATCGCCAGGTACAGTTCCCGGTGCTGACTGATCAGCATGTCCCGGGTTTCGGTGCGCTGCTGGTACATGCCGCCGATGTTGGTCACCACGTTGCGCTTGAGCAGGTCGAACAGCCCCCGGATGGTGTGCAGCAACACCGCGTTATGGCTGGCCTCGGCGATCGCCAGGTGGAAGCGCGCATCAGCCGCGCCCTCCTCGGCACGGGTCACCTCATCGACCCTGGCATAGCAGTCCTGCAGCGCATCGAAGGCCGCCTTCAACCGTGCCCGGTCCGGCTCGGTGGCACGCTGGGCAGCGTAATAGGCGCAGGACGCCTCCAGGGTATGGCGGAATTCGAGCAGGTCACGCTGCGCTTCGGCACTGTGCTCGAGCAACTGCAGCAACGGGTCGCTGAAGGTGGACCCCAACGACTCCGCCACAAAATTGCCCCCGCCCTGACGGCTGACCAACAGCCCCTTGGCCACCAGCTTCTGGATCGCCTCACGCAGTGACGGGCGGGACACACCAAACTGTTCGGCCAGGACGCGCTCGGCCGGCAGCCGCTGCCCCGAGGTCAGCGTGCCTTCCAGAATCATCCCTTCCAGCCGATCGACAATGTCGTCGGACAGGCGCCGTTGGCGTACCTGATCAAAAACCATCACATGCTCTCCACAAACCCCCGGCAAATTTCAGGGGGTGTCTATTCTCGCCGATCCAGGCCACGCAAACACCCATCAAGCCGCGATTTTCCGAGCACATCAGACGCCCGCTCATCGGCACGCGACCAAAGTTTTGCACGGGACAAATTGACACACCCACGGCAGCGCTTTTAACCTAGCGCCCAGCCATTGTAAATTGGTCTTACCAATTATCCAATGCCAGTGCCTGACCAACAACAATTAGGGGCCACCCCATATGCAAACCTGGCAACAACTCTATAGCCCGCTTGGTAGTCTTGGCTTGTCCGCACTGGCGGCGGTCATCCCTATCGTGTTCTTCTTCCTGGCCCTCGCCGTGTTCCGCCTCAAGGGCCACGTAGCGGGCAGCATCACCCTCGCGCTGTCGATCCTGGTGGCGATCTTCGCCTTCCAGATGCCTGTCGACATGGCCCTCGCCGCCGCGGGTTACGGCTTCCTCTATGGCCTCTGGCCAATTGCCTGGATCATCGTTGCCGCGGTGTTCCTGTACAAACTCACGGTCAAGAGCGGCCAGTTCGAGGTGATCCGCAGCTCGGTGCTGTCGATTACCGACGACCAGCGCCTGCAAGTGCTGTTGATCGGCTTCTGCTTCGGCGCCTTCCTCGAAGGTGCGGCAGGCTTTGGCGCACCGGTGGCCATCACTGCCGCACTGCTGGTGGGCCTGGGCTTCAACCCGCTGTACGCTGCCGGCCTGTGCCTGATCGCCAACACCGCGCCAGTGGCCTTCGGCGCCCTGGGCATCCCGATCATCGTGGCCGGCCAGGTTACCGGTATCGACGCCTTCCACATCGGCGCCATGACCGGCCGCCAGCTGCCGCTGCTGTCGCTGTTCGTGCCGTTCTGGCTGGTGTTCATGATGGACGGCCTGCGTGGCGTGAAGGAAACCTGGCCTGCCGCCCTGGTCGCCGGCCTGAGCTTTGCCGTCACCCAGTACTTCACCTCGAACTTCATCGGCCCGGAACTGCCAGACATCACCTCGGCTCTGGCCAGCCTGATCAGCCTCACCCTGTTCCTGAAAGTCTGGCAGCCCAAGCGTGCGTTCAGCGAGGCCAAGGGCAGTGTCGGCGCAGCCGTTGTGCAGCCAAGCGGCAGCCAGCCTAGCCCGTACAGCTTTGGCGAGATCTTCAAGGCCTGGTCGCCGTTCCTGATCCTCACCGTGCTGGTCACCATCTGGACCCTGAAGCCGTTCAAGGCGGCTTTCGCTCCGGGCGGCGCGATGTACAACTTCGTGTTCAACTTCGCCATCCCGCACCTCGACCAGCTGGTGATCAAGACCGCACCGATCGTTGCCGCGCCGACCGCCATGCCGGCGGTGTTCAAGCTCGACCCGATCTCCGCCACCGGCACCGCGATCTTCCTCTCGGCGCTGATCTCGATGGCGGTGCTGAAGATCAACTTCAAAACTGGTCTTACCACTTTCAAAGAAACCTTCTGGGAACTGCGCTGGCCGATTCTGTCGATCGGCATGGTGCTGGCTTTTGCCTTTGTCACCAACTACTCGGGCATGTCCTCGACCATGGCCCTGGTGCTGGCCGGTACCGGCGCCGCGTTCCCGTTCTTCTCGCCGTTCCTCGGCTGGCTGGGCGTGTTCCTGACCGGCTCGGACACCTCGTCCAACGCCCTGTTCGGCTCGCTGCAGGCCACCACCGCACACCAGATCGGGGTCAACGACACCCTGCTGGTGGCGGCCAACACCAGCGGCGGCGTAACCGGCAAGATGATCTCGCCGCAATCGATCGCCGTGGCCTGCGCCGCTACCGGCCTGGTCGGCAAGGAATCCGACCTGTTCCGCTTCACCGTCAAGCACAGCCTGTTCTTCGCCACCATCGTCGGCCTGATCACCCTGGTCCAGGCTTATTGGCTGACCGGCATGCTGGTCCATCACTAAAGTGAAAGGGGCCGGGCGCCATCGCGCGCCCGGCACTCCCACAAGCAACGCTGCGAGAATCCATGATCATTTCTGCCTCTACCGACTATCGCGCCGCGGCCCAACGCAAGCTGCCCCCCTTCCTGTTCCACTACGCTGACGGCGGCGCCTACGCCGAGCACACCCTGCGCCACAACGTGTCGGACCTGGCCGGCATCGCCCTGCGCCAGCGCGTGCTGAACAACATGTCCGAGCTCAGCCTGGAAACCAAGCTGTTCGACGAAACCCTGAGCATGCCGGTGGCCCTGGCCCCGGTCGGCCTCACCGGCATGTACGCCCGTCGCGGTGAAGTGCAGGCAGCGCGCGCGGCGGCCGCCCATGGCATCCCGTTCACCATGTCTACCGTGTCGGTGTGCCCGATCGAAGAAGTGGCGCCCGCCATCGACCGGCCGATGTGGTTCCAGCTGTATGTGCTCAAGGACCGCGGCTTCATGCGTAACGCCCTGGAGCGGGCCAAGGCCGCCGGCGTCAAGACCCTGGTGTTCACCGTGGACATGCCCGTACCCGGCGCTCGCTACCGCGACGCCCACTCTGGCATGAGCGGCAAGCACGGCCCGCTGCGCCGCGTGCTGCAAGCCATGACCCACCCCGAGTGGGCATGGGATGTGGGCGTGATGGGCCGCCCGCATGACCTGGGCAACATCTCCAAATACCGTGGCAACCCCACCGGCCTTGCCGACTACATCGGCTGGCTGGGCAACAACTTCGACCCGTCCATTTCCTGGAAAGACCTGGAGTGGATCCGCGAATTCTGGGACGGCCCGATGATCATCAAGGGCATTCTCGATGCCGACGACGCCCGCGATGCGGTCAAGTTCGGTGCCGACGGCATCGTGGTGTCCAACCACGGCGGCCGCCAGCTCGACGGCGTGCTGTCCAGCGCCCGCGCCCTGCCGGCAATTGCCGACGCGGTCAAAGGCGACCTGAAGATTCTGGCCGACTCGGGCATTCGCAGTGGCCTGGACGTGGTGCGCATGATCGCCTTGGGTGCCGACACCGTACTGATCGGCCGCGCCTTCCTCTACGCCCTTGCCGTGCATGGCCAGGCCGGCGTGAAAAACCTGCTTGAGCTGTTCGAAAAGGAAATGCGCGTGGCCATGGTGCTGACCGGTGCCAAGTCGATCAGCGAGATCACCCGCGACTCGCTGGTACGCGAACTGGGCGCCTGAACGCCTGCAAGAACCACCGCCTGAATGACCCGGGGCATGTAGCGCACAGACGCCACAGCCCCGCGAGGAGACTGCATGAGCCTGCCCGCCGCGTTCCTGCGTGATGCCGAGCGCCTGATCCCCGCCGAACGCCGCTTCGACGACCCCACCTCCACCCTGGCCTTCGGCACCGACGCCAGCTTCTACCGCTTGATCCCCAAGCTGGTGGTGCGCGTCGAGTCCGAGGACGAAGTGGTCGGCCTGATCAAACTGGCCCAGCGCGAGCGGGTGCCGGTCACCTTCCGCGCTGCCGGCACCAGCCTGTCTGGCCAGGCCATCAGCGACTCGGTGCTGATCGTGCTCGGCGATAACTGGAACGGCCGCGAAATCCGTCGCCAGGGTGAGCAGATTCGCCTGCAACCCGGCGTGATCGGCGCCCAGGCCAACGCCTGGCTGGCCCCCTTCGGGCGCAAGATCGGCCCCGACCCGGCCTCGATCAACGCCTGCAAGATCGGCGGCATCGTCGCCAACAACGCCAGTGGCATGTGCTGCGGCACCGCGCAGAACACCTACCACACCCTGGCGGGCCTGCGCCTGGTGCTGGCCGACGGCACCCGCCTGGACAGCGAAGACCCGGCCAGCGTCGCCGCCTTCGAAAGCAGCCACGCCGGGCTGCTGGAAGCACTGGCCCGCCTGGGCCGCGAAACCCGCGCCAACACCGCGCTGGCCGAACGCATCCGGCACAAATACCGGCTGAAGAACACCACGGGCCTGTCACTGAACGCGCTGGTGGACTACGACCAGCCGCTGGACATCCTGCAGCACCTGCTGGTCGGCTCGGAAGGCACCCTGGGCTTCATCAGCGCCGTCACCTACGACACCGTGCCCGACCACCCGCACAAGGCCAGCGCCCTGCTGGTGTTCCCCAGCGTCGAAAGCTGCTGCCGCGCGGTACCCGTGCTCAAGCAGCAGCCGGTCTCGGCCGTGGAACTGCTCGACCGCCGCAGCCTGCGCTCGGTGCAGAACATGCCCGGCATGCCGCTGTGGGTAAAAGGCCTGTCGGACAATGCCTGTGCCCTGCTGATCGAATCCCGCGCCGCCAGCCAGAGCCTGCTGCACGAGCAACTGCAGCAGATCATGGCCTCGATCGCCGACTTCCCGCTGGAACAACAGGTGGACTTCAGCGAAGACCCGGCCGTGTACAACCAGCTGTGGAAAATCCGCAAGGACACCTTCCCCGCCGTCGGCGCCGTGCGCCAGACCGGCACCACGGTCATCATCGAAGACGTGACCTTCCCCGTCGAGCAACTGGCCGAAGGCGTCAACCGCCTGATCCAGCTGTTCGACAAGCATCACTATGACGAAGCGATCATTTTCGGCCACGCGCTGGAAGGTAACCTGCACTTCGTCTTTACCCAGGGGTTCAACAGCGCCGAAGAAGTCGCCCGTTACCAGGCGTTCATGGACGACGTGGCGCAACTGGTGGCGGTGGAGTTTGGCGGCTCGCTCAAGGCCGAACACGGCACCGGGCGCAACATGGCGCCCTTCGTGGAGCTGGAGTGGGGGCACGACGCCTACCAGCTGATGTGGAAGCTCAAGCGCCTGCTCGACCCCAACGGCATCCTCAACCCCGACGTGGTGTTGAGCGACGACCCGGATATCCACCTGAAAAACCTCAAGCCGCTGCCTGCCGCCGACGAAATCGTCGACAAGTGCATCGAGTGCGGCTTCTGCGAACCGGTGTGCCCGTCCAAGGGCCTGACCCTCAGCCCGCGCCAGCGCATCGTCATGTGGCGTGACATCCAGGCCAAGCAGCGCGCCGGCATCGATACCCGTGAACTGATGCAAAGCTACCAGTACCAGGGTATCGACACCTGCGCCGCTACCGGCCTGTGCGCCCAGCGCTGCCCGGTCGGCATCAACACCGGCGAACTGGTGAAAAAGCTGCGCAGCCAGGCCGCCGACCACGATAAAGCCGCCGACTGGCTAGCCGAGCACTTCCACACCGCCCTAAGCGGTGCGCGCCTGACCCTGACCGCCGCCAATACCGCACGCAAGCTGCTAGGCGCCCCGCGCCTGGGCCGCCTGAGCGCCTCGCTGAGCAAAGCCAGCAAAGGCCGCCTGCCCCAATGGACCCCGGCCATGCCGCAACCGCTGCGCCCGCTGGCCTTCGGCGCCACCAGCAACGACGCCCGCCCCCGCGTGGTGTACCTGGCCGCCTGCGTCTCCCGGGTAATGGGCCCGGCCTATGCCGACCGCGAGCAAAGCTCGCTGCTGGACAAAACCCGCGCCCTGCTGGAAAAGGCCGGTTACCAGGTGGTGTTCCCCGACAACGCTGACAGCCTGTGCTGCGGCCAACCGTTCGCCTCCAAGGGCTACCCCGAGCAGGCCGAACACAAACGCCAGGAGCTGATCACCGCCCTGCTGCACGCCAGCCGCGGCGGCCTCGACCCGATCTATTGCGACACCAGCCCCTGCACCCTGCGCCTGGTGCAGGACCTGGGCGACACCCGGCTGGACCTGTACGACCCCGTGCGCTTCATCCGCACTCACCTGCTCGACCGACTGGAGTTCACCCCCCAGGACGAACCTGTAGCCGTGCACGTAACCTGCAGCACCCAGCACCTAGGCGAAAGCCAGGCCTTGATCGACCTGGCGCGGCGTTGCAGCAAACAGGTGGTGATCCCGGAAGGCATTCATTGCTGCGGGTTTGCCGGTGACAAAGGCTTTACCACCCCCGAGTTGAACGCCCACTCGCTGCGCAGCCTGAAGGACGCCGTGCAGTATTGCAGCGAAGGCATTTCCACCAGCCGCACCTGCGAGATAGGCCTGTCGAGCCACAGCGGCATCGACTACCACGGCCTGGTCTACCTGGTAGACCGCGTCACCCGGCCACGCAGCCTTTAACGCGTTGATATAGGTGGGGAGCGCTGTGTAGGAGCGGGTTTACCCGCGAAGAGGCCGGCCCTGCTGGCCAATCTCCACCCGCCGTCCACCGTCGCAGCCACCACCGTATTCGCGGGTAAACCCGCTCCTACGCAGATTGGAGGTGGACACACATTGGTGATTGGACACAGCCCGTCGTGTAGGAGCGGGTTCACCCGCGAAGAGGCCGGCCCTGCTGGCCAATCTCTACCCGTCGTCCACCGTCGCAGCCGCCACCGCATTCGCGGGTAAACCCGCTCCTACACCGATTGGTGGTGCCCACACATCGGTGGTTGTACACAGCCCCCCCGTAGGAGCGGGTTTACCCGCGAAGAGGCCGGCCCTGCTGGCCAATTTCTACCCGTCGTTCACTATTGCCGCCGCCACCATATTCGCGTGTAAACCCGCCCCTACACCGATTGGTGGTGCCCACACATCGGTGGCTGTACACAGCCCGCCGTAGGAGCCGGTTCACCCGCGAACACCGGCAACGCCGGTGCCATCCCCACCTCAATATCGCCCCGCCACCATCCCGATTGAACCCCCGCCAATCCCCCACAGTCCACCTTACAGGCCCACCTTCCAGAGGCCCAAGAGGAGACACCCATGAAAGGTACCGCACTTTCGGCCCTGTTCGCGGCCGCCACCCTGCTGGCTTCGCCGGTGTTCGCCGCCGATGACCTCTGCACCACCAACCTGCAAAAGATCGACGACAGCATGGCCACCGCTGGCGCCACTTCCGAAGGCCTGGACAAGGCCATCACCGAGCACGTCGACAAAGCCAAGGCCGCCCAGGCCTCGGGCGACACCAAGGAGTGCATCGCCATTACCAGCAAAGTGCTGGAGCGCCTGGAAAAAACCGAGAAAGGCAGTAGTGGCAACGGCGGCGCATGAGCCCGAAAGCGGGCGACTGGACCGGCTGTCGACGTCGCCCGCGCAATGGCGTATACTCCGTCCTACGCGCCGTAAGGTGCGTTAGCCAAGAGCTAGTGCGGGGCCGATTAGGATTCGACGCCGGTAGCGAAACTCTAGGTGCATGCCGAGTTGGTAACAGAACTCGTAAATCCACTGTTGCAACTTCTATAGTTGCCAATGACGAAACCTACGGCGAGGAATCCTACGCTCTCGCAGCGTAAGTGACCTTTGCTTCTGGTAGCTTCGGCTCCAGCAATCACTAGGGGATGCCTGTAAACCCGAAATGATTGTCATACAGAACAGGATCGTCGCGTAGCACGTTGTGGGCGAAGTGACTAAAACTTACACAACTCATCCAAAGCACCCTGCCCGTCGGGCGGCTGCGGATTAAATCAGTAGACACGGCTAAGCATGTAGTACCGACAGCGGAGTACTGGCGGACGGGGGTTCAAATCCCCCCGGCTCCACCAAATGATCAAAAAAAGACGTCCACGGACGTCTTTTTTTGTGCCTGAAACCCAGCAAATACGCGGCCTCCAGCGCTTTTGCGGTCTTTTGAGAGTTATTGAGTTCCAGCCGTTCTGGTATTCCAGACGGTATTCCAGCTCACCCGGTGCTAATCTTTGGAATACCGAATCAGTGCTTGAGGACAATCTCATGCCTGCTCAAAACCTCCGCCTCTCCGATCGACAGCTCAAGGGAGTCAAACCCGCGTCCAAGGATTATGTCCTCACTGACGGTGACGGTTTGCAGCTCCGCGTACGCAGCAACGGCTCGTTGCTGTGGAATTTCAACTACCGCGAACCGGTGACCAAAAAGCGCATCAACATCGGCTTTGGGACCTATCCCGAACTGTCACTGGCGAATGCACGAAAGATGGCAGTCGATGCGCGTGAGCTGCTCGCTCAGGGCATTGATCCGAAGGTGCAGCGCAATACGGTGAATGAAGCCAAGCGCGCAGAAACGGAACACACCTTCGAGAACGTGGCCACCGCCTGGTTCGAGCTCAAGAAAGACTCGGTGACCCCAGCCTATGCCGAGGACATTTGGCGGTCGCTCACGCTGCACGTGTTCCCTGACTTGCGAACGACACCACTTACGAAAATCACCGCACCGATGGTGATTGCATTGCTTCGTCCAATCGAAGCGAAAGGCAGCTTGGAGACGGTGAAGCGCCTTAGCCAGCGGCTAAACGAGATCATGACTTACGGCGTGAACTCCGGGCTGATATTCGCCAACCCACTCAGCGGTATCAGGGCAGTATTCAAGAAGCCCAAGAAAGAAAACATGGCTGCGCTTCCGCCCGAAGAGCTCCCCGAGCTCATGCTGGAGATCGCGAACGCCAGCATCAAACGCATCACCCGCTGTCTGATCGAATGGCAGTTGCACACGATGACTCGCCCCGCCGAGGCGGCGACTACTCGCTGGGCAGACATCGACTTTGAAAGGCGTGTCTGGACTATACCTCCGGAGCGGATGAAGAAGCGCCGCCCACACAGCATCCCGTTGAGTGATCACGCTGTCGCGCTGCTGGAATCACTGAAGACTCACAGCGGCCATCGCGAATACGTCTTCCCGGCAGACAGAAATCCACGCACCCACGCCAATAGCCAAACGGCCAACATGGCGTTGAAACGCATGGGGTTTCAGGATCGCTTGGTCAGCCACGGCATGCGCTCAATGGCCAGCACCATCTTGAATGAACATGGGTGGGACCCCGAACTCATTGAGGTCGCACTGGCGCATGTCGACAAGGATGAGGTGCGCAGCGCCTACAACCGGGCCGACTACATAGAGCGCCGTCGACCGATGATGGCCTGGTGGAGTGAGTACATCCAGAAAGCCGCCACCGGCAGTCTGCTCGCCTCTGCATACGGCCAAGCCAGAGACAAGAAGGGGGTGCCGATCCGCTAGCTCCGTACAGCGCAAGAATGGCAGCAGCAACATTTGAGCGCTCAAGAATCGGGGTAGGCAGCCTCGCTTATCCGCTTTTGAACACGGGTCCATCCAAACAGGGCTGCAAAGCCGCCCTGTTTGGATGGACCTCACTTTGAAGAGCTAAAAGCCACGACGTTGTCCGGGATTTACCACGGAATTCCACCAATGGATAACCGCTTTTCACGTCCCCAACAGCGCTGAGTTTCGTCCCTTGACCGGGTTTACCCACAGGCGTAGAACTGACCGTGCAAACGCTGTCGATGACAGCACCCCAGGTGACCCGAACCTTAAAGGTCACGCCGCTCTCGCGGTGGTTCTCCCCAAGGGCGATTCGCATCCGGCAGCTCGCCCGGTCACTACCCATGTGATGGATGCTCTTACACATATAGCGCTCGTGCGCCAAATACACCGTACCTCGCTGCCCTGCAGCAACCTATCCGCTTGGCCAAATATTGCGCCAACCTGTGCCCGTCTCTTTCTTCTGGAAAGAGACGGGCACTTCTATCACTGCTGCAGCCCAGATCGCACATGGCTTTGCGGCAATTCCCCTCGTGACAATCGGCGTGACAAACGCCGATGTCACCAGCAACAGCGCTGTAGATGATGGTGCCGCAGACCAAGGAATGGACTGCACCTGACTGACAGTCAGGCATGCCCCGGTCATCGCATTGCTGCTTGCACATGGCTCAGGATCTCGCGGCACTGGTCTCGTCAACCAATGCAGCCTCCACCCGCCCACCGGCAACGGTGCTCAGGAGGCCAGATCATGAGATGCCCTTGCTCCCGGTTGTAAGGAGCCGTCAGTCCCGCGTAGTGGACATTCCCCACAGGTCGCAGGGGCCTTGATCCCTGATAACACTCAGCATTCTTGGCGGGATGACGTGGGGTCGGTTTCAAAGGTTGGCTTCGAGAGGAGTTTGATCATGGCGTTGGTAGGCAGACGGGATGGACGGAATTTCGGCTATGGCCGGCAATTGAGTTATGCCGGACCGCAAGCACTGAAAGATCTGTTTGACGGTGGGCATTACGGGACCGTCAAAGCACATAGTGATCGGTGGCAAGCATTTGTGCGCTGGTGTCGGTCGGAGAATGGGCCGGGTTTTAACGATGCGCGACAAATTGATCGGCAGACCTTGCTTGACTACGCCGGGCATCTGCGCCTGCAAGTTGACCAAGGTGAGCTCACCATCGCCACCGCGCAAAACCGATTGTCCAGCGTCAACCGGACGATGGCCGCGCTTCGCGGTGATCACTATGTGAAAGTGCCGAGTCCGAGCAAGGCGTTGGGAACGCAGCGCAGCACCGTGCGCACGACAAATCCTCAGGGCCAAGATCACGAGCAGATGATACGCATCGTCGACGCGCTCCGCGAAAAGCATCCGCGTGTCGCCGCCATCGCACAATTGGCACGTGCCACTGGCATGCGTCTGCGCGAAGCGATTCTAGCCAACCTGCCACGTTTGCATCGCGAAGCCGAGCGACTCGGCCGCATCAACATCCAAGACGGCACCAAGGGAGGTCGTTCAGGTGCATATGCGCCAAGATGGATAACAGCGACTAAGAACGTGCGGGACGCACTGCAGGCAGCCCGTAACGCTTCGCCCACTGGCAGCAACAACCTGCTCGCCCAAGACGAAAGCTACAGGACCTTCCTGCAGCAAACTGTGAAACCGACACGCGAGATCCTGCACGTACATGGCTTGAAAGGCTTCCACGAATTGCGCGCCGCATACGCCTGCGAACGTTACAAACAACTTACTGGCTATGCAGCGCCGATCAACGATAGCACCTGCTTTCAGGAAAACCGTGAGCCGGACCTGACAGCACGCCACCAAATCAGTCTGGAGCTAGGCCATAACCGCATTGACGTGATCGCAACCTACATAGGAGGACGGCGATGACTAAGTCCTTCGACATGACGCTTTTTCTTGGAGCCGTACTCACCGGTTCCCATGCCTCGCGGCAGCGCCACATTAGACAGGCCCAAACAATACAAAAGGCCATTCGAAAGCGCTTCGGCCGAGACAATCCGTGGAGTTGGCAGCTCAAGCATTTCCGGTGGTTTGAGGAGCAACACCTGAAGTCCCGCAGCCCGGCGACGAGGTACTACTACCAGCTAACCGAGTGGTTGATTATAAAGCGGCTTGGTAAACCTGGGCTTACACAAGAAAGAAGCAAGAAAAACTGAGACCGCCCTGCTGGCTGATTGCAAGCAGCGGCGAGATGGAAAGCGCCTTCACAGCGCTAGGCGACACACTGGTGGCTCGCATCACGAAGATGTATAGCGCCACCCCAGCCACCACGATTTCCACGCTAGTGTGGATAGCTATCTCAATGCGGACCATCCTCTATAGAAGCTCTACTGAGAAAAAAGAATTTGACAGCCGGAGCAAACGGGGACATATTGCTCTCGCCATCTACTCAGTACGTCTTGTACGGAGAAAAAAATGAGGCGCGGCAGGTTGCAGCCTGCCGCTATTGCAATAACTGACTCGTTAGGAGAGCTAGAGCTATGAAACTGTACCAAATTACCTATGACCTGCGTAAGAAACGTGACTACCAATCCCTGTATGAGCGCATCAAAGCCTACGGCACTTGGTGCCGGCCGCTGGAGTCCACCTGGATTGTTGCTACGACCCAAACTGCAGCTCAGGTACGGGATTACCTTAAAGCAGTAATGGATGCCGATGACGGCTTGCTTGTAACCCGTCTTAAGGGCGACGCAGCATGGTATGGGCTTGCGACCGAGCAAGCCAAATGGCTGCAGAACCAGTACCAGCGCTGCGAAGTCTGACTTTTCTTGTTGCGCCAAGGATGGCGCTTTTCTCCCAGAGCAATTTATGCCAACCCAGTTATTCAAGTTGAGCGAACTGGCTGATGTCCGTTCCGGATACACCTTCCGCGGTGCGCTGGAGCATGACCCATTTGGCGACGTTCGCGTACTGCAGATCAAGGATCTACGCCAAAACGCAGCGATTGAACCCAATATGCTGATTGCCGTTACCTGGGACGCGCGTACCGCTCCGCCTTTGCTTCAGCCAAACGACATCGCCGTGATCGCCCGCGGTGATAGCAACAAGGCCGTACTCTATGCAGGCGAGCAATCGGTTGTAGCGACCAGCCAGTTTTTTATTATCACAGCTAGACGGTCAGAAATACTGCCGGCATACCTGTGCTGGCTGATCAACTTGCCGCAAAGCCAACGCAGCCTTGAGCGCAACGGCAGTGCGATTCAAGCCATCGGCAAAGCGTCCTTAATGGACATGCAGATCCCCCTCCCATCGCTCGCGACCCAGCAGAAGTTGATTGCCCTGCAAGCGGTGTGGGATGAAGAGGATGCACTGATCGCGCGCCTGCAAACCAATAAAGAGCAGATGCTACAAGGCATTTACCAGCACCTTATTAAGGCTTGACCCATGAACGACAAAGTAAACCAAGACGATATCAACAAAGCGCTGTGGGCAGCCTGCGATACCTTCCGCGGCACCATCAGTGCAGACACGTACAAAGATTTCATCCTCACCATGCTGTTTCTCAAGTACATCAGTGATGTCTGGCAGGATCACTACGACAAATATAAAAAGGAGTACGGTGACGAACCGGAGCTGATCGAGGAAATGCTCAAGAATGAGCGTTTCGTGCTATCGCGTGATGCCAGTTTCTACGCCCTCTACGATCAACGCCATGAGCCAGGTAACGGTGAGCGAATTGACCAGGCGCTGCACGCCATCGAGGAAGCCAATGGCACCAAACTCAAGGATGCCGGAAAGAGCGTGTTCCAGGACATTTCCTTCAACACTGACAAGCTCGGCGAAGAAAAGCAGAAGAACACCATCCTGCGTCATCTGCTGGAAAACTTTGCCGGGGCCGAACTCAACCTCAAGCCGTCCCGCGTCGGCAGCCTGGATGTGATCGGCAACGCCTACGAGTACCTGATCAAGAACTTCGCCGCCAGCGGCGGGCAGAAGGCCGGTGAGTTCTACACTCCGCCGGAAGTCTCCGAACTGATTGCTGAGCTGCTGGACCCGCAACCTGGCTACACCATCTGCGACCCGGCCTGCGGCTCGGCCTCGCTGCTGATGAAGTGCGGGCGCAAGGTGCGCGAACATCACAACAGCAAGCAATATGCACTCTATGGCCAGGAAGCCATCGGCTCCACCTGGTCGCTGGCGAAGATGAACATGTTTCTACACGGTGAGGACAACCACAAAATCGAGTGGGGCGACACCCTGCGCAACCCCAAGCTGCTTGACCAGAATGGCCAACTGCTCAAATTCGATATCGTTACCGCCAACCCGCCGTTCTCGCTGGACAAGTGGGGTCATGAAGAAGCCGAGCACGATCAGTTTGGCCGCTTCAAGCGCGGTATCCCACCGAAAACCAAGGGCGATTTCGCCTTTATCCTGCACATGATCGAAACACTAAAAGCCAAGACCGGGCGCATGGCCGTGATCGTGCCCCACGGAGTTCTGTTCCGTGGCTCCAGCGAAGGCAAAATCCGCCAGCAACTGATCGAAGAAAATCTGCTGGATGCGGTCATCGGCTTGCCGGAAAAACTCTTCTACGGCACTGGTATCCCGGCAGCGATCCTGGTTTTCAGCAAAGCCAAGGCCGATGAAAGTGTACTGTTTATCGACGCCAGTCGAGACTTCAAATCCGGTAAGAACCAGAACATTCTGGGTAGTGAGCAGATCAATAATATTCTGATCACTTATCGCCATCGCATAAACTCGGACAAGTACAGTTATCGCGCTAGCCTACAGGAAATTCGTGACAACGATTACAACCTGAATATTCCGCGCTATGTAGACGCCTTCGAGGAGGAGAAGGAAATCGATTTACTAGCCGTCCGTGCCGAGCGCGAGCAGCTAAAAGCGCAATTGGCCAAGCTGGAAGTACAGATGGATGGTTACCTAAAGGAGTTGGGTTATGGTGCCTGAGGGGTGGAAGCGTACTACCGTTGGTGATCTATGCGACTTCATTAATGGAAATGGATTTAAATCATCCGAATGGTCGGATAAAGGCCTCCCCATAATTCGAATTCAAAATTTAAACGGATCAGCGGAGTTCAATTATTTTTCTGGACAGGTGAATCCTCGCTGGCTGGTCAATCCTGGAGACATACTGTTTGCTTGGGCAGGAACTAAAGGTGTTTCATTCGGTGCAAAACGCTGGAATGGTCCACAAGGGGTACTAAATCAGCATATCTTCAAAGTATCGCCAAAGATTGAAGTAAATACAGACTGGCTGTATGAAGAGCTTCGAACCGTTACAGAGAAAATTGAAAATCAGGCTCACGGATTTAAATCGACCCTAGTGCACGTGCAGAAAGCCGATATAACCGAGCAGGTGGTAAATCTACCTCCAATTTCAGAACAAAAGAAAATAGCCAATATCTTCTCAACTTGGGATCTGGCCATCACCGCCACCGAACGACTGCTGAAGAGCAGCCAGCAGCAGAGAAAGGCGCTGATGCAGAAATTATTAACTGGAAATAAACGTCTCCCTGGATTTCAAACAGAGTGGAAACAGCTTCGGCTTGAACAGATTTTCTCCAGAGTTACCGCAAAAAACACTGAAGCAAACAGTAACGTGGTGACCATTTCAGCTCAACATGGTTTGATTCGACAGGAGGACTTCTTTAACAAAACGGTTGCTTCAGAGATTCTAGATAACTATTACCTGCTAAAAAAAGGTCAGTTTGCCTATAACAAAAGTTACTCCAACGGCTATCCAATGGGTGCTATAAAGCGCCTAAACAAATACGAAAAAGGTGTGGTAACTACGCTCTATATCTGCTTTGAAACCAGCGACGAACGCATCAATAGCTCAGTTTTTTTTGAGCACTATTTCGAATCTGGCTTACTCAATAAAGGCTTGAGCAAGATTGCAAACGAAGGCGGACGCGCCCATGGTCTACTTAACGTCAAACCCAGTGATTTCTTTGGCTTAAAGGTTTTTGTCCCCGATGTTCTAGAGCAAAAGGCAATTGCTGACGTGCTCACCATCCCCGACGAAGAAATTAAAATCCTACAAGCCAAACTCGACTATCTCAAAGAAGAGAAAAGGGGTTTGATGCAGCAACTACTTAGCGGCAAGCGCCGGGTCAGAGTTGATGAACTGGAGGTCGCCTGATGGCCAAGAAGCACGTCCCGTTTGTGATTGCCTATGACTTCGACGGCACCCTGTCACCGGGTAATATGCAGGAATACAACTTTGTGCCGGCATTGGGTATCAAGCCGGCTGAATTCTGGCGCGAAGCCAAAACCATGGCTCAGGAGCAGCAGGCGGACGAGATCCTTGCTTATATGCGGCTAATGATCGAAAAAGCCCAGGCAGCAAGGGTGCCAGTGCGCAAAATGAACTTTGCCAATTTCGGAGCGCACATTCAACTGTTTCCTGGCGTGATCGACTGGTTCAAACGTATCAATGAATATGGCCGTATCAAGGGCGTCAGGGTAGAGCATTTCATTATCTCCTCGGGGCTCCGCGAGATGATTGAGGGCACTCCGATTAACAAGCATTTCACCCGTGTCTATGCCTCAGGCTTTATGTATGACCATAACGACGTCGCGCACTGGCCAGCATTAGCGGTGAACTATACAACCAAGACCCAGTATCTGTTCCGCATCAACAAGGGCAGCCTGGATGTGCATGATAACTCGGTAATCAACAAATTCGTCGAACACGCCGAACGGCCTGTGCCGTTCAGCAATATGGTATTTATCGGCGACGGTGAGACCGACATTCCCTCCATGCGCCTGGTCAAGAACCAAGGCGGCCATTCGATTGCCGTGTATAGCAAGGGCAAACGTGGCGCCCGCGATAAGGCACTCAAGCTGGTCAAGGAAGGGCGGACCAACCTGGCGACCACTGCCGATTACACCGATGGTTCGGATATTGATCGCGCCGTGAAGGCGATGATCGACAAGGTGGTAGCGGATCGCACAATCGCAGAGGCTAATGGCTGACATCACAGGTAGCTATCTGATTCTCTATGGAGATGATGGTCTTACACAGCTCACCCTGCGCGAAATGGATGCTCGACCATGAGTGGGTCAATGACCCATATAGCAAATAAATTGATGAGCTGATTGGTACCAGCAATAGCTGGCGGGCGGCTTGGAGAACTACGGCGGATGACACCAACACCTAAATTCCAGGAAGAATACAGTGCGAAACTTCCGGCTCTGGCTCTTCTGTGCAACCTCGGCTGGCAGTTCCTCTCGCCCGAGCAGGCACTAACAGCAAGGAGCGGCAAAAGCGACGAGGTGGTTTTGCGTGATGTGTTGCGCGAGCAACTGAGCAAGCGGCGTTTCTTGTTTGGCGGGAATGAATATCCACTATCGGCCAAAGCCATCGACAACCTGATCAGTGAAATATGCAGCCCGGCGCTTAACGAAGGGCTACAGGCTGCCAACGAGCGGATGTACAACCATTTGCTGTATGGCATCTCGGTGACGGAGTTCGTGGATGGTAAAAAAGCTAACCCGACCGTGGCGTTGATCGACTGGAACAACCCCGCGAATAACAGCTTCATCGTCACCGAAGAGTTTCGCGTGCTGCGCAGCGGTGGTGTGGAGTCGCGGAGGCCGGATATTGTTTGCCTCGTCAACGGTATCCCGTTAGCAGTAATCGAGGCCAAGCGTCCCGATAGCAATGCGCAGAAAGGCCCGAGCATCGACGAAGGCGTTTCGCAGAGTTTGCGCAACCAGCGTCACGATGAGATCCCCAGGCTGTTCGCGTACAGCCAATTGTTGCTGTCGATCAATGGTAGAGATGGGCGCTACGCCACCTGCGGCACGCCTGCGAAATTCTGGGCAGCCTGGCGTGAGGAAGATATCGCCACTGCTGACTTGTATGCGTTGAAGAATCGCCAACTAACTGCAGCGCAGAAAACCTCAATCTTTAGTCACCGCCCTGCTCGTGACCTGGAGTGGTATGAAACCCTGATAGCCGGTGGAGAGCTGGCGCTGACTGGCCAGGATCAGTTGCTTATCAGCCTGCTTTCCCCTGTCCGACTGCTGGAGATGACTCGCTACTTCACGCTGTTCGATAAGAAGGCCGGCAAGATCGTTGCCCGTTATCAGCAGGTTTTCGGTATCAAACGGTTGATCGAGCGGATTAGCCACAAACGCAAAGATGGCGGCCGTGAGGGCGGGGTGATCTGGCACACGACTGGCTCGGGCAAGTCATTCACGATGGTTTTTCTGAGCAAGGCGCTGATCCTGCATGACTCACTCAAGCAGTGCCGCATTGTGGTGGTCACTGACCGAGTTGATCTGGAAAGCCAGCTGAGCAAGACATTTGCTTCCGGTGGCGAGCTGGCTGGCAAGAAGGACCGCGAGGTGGCCATGGCCACTTCTGGGACGCGCTTGGCTGAACAAATCGGCAAGGGCAACGAGCGCATAATTTTTACTCTGATTCAGAAGTTCAACAGTGCTACCAAGCTGCCGCAGTGCGTGAATACCAGCGCCGACATCATCGTGCTTATCGATGAGGGCCACCGTAGCCAAGGCGGTGAAAACCATATCCGTATGAAGCAGGCGCTATCCAATGCGGCCTTTGTCGCGTTTACCGGCACGCCGCTGCTCAAGGATGACAAGACGACGAACAAGTTTGGACCCATCGTGCATGCCTACACCATGCAGCGCGCGGTGGAAGATCAGGCCGTGACGCCGTTGCTTTATGAGGAGCGCATTCCCGATCTGGATGTGAATGCGCGCGCTATCGATAGCTGGTTTGAGCGCATCACTGAAGGGCTAAACGAGCAACAGAAGGCCGACCTCAAACGCAAGTTCGCCAAGAAAGGCCAAATATACAGCGCTGATGACCGTATTCGTCTGATTGCTCTGGATATCGCCAACCACTTCGTGAAGAACATCGACGAGGGCCTCAAAGGCCAGCTGGCCTGTGACAGCAAGGCCTCAGCAATCAAGTACAAACAGTATCTAGATGAGACAGGATTGTTCGAAAGCGCCGTTGTGATGAGCCCACCGGATAGCCGTGAGGGCAACACCGATGTGGATGAAGCGGCATCACCTGAGGTAACCCAATGGTGGAAGAAAAACGTTGGCAGCACCGATGAGCAAACCTACACCAAGCACCTGATCGAGCGCTTCGACAAAGATGAATCGCTCAAGCTTTTGATAGTGGTGGACAAACTGCTGACGGGTTTCGATGAGCCGAAAAACACCGTGCTCTACATTGACAAGCCACTTAAGGAGCACAACCTGATCCAGGCGATTGCTCGTGTAAACCGCCTACATCCGCTAAAGAAATTCGGTCTGCTGATCGACTACCGGGGCATTCTTTCGGAGCTGGATACCACGATCCAGAAGTATCAGGATCTGGCTTCGCGCACCCAGGGCGGCTATGACATCAATGACATCGCTGGGCTCTACAACCAAATGAGCAGCGAGTACAAACGGCTACCTCAGCTGCACAAAAACCTCTGGGCGATTTTCTCCGATGTGAAAAACAAAGGGGATATCGAGCAGTTGCGCCAGGTACTGGTGCCCAAAATGCAGGAGCGTGACGGCGAGTTGGTTGATGTAAATCTTAAGGTGCGCGATGACTTCTACGAGGCGCTAACCGAGTTCGCCAGCTGCCTCAAAGTAGCTTTGCAGTCCGCGTCCTTCTTTGAAGACACCAGTTTCAGCGATGCCGACCGCACCCATTACAAGGAAACCCTTAAGCAGTTCTCCAGCCTGCGCCAACTGGCCAGACAGGATGCCGGCGAAACGGTGAACTATGACCAGTACGCCGAACAGGTGCGCAAGCTGCTAAATAAGCACGTAGTAGGCGTGGAGGTAAAAGACCCTGGCGGCGTTTACGAAGTCGGCAGGATGGGGCAACAGAAACCCGAGCAGTGGAGTGAAGACAAGACGCGCAACGAAACCGACATCATCAAGACCCGTGTCAGCAAGATGATTGAGCAGGAGCTTCGTGACGATCCCTATGCTCAGGAAGCGTTCTCCAAACTGCTGCGCCAAGCCATCGAAGAGGCGGCAAAGCTATTTGATCATCCGCTCAAGCAGTACCTCCTATTCCACGAATTTGAGCGGCAGGTGCAGGCCCGTAAGCTTGATGAACTGCCTGATGTTTTTGCGAGTAACCGGCATGCCCAGGCGTACTTCGGTATTTTCAAGAAAAGCCTTCCTGACGCCCTCAATTCAGCTGATGAGCAGGTACAGGGACACTGGGTAAAACTGGCTTTCAGCCTGGATGAAATGGTCATGACCTCCGTGGCCGAACATTCAATCAACCCGCAGAACATCGAAAGCGATATCCGTAAGAAGCTACTGCCGTTGCTCTTCAAGGAATGCAAAGCGGTGGGCGCTGGTATGGATCAGGCGAAGGCAATGGTTGAGTGGGTGGTGCAAATCACGCGGGTAGGCTTGTCCGGCTTATGAGTGTGCCCATTGTCATGAGTGCTCCTTCTGCCTCCGCAGTATCGAGCTGGCTGAGCTTCCACTATGCCGACGAGTTGATTCTGGTTGAGAGGGCGCGAAGGGCGCGCGAGGTCTCACGCATACTGATCAAGGTTGACCCCGACTGTCGCGTGCGCGTCAGTGCGCCGGATGGGGCTAGCGATGAACAGGTATTGGCCGCCCTGAAGCGACGCGGCCGCTGGATCTATGAGCAGCTTCGTGAGTTTCGTGCGCAGCTCACACACGTCCGCCCAAGGCAGTACATCAGCGGGGAAAGTCACTACTACCTAGGCAAGCAGTACGTGCTCAAGGTTGTAGAAGCGTCTGGTGAGCTACAGCAGGTGCGCCTGTTGCGAGGCAAGCTAGAGGTGTCTGTCCGGGTGAAGTCGGCAGAGAGGATTCGCGAACTCCTTCACGCCTGGTACAAAGCGCGCGCCCGTGAGGTATTTGATCGACGTCTAGAAGCTGCCTTGCAACAAGCACTTTGGGTTGCATCCAAGCCCCCACTGCGCATCTTAAGCATGCAGACACAGTGGGGCAGTTGTTCACCTGCGGGCCGTATCACGCTCAACCCCCACTTGGTTAAAGCATCCCGCGAGTGCATCGACTATGTGATCTTGCATGAGCTTTGTCACATCGCCGAACACAACCACAGCGAGCGGTTTTACCGGCTTATGCACCAGGTGATGCCGCAATGGGAAAAGACCAAAAAGCGGCTGGATGGAATGGCAGCTGTTTTGCTAAACGGCGCGGCTGACCGCCTTTGATTTGCGAATAAGCGCTGTACGGTTCGACTGATATGCAATGTCCAGCGGGGTATGCCCAGCGTAATCCCTCTCATTCAGCGCCTGCGGGTTTAGCTGAGACAGAGAAGCGATGCAATCGAGCAGCACGCAAACGTGCCAGTCCCCCATGCCGTGGGCTTGCATGTCGCGGCTGCAATATCCCGTGGGAGCGAATGCCTGTGCTCAAGAAGTGTGATCACAGTGGTGGAGTACGTCATGGTTCATCCCTGAACCGAAAGAATGAACGTCGCAGGTAACTCGGTCAGTGCAGCTTCTGAGCCTGGTGCAAAAGGTAACCCAGTATCCGCCAACTCTATGCTTTCTAAACGAGGCGCAGAAGGCGATCATCGAAGCCGACTTTGGCATGCTTAATGGGCAGCTTGTGGTACCAAGCCGCAAGGCCTTGATGAAATACGTGCTGCAGCGCTACCACATCGACCCTCGCAACCTCGCAACCAGCTCCGAAGCCCTGCAGATCGTGGTCAAAAATCTCAAGGAACTGCGCCCTTAGCTGATGAACGACTGACCCAGCTAGGCCCAGGGCGGCCCGGGCGGCCGATATTTTCATAGATTCGATGCCGATTCGTTTATGGCGCGTAGCTCTAACAGCACCGTCCATCGGAATCCAGGCCACGCAGCGTTCCAACTGGTATTCCATGCAAGTTAACAAAAAAATTATTTACTAATAAAAACAGACATATACCGACTTGTTTCAGATTACCCCGGCACTAGACACCAAAAAATACAGCACTAACCGACGCCCAGCCTCTATCCAGCCCTCCACCGACAAGCACACCTCTAACCGTTCACCCAAACCCCAACCCTCACTCCATAACGCCCTCTTCTTTAAGGCTCAGCCGAAACGTATCCCGAGCAGTCTTCCCCACATATTTCGTCAACGCATAATTCGCCGTGCCACCCACTACAACCCCAATCCCAAAAGGAATCACTTTAGCGGCAGCCTTCTGGGTGAACGTAATCCCGATCTTCTTGAACAAGTCCTTGATCACTTGCAAAACCGGCCCCGTGAGGTACTTCTTGACCATCCGCACCCCGGCTTTGCTGGCGATTCGGGTCGTTCCCGTAGTCCCCATCTGCTCCAGCGAACCGTAGAGGGCGATGATGTACGACATGTGCTTGGCGTCCTCATTGGACATCTTCCCGTTGATCGCCACCGCCAGGCACATCGTCATATCAATCTGAAGCTTCATGCACACCGAAATGTCCGCCAGCCCGCCGCCCACAGCACTCACCGCGGTTCCGATACCCGGGATAACACCCGGCAGTGCAGTGGCAGCACCAGAGGTGGCGGCCAATTTTGAGTAGCGGCTGATAATCTTGTCGACCACCGTGTCCTCGATTTTCTGCTCCGAGGCAGACGGCGAGGCCTTGCGCGCCTGCGCCTGGTACTGGGCGACCAGCTCCCGCGCATCTTGGGGACTAATGGCGATGGCTTCCACCATCTTCATCAACGACGAGCTGCTTTCTACTACTTCAGTGGTCATGCCGGATTCCGTTCGTAAAATGGTTTGCCAACTGCCCGCAAAAGCGAAGCATGGGTATCAAGGCGGTCAACATGGCGTCTGGCGCAGGGTCTCACACGATCCGATACTGGCTGCGCCGCTAAAGGTCCGTGCCCCGCGCAGGGTTGAAGCAGCCCTTAGCGCTCAAGAAGCCGCATGGCTGATGAGGCATAATGCCATCATTTGATTGTAAGTCTCCACCGGGCCAGGTGAAATCGGTTTTAAACCGTTCCGTAGGCATTCAGCACTGCACCTGCCCAAGCAGCGGCCTATTCAAAAGCCTCCCTTAACGGCCTTGTGTCACAGCCATGTCCTGCAAAATGACCACCTTGCGCTGCAACTGCGCAACATGCTCTCGCTCCGCCCGCAACGCTGACCGTAGCTCGCGGTTCTCCATCTCCCAAATTTGCAACCAACGCAAATCCCGCTGGCAGTGCTCCACCTTCTTGTCAAGCTCCCCCAGCTTCAACCCTTGCTGGATCAGCACCAGCAGGATGATCCCCATTGCCACCAAGGCCCCCGTCGCAACCACTTCCGGCATCGTCATGTTCATGTCCTTTGATGCCTCCGATGCATTCCGAAGGCGAGCCAAAGGTATGTAATGAAAAACTACACGTCTAGAATGTAGACTTATACAGGTAAAGTAATCGCGCACATGGAGAGGGTATGAAACGCAAGCAATCCATCGAGCAGGTACGCTGGGACCTGGCACTTCGCTATCGTTTGATCGAGACCGTTGCCTGGTGGGAAGGCCGGCTGACCACGGGGCACCTGATGCAGAGCTTTGGCATCAGCCGCCAGCAGGCGTCTAAGGACATCAATACCTACATCACCGAACATGCGCCCGAAAACTTGACGTATGACAAGCAGATCAAGGGCTATGTACCGAGCGAGCAGTTCGAGCCGCGGTTCATCGACAACAGCGCCAGCGCCTATTTGCACCTGCTGTACCAGAACAATGAGCGCGCCCCGCACATCGACGGGCTGGCACTGGCCTATGCACACACCCGGGTGCTGGAAGTACCCGATCGCCCTATTCGGCCAGAGGTGCTGCGCCCCTTGCTCAAGGCCTGCCGCGAAGGCCTGCGCCTGGAAACCGAATACGTGTCCTTCAACACCCCCAACGTCGAGGTACGCCTGATCGCCCCGCACACGCTGGTGTACACCGGCATGCGCTGGCACGTGCGGGCTTATTGCGAAAAGAACGGCCAGTACCGCGACTTCGTGCTGAGCCGCTTGCGCGGGCAGCCGGACTTGCTCGACGCATCGCCGAACACGCGTGAGCAGGATGAAGACTGGAATGTGGAAGTGCCTGTCATCTTCGAGCCTGATGGGCGGTTGAACGCGGCGCAGAAGGCAATCATCGAAACCGACTTCGGCATGACGGATGGGCAATTGGTGGTACCCAGCCGCAGGGCGTTGGTGAAGTATGTGTTGCAGCGGTATCAGATCGACCACCGCAACATGGCGATACTGCCCGAGGCCCAGCAACTGGTGGTGAGCAACCTCAAGGAATTGAAACAGTGGTTGATGAATGACTAATTGCTGAATGCCGGGGCCGAGAATTGCTGCCGCAAGTCTCAGCCCGGCACCCGCGCTCAGCTACGACCACCTGCTCCAGCGCTTGCTGGGGTTATCAGGGCTCATTTGCGCAGCAATTCGTGCCTGAAACGTGCTTCCAGCGAGGGGATTTCAAGCAGCACATCTTCGTCTTCCCACACATCGTAGGAGCGTTCCATTTCAATGTTTCCGGCCATGAAGTCTTCATCGAACGGAGCATCATCATCGATTTCCTCGTAGAGCGACGAGGTGTAGCCCTTGATCCAAAGCTTGCGCTTTTCTGCACTGACCACATAGCCGGAAGAATACTCACTACCCAGCAGGCGCTGGGGCTCCGCAGAGCCTTTACGGCCAAGGGCGGTAATGGCAATGACCAGATGCGCCAGTTCATCCATGTCTGGGCAGACGAACTCATGAAACGCTGGCCAAAACTCCATATCGGCGTCAGAAGCGCGCCAACCTTTCGCATCGTTGACCTCGCTCAGGTCTTCGTAGGGGTGCGAATGGAACGTGCCGATGAGCTCCAACTGCGGCCAGTACTCTGCGAAGAAGTCGCGCTTCATCGCGATGGATTCGAAATCAGGTTTTACCCATTCCGAGTGCCTGAGTGCCGAAGTTTCGACCGTGGCGACCACCGCAACCAGGCGGGCAGGAAGGTTGTTGCGCACGGGTAAGGCATACCCCCACAGCAAGCCGAATGTTTCGAGCTTCTTGTTGCTTCGTCCCCGCGCGTGCGCCCTGTGCGACACCTCGTACGCCTCGATCGCCGAAGTAAGCAACTGCGGCAGGACATGATCCTCAATAATTACCTGTGTGCGCATTTATTCCTTCCTGGGAGTTGTTGATGGCTTGCGCCGCGTTAGCAATGCCCAGGACACGCCAGGCAGATAATGGCAAATAGCCTTTATTCTACCTTATTTAGCTGATCAGAATACGGTGGAGGCTGGCCGAATGCCCAGCGTCCACCCGGTACACATTTCCCCTACCAGCTATAACTCACCTTCGCCGTCACCTCACGCCCCGGGTTGTAGTAATTCGCCGTCCCCGACCCCACCACATGCTGCTCGTCAAACAGGTTGCTCACATTCAGCGCCAGGTCGGTCCCTTTGGCGATCTTGTAGTTCAGCGCCGCATCGAACAACGTGGTCCCATCGCTCTTCTTGGTATTGGCAGCATCCATGTAGTACGCCCCCACATACCGCGCGCCCAGGCCGACACTCACATCAGTGCCAGGTATGTCGTAGTAGCTCCACAGCGATGCGGTGTGTTTGGGCGCCGTGGTGAACTCATTGCCCTTCAAGGAAGAGCCGTCATACAGCGACCCGCGCAGCACCTCGGACTCCATGTAGGAGTAAGCACCAATCACGCTGATGTCTTGCGTGACTTGTGCCTTGGCTTCCAGGTCAAGGCCACGCACGCGTGACTCGCCCACCGTCTGCTGCTCGATGATGCCGCTTGGCAACACCACGGCAATGGTGACGTTCTCTTGGGTCAGGTCGTAAACAGCGGCGGAGAAGAGTGCGTCCATGCCCATGGGCGAATACTTGATGCCCACTTCGTATTGCTTGCCGGTCTGCGGGGTAACGCCCACTTGCGGGGGCGAGACGGACTCCACCATGCTCACGTAGGTCGACACTTCATCGTTGACGATATAGGTCAGTGCCGCGCGGTAGGAGGTTTCGGAGAAGTTGTCCTTTTCCGTCTGCTCGCCACCGATGTATTCCTTGCTCGACAGGTCCATCGAGTCGTTACGCACGCCTGCGGTCGCGATGACGCGGTCAAAGAACGACAGGTTCTGCTGCAGGAAAACCGCCTTGGTGGTGGCGTCATTCTTTTTGCGGGTATAGGGCGTGATGCCACCTGGCACGCCGGTGAATACCGGGTTGGCGATGTCGATGGAGGGCGCCAGGCCGTAGACCGAGCTCTGTTTGGTCGTCGAGTCGAGGTACTCGACGCCCACCAGCGTGCTGCTGTCGATGTGCTCGAACTGGGCATCGTACTGCAGCATCAAGTTGCCATTGAGCTGGTCGGCATCGCTGTCGGTGCCGAAGACGTAGCGTGGAATGGTGGTGCCAACACGCGAGGCGTTGTCGCTCAGGTAGGCGTAGCCAAAGTCATCGGTCAGCTCGCTGTAGCGCAGGTTGCTGCGCAGGGTGAAGCCGTTGTCGAAGTCGTGGGTAATGTTGCCGCTCAGGCTGGTGCGCTCGACATCGTGGAAGTTGTAGCCGGGCTCGCCGTAGAAGTCGCTGCGGTCGTACTCCTTGTCCAGCGGGTAGCCACCGCTGTTCGGCGAGCTGTTGGTCTTCAGGTAATCCAGCACCACAGTGGCCGAGGTGAAGTCGGTCGGCGCCCAGGTCAGGCCGCCCATCACGAAGCGGTTGTCGTCCTGGGAGTGGTCGTACTCGCGGTCGCTGTTCTGCATCTTGGCCGTGAAGCGACCGGCCAGGGTTTGTTCGTCGTTCAGCGCATCGCCTACATCAATCCCGGTTTCGGCATGGTCATAGGAGCCGTAGGTCACGTAGCCTTGGCCAAACTTCTCGAAGCGCGGTTGCTTGGTCACGAAGTTGACCGAGCCACCCGGGTCTGCCGGACCGAACAGGGTGGAGTTGGCACCCCGCAGAATTTCGATACGCTCGTAGGCGTAAGGGTCTTCGCGCACACCGCGCATCGAGCTGAGGGTCAGGCCGTCTCGGTAGGTGGTGGCCTGGAAGCCGCGGATCAGGAAGTAGTCGTTGCGGTCGTCCGAACCGTAGTAGTCGCTGACCACGCCGGGGGTGTACTGCAGCGCCTCTTCGGTGGTGCTGACGCTGCGCTGCTGCATTTCCTTGTTGGTCACCACAGACACGGACGCGGGCGTGTTGAGGATGCTGGTCGCCACCTTGCCCCCTACCCACAACTCCTTGGCAACCACCGAGTTGGCGTCATCGTCGGCGCTGGCCTTGACCTTGGCATTGATGATGACAGGCGCCAGGCGGTAGTCCTCGGTCGCGCCCAGTTCCAGCGGGCCGGCAGGCTTTGCCTGGGGGATGACCAGGTAGGCGTTCGGGCCCTGCTGCTCTACCTGCAAGTCGGTACCCTGCAATAGCGTCGACAGTGCTGCCGATGGCGCCAGGCTGCCCTGCACGCCTTGGGTCGTGCGATTTGCCACGCTCTGCGCATCGAAGGATAGGCTGATACCTGCCTGACGGGCAAAGCGGTCCAGCGCCGGCGCCAATGGGCCGCCAGGGATATTCCACTGCTGCATCTGGGTGTTCTGATCAGCGCCCGAGGTTTGCGCCAGCGACGGCAATGCATAGCTGCTCACTACCAAACCCAGAATTGCTGCGTGCAAGGCACGATTCAATGGATGGCGCTGTGGTACCGGTGTCGAACTCATTCTCTAGCTCCGTGGAGGGTCGGCAACTGGCCTGTATTCCGGCCTTATCCACAGGTCGAACGAGAATGATAAAGCACCTCATTTATTTTTCGATGCTGCGCAATGCCATCGTGCTATCACGTCAATTTCGGTAAAGTCCGCAGCCCCATGGAACCTTGGAGCAACTAGAAATGGACTTCTTCGCAGTTATCAGCCAGAACGCGGGCACCCTGAGCTGGTTCGTCCCGCTCGTCATACTCCTGATGGTACTCAAGCAGCCCACGACCAAGGGGTATCTTGGCGAGCTGCTGGTGCGCTACTTCGTTTGGCTGAAGCTGGACGAGCAGGTCTATCGCAGCCTGCACAACATCACTCTGGATACCCCGGACGGCACCACTCAGATTGATCATGTGTTCATCTCGGTGTACGGCATTTTCGTGCTGGAAACAAAAAACATGAGCGGCTGGATCTTCGGCAGTGAAAAGCAGGCGCAGTGGACGCAGAAACTCTACAAGCGCACTTTCAAGTTCCAGAACCCATTGCGGCAGAACTACAAGCACCTCAAGGCGCTGGAGGCAACGTTAGGCGTTGACGCCAAGCACCTGCATTCGGTCATCACCTTCGTGGGTGACAGCACGTTCAAGACCGCAATGCCGGCCAACGTCACCCAAGGCAGCAAATTCATTCGCTACATGAAGTCGTACGATGAAGCGGTTTTCAGCGAGGCCGAAGTCGATGCCATGTTAGAAGCCCTGCAGGCAGGACGCCGCGCGCCGACGCTTGCCACCCATCGCGAGCATGTGCAAAACCTCAAGCGCCGCAGCAACCCGACAATCGAGCGACAATGCCCGAAATGCGGCAGTGCCCTACTGGTTCGGAGCTACAAGTCGGGCAACAAGGCAGGCCAACAATTCTGGGGCTGCTCGGCATTTCCCAAATGCCGAATCATGCAAAGTCTCTGAGGCAGCCTTTCACGCCGTAGGGCCAGGCCCGCCCTCCTTCTGACCGGGGCCTCCCTTCTCCCACCTCGCGCAAACCCTGCGCACCAGCCGCTGATTACGCACCACGAGCCGCTCCCGAGTGAGCAAGGTCCGCAGCGTATCAGCGGCCACCCTTCACCGCGCAAGCCACGCCAATCAAGGCATCCAACTGAATCTTCAGGCGCGAACCGCCCGCTGCGCAGTGGCCATTTGCCAACATCGCGCACTTGTAATTCCCATGTCAAAAAGTTGATACGCCAGCATTTTTGATACAGAATTAAAAAAAGGATGCATTTTAGCGTATTTCAGTATGCTTTAACCGAGTGCAGGGAATGGACGAATACACAACCGCCGGTGCGCACATACCGCCCATCGACTCGCTGGACCTCACGGCACACGGCGTCCTTGGTCATTTCGCGAAATCGTCGCGCAATGCCCAACTGGTGAAGTTTCTGGTGAGCATGGACCGCCTGGACCGCTGGACGGTGGACTTCGAAGAGGATGCCTCGACGCATCAGTTCGAGATCCAGTTGCTGATGCAGGAGCTGCAGTCGTTCGTCGAGGCCTATGCACGCGTCCTGCATCAGGTTCCACAGGCATTTGCCGAGTTGCTGACCCACCTCACCTCTTCGCGCTGCATGTACCTAACTCGTTATGTCGCGCAACACAACGACGCGTTTAGCGGTGCGCTGGCGCCGCTGCTGGCTGGCGACCTGTCGCAACTCGCTGACCTCACGGTATTTCGCCGCCGGCTGGATGCCTTCAGCAAAGCTCACCTGCTCAGCGAGATTTTCTCTGCCGAGCGGCTGCGCGAGATTTCACAGATCATGGAGAGTTACGCAGATGTATGACGGACGACTGAACCCTGTCGCTGTGGCGGTGGGCAAATCTGTGGGCAAGCGCGCGGTGATGGGTGGTGTGCTGGGTGCCTGGCTATTGCTGGCCGGGCCGGCATTCGCCGCCACCAGCAGCCTGGGCTCCTCGTCGAGTACGCTGCTCTCGGAGCAAAGCTCCGTGGTGGCCGAGGCCATCAAGGCCGATGCGCAGGACTGCGCCGACGGCACCAAGCAGGGGACGATCGGTGCCTCCATCAACGACGCGTTGAGAATCCATACTGAACTGGCTGCCGCAACGCCCAATGTCGAGTCGCTATTCAGCGCCACCGCGGATTGCTTTGGGGGCCTGGGCAGCCTGTTCGATCTCTCCGGCTCGATCCCGAGCCTGGGCTCCATTTTCGCGGCAGCCCAGCAAGCGGTATTGAAATACGCGCAGAAGAAGGTCTGTACGGCGATACAGCAGGTTTCATCGATGGTCACCACCCCCATCAACCAGGCGATCGGCAAGGTCAGCAGCGGCACTTCACTGGCGGACCTGAACGGGCTGACCAATGGCTTGGTCAGCAAGGGCATGAGTACACTCGACCCGGAACTGGGTAGCAGTTACCACAGCACACCCGCCGGCTACGAGGCCACCTACACCGTCGACGTCAACCCGTTCAACTACATACAGACTGACTTCGGCGGCGGCGCCAGCACTGGTAACGGTACTGGCACCACCACCAGCAGTGCAGCCACCACCCGCACCGTGGCGCCCGCAGCGAGCAACTCATCTTCGAGAACTTCGAGCAATACCAGCCGTTCGTCGTCCGGGTCAGCCAGCGGGTCGTCCGGCTCGGCTGCAGGCCTGTTCAACTAAGGGGGCTGACGATGAAGAAAGTCGCGGCAGTTCTGGCCGTTGGCCTAGGCCTGGGCGCTACGGCGCTTCCGGCCCAAGCACTGACCTGGGCTTCGGTGCTGACATTCATCAGCACCATGCAGAGCGAGATGAGTGCCTGGTCGGTGACCGTCAAGCAGACCGCGTTGTCCGCCAACGTGATCTCGCAAATGGATAACGATTCGAAAAAGCAGCTTGCCAACGCAGTTGGCGCCATCGAGATGTCCGACCGGGCGATGGCGGCCGTGACCTCGTTCGACTCCGCGGTGGGGCAACCGGTCACCAGCAAGTGCATTGCCCAGCAGCAGGGCAAGCTGATGGTCGAAGCGGTGTCACAGCGTGACAAGGACGCGGCGCGCCTGATGGCAACCTATTCCTCGCAACGGGTGGGCTCCAGGGCAGTGGCCGACCGTGAGACCCTGGCCATGCACCGCGACAACTACTGCAGCGTGTCCGAAGCCAGGCAGGGCATGTGCACGCTCAACGCCAACGGTATGCAGGGCTGGGATGTGGACTACGCCGGGCCGTTCAGCGAAATGACCCTCGCCCCGGAAGGCGAGACCGCAGCGTATGCGTATACCGCCATGATCACGGATCAACGTGCGGAAGCATACATCGACTGCACCACGGTCGCCTGCAATGCTGCCCAGTCGCAGCAACTCGCCGCCTCGGCCATGACCGCGATGGCTGCCAACTCTCTCGTAGGGCAGGTGACGGACCGTCGCGTGCCAATGCTCACAGGGCAGTGATATGAATTTTCGGCTCAAGCTAGCCAGCATTGTCGTGGGCTCGACAATGCTCTCGGGTGTTTCCTACGGGGCGCTTTACGGTTTCGGCCCTGCCGAGATGTGGACCGCTGCGCAGATCAGCGCGCTGTCAGCATCCGTGGGCACCAACATCACCACGTTCGGCACGACCTTCGGTAACCAGATGACCATAAAGTTCGAGCAGATCATCTCGGCCGTGGCCGTAGCCACCAAGCAGGAAGCACTGTCAGCGAGTGTGATCGCGGACAACAGCAGGCAAACCGCTGAGCAACTGATCAATGCCAGCCGCGCGCAGCAACAGAACGCGGCCGCGACCAAGGCCTACCTCGACTTCAACGCAGCGACCGGCCAAGGTTTCGACCCTTGCGGCACCGTGATCAAGAACAAGTCGATGGACATCGCATTCACCAGCATGGCAGCCAAGGCCAAGGCAGCTGTCGGTGAGCTGGATGCCTCTCCAGGTCGGCTGGTGGCTTCCACAGGCAAGGCGATGCAGCAACGCCTGCAAGAGCACCGCGACAAGTTCTGTACCGCCGCAGAGGCAGACGCCGGGCTGTGCACGCTCAGTACGCTACCCGGTGGTGACACCAACGCCGCCCTGCTGTTCGAAGCCGCGGATGCTGACTCGCTGGCCACCGAAGCGCGTACCGCCTACATCCAGCACGTGATCGGCCCCCCGGACGAAGCCTTGGTCAAGGCCGCTGGCGCTACGCCCGCCGGCGAAACCTACATGGTGCAGAAAAACCGCAAGGACTCGATGTTGTCTGTACCGGCCTACAGCCTGTCGATGATCAATGCCGCCAACACCCGCAGCACGGAGTTCGGCGGCAAGTCCCCCAATGAAGTGCTCAAGCTGCGCGTGAACCAGTACTTCGGTGGCAAGGAAGCGCAACAATGGTCGGGCAACCTGGCCCGCCAGACCCAACGCGGGTTGCTGGTGGAGGCTGCCAAGATGGGTGGCCTCGAAGTCTGGATTCATCAGCAGCAGTACGAGCAGAACCAACGGCTGCTCGCTAACCTGGCAACGCTGGTAATCGCCTCCTCTGACGGCCTGGACGCCCCTTTGGAAGCGCGCTACCAGAAAGTGTTGTCTGAAACAGCAGCGCAGTCGGTACAGTGAGGTGCCCATGAAAAAGGATTTCGACGCAGCGCGTGAAGCGCGCAAATGGAAGGTCTCGCTGGGTGCTTCGCTTGTGCTGACCTCTACGCTGGCTTGGGCCTATTGCCCACCCCAGTATCAGGAAAATACCGTAGCGCCGGCATTCACTGCGGCCACCCAGACACTCAACGGCCTGGTGTCCGGGGTAGATGCTTCGCTGTCGGCCCTGCTTGAAACCGAGAGCCAGCGCCTGACCTCGGCCATCGCGATCCTGACCAAGCAGAAAGCCCTGGCGGCAAACCAGATCGCGGAAGCTGGGCACAATGCTGCCCAGCAAACGGCGACGGGGCTGAAGGTGCTGGCCCAGACCCAGCGGGTCAAGCAGTCACGCTTCGACTACGGTGGCGAATTCGGCCAAGGCTTTTCGCCTTGCTCGGTCTATGCGACACGAACGCTGATCAGTGCCCGCGATGCCGACATGGGCACCGAAGTGCGCCAGCGGGTCAAGTCCGAGATCGTGGCTGCACCAGGCACCTACGCCGAGCCCATCAGCGCCCAGGCTGCACTGGTCAAGGCGCGCAAGCAGTTCTGCACCCAGGACCAGGCAGATTCAGGCTTGTGCGAATCGGTCGGCTCGCTGCCGGGCGCCGACCTGACCGTGGCCACCCTGTTCGAACCCGTCATGGAAAACGAGCCGCTGTACCAGGCGAAAGTCGGGTTCGTCAATAACGTAGCCGGCCTGCCGGACGGCCCGGTGCCAGCATCGGCAGGCAAATCCGCAGCCACCGAAGATTACGCGCTTTCCAAGGCCCGCAAGGATGCGCTGGTATCGCCGGCACTGGCCAGCCTGAAAGCAATCCAGCTCGACTATTCCGGCGTGGAAGGCACGGAAACAGGCACCGACCTGCCACTGGCCGTGCACTTTCGCAACGAGGTCAAACGCTATTCGGGCAATACGCCTCAATATGACAGCTGGGCCCGGGTCATGGCCGCACAGAACGAGCGAGGGGCGCTGATCGAGATCTTGAAGATCAAGGCGCTGGACCTGGCCATACTGGAAAAACAATATCGCCAGTACGAAAGCATGGAGGCCCAACTCGCTTCGCTGGTGTCCATGTCGGTAACTGCCGCGGGTGCGCAAACCCAGACCACCCGGGCAGCGGAAAATGCCGCCAGGCAGAACGTACAGCAGAGCGTGCAGTGACGGAGCGCAAGGGATGAACAGAACGATCTTGCGCGGCCTCGCCGGCCTGAGCCTGCTGGCGTGTGCCCACGGCGCCATTGCGGACACCTGCATGGTGTCCCCCACCGACAAGGAAATTGTTTCCGGTCGTTTCGGCAAGTTCCGGGGTGGCGGCGCGGCCAACCATGGTTCGGCCAACCAGAAGGCGCACATGCACGATGGCCTGGACTTTTCCACCAGCGGTACATCGCAACCGGTATACGCCACCACCGAGGGCAAGATCACTTTCGCCGGCTCTCGCGGATCTGCGGGTAATACGATACTGATCCAGCGGGCCAATGGCGATATCGTCGCCTACTACCACCTCAGCGGTTTTGCCAACGGCATCAAGAAGGGCGTCACGGTCAAGCCGGGGCAGCAGCTTGGCCTGTCAGGCAACACCCCCAGCACGTCCATGACGAAACACTTGCATTTTACCTACGGCACCACGAAAAAAGACGAGGCCAGGGCCAAGGCGTTCAGGGAAAATGCTCATCGAGGGCCCTTCAACCCGGCGCAGTTGCCCTCCCCTTTGGTCAAACCGCAGGTTGACATTGGCTGGAAGACTGACCCGGCCCCCTATTTCTGCCAAACTTACGCCATCCAGGATGGTCATCCCGAGCATTATCCAATCCTCGGCAAAGACACCAAGGCGCAGCACCAGATCCTTTTCGGTAATGTACCTTCGGGCGGGGTTGCGCCAGACTCCACGGCTGAGCCTGTCCAGGTGGCAGCAGCCAACGCCGATGCAGCGCTGGCCGAAGCGGATGGCAAGACGCCTGCGATGTACTTGTCCGACGCTGATGGCTATGGTGCCTTGCCCACCGCTCCGATCGGTGGCTACGACACCATGTCGGTTTCAGAAATGCTGGCGACTGAAGCCAGCCGGCGCTTCAGCGATGCCGAGTGGAACAACAGTATCACCCATGTTTCCAGCCGAGCCCTGTGGGTCGACTACAACCGGGCGGTCGGTGTCGGTAATTATTTGTCGGAAGCGATTTATCGCAAGAAGGAAAAAGTTGAAGCATTGCTTGCCGTTTACGCGTCGCAGAAATTGGCAGGTCAACGGATGCAGACCGACAGGGCCCAGCAGCGAGCCCAGAGAGGAGCTGTTTCCAGATCCATTGAATAACGCGGCGCCCACGAAAGGTAAACACAGATGGAACCCAAAGAACTCGATAAGCCTGATCAAGCCTTCGCTGATTCTGCTGCCGGGCAAACAGCCCAGCCAGGGCGGAGTTATGCAGGCATCCTGGTCCATCATGGCGCAGCACCCTATCAAAACGACCCTGCCAAGCAGGGTAGCTACTACGTAACCCTGCAAACACCTGCCGGTCCACAGACCCTTTGGGGGGCAGGCCTTGAACAGGCCATGCGCGAAACAGCACCCGCCGTCGGCAAACCCGTGCAACTGGATTACCAAGGTGGCGCCGAAGCCGGCAGCGAACAGTCGACACAAGGTCGCTGGAGCGTGCATTCGATCGATACGGCTGCCCTGCAGGCCCACAATAGCGGCCAGCAAACAAACGCCAGGCCGTCGCCAGGCGCCGCGCCAGATATCGACCCAAGCGTATTTGACGCCATCATGAAGGTTGCCGGGGAGGTGAAACCCAAAGGATCGTCCCTCGACCCTGATGAAGTACGCCGCATCAACGCAGCCCTTCTCGACAACGCGAGCAACGCTGCAGAGCCACCGAAACCCGCAGAACCGGCAGAACAGGAGCCACAGCACCCGCGGGACGCCAACGGTGCCGAATCACTGCTCAGGGGCGGCGCCCAACTGGTGGGGGGCGTAGCCTCGCTCACCGGCGCCGCCATGCAAGGTATCGGCAAGGGCGCGAGTGCCCTGGCCTCTGCCCTGCGTGGGGATGGGCAAGTTCAGGATGCACAGGTGCCCTCAGCGCAATCGGCCACTGCGGAAAAACACAGCGCGGCGGTTGAGCCCGGCTCGGCCGAAGAAATGACCGGACGCGTGCAGGTGTTGCCGCGCCTTTCCGAGTACCGGGTAGATCAGGTTGAAAAGGCCGCGACCAACTACGAAAAAGCCCACTCGGCCTTCTGGAACGCTGGGAGCCTGCCTCAGGTGCGCGAGCAGATCGAAACCCGCGCCGAGCAAACCGGCCTGAGCGTTCCCGAAGTGATCGAGAAGATGAAACCCGACGGCGAATACACCGACCTGCACGAAAGCTTCGTCCAGGCCGTAGGTGAGTCCCCCGACGCCCAGAACAGCAAAAAAGCCATGGACAAGGCCCTCACCGGCTGGGCCCGGCAGTACGGGCGCGCCCAGGAAGAATTGCTGAACCCGGAAACCCAGGACAACCCGCACTACGACAAGCTGAAGAACCGGCTGGAAAGCTCCAGCGAGAGCATGCACCGCAATGCGGGCAGCATGCCGGCTTTCGCGGGCGAAACGCAGTCGCATCTGGAGCGCCTGAGGGAAGTGATGCAGCGTATTGGCGAACGCCTGAAGGAAATGGTGCAAGGCATCGTCAGCCTGGTTCGCGGCAAGCCTTCGGGCCCTTCACAGGGCGATGACTTCACCCCTTGAGACAGCCCCCAGCTCAGCCGATTCCCAGAGGGAGCCATGAAGGCGCACGTAATCATCCACGCAAGGAGAATGGAATGACCGAGTACAGCAACTGGAAAGAAATCACCGCCACGCCGGAAGCCCACCTGGAGTTCCTGCGGGTGATCGACGGCAAGCTGGAAGAAGGCCTGGGTGGCCGGAACCTGTATGAAAAACTGTCCAAGGAAATCACGGTGGAAGGCAAGGCCTTCAGCCAAGCCTTCCACCTGAACAAACTGGAAGCCAACTCGAACGGTTGGGACACCGACGAGACGCCCGACCCGGTGAAGCTCGAGATCGTCGAGTTGACTTCAAGGATCAAGGAGGCTGACCCAGGCTACGACCTGGCCCACTTCATGGTCGGCTATGAGTACATGATCAGCGAGATGAAAGAGCGCGGCGTGGAAGTGAATGCCGGGCTGGACCACAGCGACCCTGTACCAAAGAACCGCAGCGGCTCGGACTACGAGCCGGGCATGTGACGCCGGGAGGCACCTGTGAAAGCGACCATTTCACTCATGCTGGCCTTCGGTATGTCGGCTCTGGCGAGTACTGCCCAGGCCCAGGAAGCCCCCGTGGCCGAGGAGCAATGGCAGGAGCTACCGCGCAATACCACCATCTACGTGCCGGTGCCCAAGCAGGTCACGCCGGTTGCAGCTTATCGTTCGTGCTCGAACCGCTACGAAGGTGAGCGCTGCGATTTCTCCACCCCTCGCCAAGGAGTGGTCGAAGGCACATGCCAGGCACCGGAAATGCGGCAGCCGCCCGCCTATGGCTACGAGATGCAGCAATACCCCGCCCAGGTGCGCACGGCCTTGGTTTGCATGCCCGTCGAGGGCTCGGCTGCTGGCGGCCCGGACAACCCGGGCCACGAGTCGCTCCAACCGCCTTCGACAGCCCCACAAGCGCAACAGCCAGCCCCCTAGCCCAAGGGTGCTGAGCTCTGCAACTTCGGACTCGCTCGCCGTCGGTTTAGCCTTGGCGCGCTTGGCCGCGCCGGCGACCTGAGGCAATTGCTGGTACGTCAGGTCTAAGCTGCTGCCGCCCCTGGTGGCTGGATGTTTACCAGGCCAACACTCACACCTTCGGGTCGGGCGCGTCATCCTGCGGCGTTGCTGACGACTGCGCCATCTTCGCCATCTGTCCGTGCATCAGCTGAATCAGTTCGCGCAGGCGCTCTGCTTCGGCCCTGAGCTGAACGGTTTCTTCAAAATACTGGCGCACATACCCACGCAAGGGCTCCAGCTTCTCGTTGGCTTGCGCCACACCGGCATCCCAGCCTTCAGCATAGCCATGGGAGCGCCCTTTCCTGAAACCCTCCTTGCGACCCTGCCCCAAGCCTTCCTGGTAGCCCGCCTGATAACCCTCCTGCAGCCCTTCCTGCCGCCCTTGGTCGCGGCCTACATGGAGGTTGGCAATGGCCTGCTGGACAGAGCCGTTGTAACCGCCATCCAGACTCATGTTGCCCTTGCGTGCAGCCCAGTTATCGTCCATTTCGCCATCTCCCCGGATCGGCGCTTTCCCGGAGCATGCGCCGCTAGATTGTGGTCAATGCCAAACCCGATACTGTCGGCCGGGTTCAACGCGTAGTCTTTACCTCGCTCCCAGCTGCTTGCTGGGCTTCGGCCTGAGGCAAGGCAAAACTGGCCAGCCGATGCAGCGCAACCGCTACCCAATCGCCACCGAAACGCTTGTCCTCCAGCACCGACTTTAGCGCCAGGATCGGCACACAGTGCCTTGCCAGGCCTTGGACATAAAAAGCAGCCGTCCATTCGGGCAGCAAGTGTTTTATATCTTCGTGGGTTTCCACGCTGAACACCAACGCAAGAATACCAGGCAGGGTCTTGACCTCCCGGCTGGGCAGCGCGTCCGCCAGCCAGAAGGCCACTTCGCCAAGCTGGCCGGCCCGGATCGGCAACAGGGCAACGACCTTGTTCCCGTCATGATCAACGACAATACCCGGCTCAAGATCGAGCGTTTCCGCGTCAAAGCCGAGCGCTGCCTGGCGAATGGGCAGCGACTTGAGGAAATGCTCCAGCAGCGTGTACATCTCGAAAGCTGCCGGAATGTCCTTCTGGATGGCCGGCGCACTCTTGGCCATCACACTGACGAAGCCGCCACCCGCCTGGGCGAGAACATCGCCACTGATGGCCTGCGCCACGAAAGCCTCGAGTTCACACAACGAATACATGGTCCCACTCCCGCACAACGGCTCGACTAGACTGAACTTAAACCTGCTGACAGGTCCAAAAACCTCAGTCGTTCGTGTTTTGTATGTTTGCAGCCCAAACTTCAAGGATGTACCAATGACCCATCAGTTTCACTGTGCATTTCATCCCGCGCCGGGCAATGACGGTGGCGTGCTGAACATCGGCCCTGCCTCGGTCAGCATCGACCTGGAAAACCTCTGCCTGTTCGCCAATGTGGTCGGGCAGATCGAAAAGCGCCGGGCGGCCGGCGTAGCCAGGTCAGAGATTCTTGGTGAGTGGGTGGGCAGTGAAGATATCGACTGGGCGCATATCGGCTTTCACCCCTGCCGCGAAAGCTACAGCCTGCGTTACAACGGGGTAGCCTGGGAGGCGCCTGCCGACGCCACCATCGCCGCCGCCGCCGAGGCGCGCTTGTTCCTTGACAACATGCGCCTGCAGGCCTGACCTGACAGCCCTTGCTAACTAGCGAGCGAGGGCCGTGCTCGCGTGGTACTGACCGAAGAACTCGAATTCAACCCGGCGGTTGGCTGCACGGCCAGCGGGGGTGTCATTCGCAGCGATGTAGTCGCCCTCCTGCCCCTCGGCGCTGATTTTCGCCGCTGGTACGCCACGCCGAACCAGGTACATCTTCGCCGCCTGCGCCCTGAGCAAGGCAACCCGGCGATTTGCCTCCACCGTGCCCACACTGTCGGTAAAGCCCACGATCTTCACCTGCAGCGCGTCCTGCGCCGAGCGCACCAGCACGTCGCCATCCTCGGCGCTGGGGCTGAAGCGTGAGTGGCCGAACGCAAAATTGAGCGTCATGTGGTTGATCGAAGTCTGGATCTGGTCCTGTCGCGCCCTGATTGCCAAAAGCTCCTGACGACTGCCATTGGCGTCGGCTTCAGCCGCAGCCAACCGCACCCGCAAGCTCTGGATCTCGATGTTCAGGGCATTGATGGTCTGTTGCATTTGCGCGGTGTTCTGCCCTTGCGCCGAGGGTGCTACATAGGGCACCGGGGCGGCGGGGCTCTCCACCAGCTCGAACCCTGCGAAAGCCTTCGGGGCAAGTGCCACCGAGAGGGCAGCCAGTACCAGCGGCAGCAACCTGCGAGGGGTGGAAACGAAGGTGCTCATACATCTCTCCAATATCGCAGGATCACGAAAACGATGCTCGACCAGGCATACCCCAGCAGCATTACCAGGATGCCTGCCAGCAAGTAGGTACGCAGCGGGTCCATGGCATCCTGGCCCAGCGGCTGAAGCCCGGGAACCAGCGTGGCCGGGAACCAGGCGAACAGCAGCGCCACCAGCGGTGCGAGCCATAGGCCAAGGCGCAACTGGCGATGGTCGCCCCCGCGCGTCCACCATGCGTACCAACCCAGGCTGAGCAGGTAGGCAGGCAGCAACATGACGCTCAGCAACAGGGCTGAAAAGGACAATGCCGCGGCGTAGAAGCGCGGCGACCCTTGGGCCATTTCACCCATCAGGGTCGCAACCACCGCGATGGTAAAAGCGACCAGCGCCACCAGCAGAGGCACCGACAGCAGCCACAGGGCTGCGCGACGATCGCCCACGGCCCTGAAGCCTGGCTTCACGGCAGGTGGAGGTAATGCGTAGGACATGCCTGGAAACTCCTTGTAAGGGTCAGCCGGGCGGCCAGATTCAGAAGAACTGCCGCTGCGTGCCAGCCAACGTTCGACACCCTGTCATCTATCAAAATGACCTGTTAGAAAAATGTAGAAATTGATGGCGAGTATGAATTTGGGGCCTTTTGCCGTCAAGGTTTGAATCTTCGTCACGGGCAGGCACTCACTTGACCAAGCACAGGGCGTAGCGCACACTCGATGCATGTAAAAAACGTTTTTCTAACAACACGAATTAATAGCACTTTGTCATCCAGAAGGATCTGACGCATGAAAGCCCTGCACCTCGCCCTGCCGCTGCTGGTTTCGCTCGCCTGCACATCGGCATACGCCGCAAAAATCGATCAGGCCGAAGCCAATGCACGCATCACCCAGGCACTCACCTGCAAGCGCAACGTTTCCCCTGACCAATTCGAGGCGCTGGTCAAGGCCGCCAACGGCAAGGCCATCGTGCAGGCCTCGGACCTGTCCGACGGCGAGTACACCGTGCCTAACCCACTGGACGTTTACGGCCGCGCCGTGACCAAGCTTGCAATGCACCCAGGCTCCAATGGTGAAGGTGACTTCGATACCTACTCCGGCGTATTCACCGGCGAGAGCATCCAGGCAGTGGCCAAGCTCGCCGACATTCCCAAAGACGAATTCGGCCAGTACAAGAAAGAAGTCGGTAACCACGACCTGTGGCTGTATGAAGATGGCAACAGCACGTACATCAGCTGCTCGTACGACATGCGCACAGTGGTGAAGACCATCAAGAGCACAGCTCGCAAGGCAGCGGATGCGGTACAGCGCGCCACCCAGTAACGCCTTGCGAACCTGTATACGCTGAAAGGAGTCACGCCATGAGCTTCAGGACACTGGCTGCGAAGTTTCTGGAAGCGGTCAAGGACGACCTGGGCATCCCTGCCCGTTTACGCCGGGTCATCGCCGACACTCCCAAGCTGCGCATGAGGGTGGATGACACCGCCGCCGTCATTGCCTCATCGAGCGTGGTGCGCTGGCATGAGTGGTCGCAGCGTATCGGCTTCGGCCAGGGCAGCGAACAGAACGGTCAGGTCAGGGGCTGGCGCGCTAGCGACGGCCATTACCACAGCGAGCATCGGCAGATCGCCGCACTGGCGCGGCTGGGCAAAACCGAAACCCTGCATGAATTCGCCTGTGACATCGGTGATGTGACTGGCCTGTCCGCCTCCAAATCCGAGCTGTACCGGTTTTTCTCCCTGCAACAGATGGCCGAGCAAGCCTGCCAGGCTTTCACTCGCGACATGAGCCAGGAGGGGCTTGCGCAGAACCTGGGCTGGCCGGAGATCGGCATCGTGCATGGCGGCAGCGACTTCATGGTGCGCTACGACTGGGATGTTGGCCTGTACCTGGCCAACAACGGCGGCTCGCACCACTTCGTCGCCGCCCGGCATATCGCCACGCAGTTGCAGCAACCGGTTACGCTGCAGGGTCGCCTGGTCCGCAACGGCCTCGATGCCGAGGCCGCCGCTCAGTTGAACGATGAATACGCCATCTATGCCGTGAACAAGGATGCGTTCTTCAATGATGCACTCGATGCCCTGCGCGACTTCAAGGCCACTCACTATTGGGGCGACCTGCCGCAGCCGTATAACAACGGCATGGCGATCTTCCTGCCCAGAGAAGAAGCGCGCTCACGCAAGGTTGCGCAAATCTTCGCCAGCGAAGGCTTCACCGATGTAGGTGAAATGCTGGTGGAACTGGCGTCGCCGAATGCGGCTGTGGAGCGCCGGGCGCGCCAGGAAGAGATACGCGCGCGCATTGAGGCCCTGCCAGGGCTGGAAGCAAAAGCCGGCGTGGCACACCTCTTCGGCACACACGCGGCAGCCGCCCTGCGTGATGAACTGGTGACACAAGTGGACTGGCAAACCGTAGAGCAGGCCACCCTGGATGAAGCCTTCGGCATTCACCAGCTCGACGCCCAAAGTGTCTACGAAGCGCTCGCCCAACATAGCCCAGGCGCCGTTTCGAGGCATTCACTGCGAACACTGCGCGCCACAGTCGATGGCTACGCGGCGCTGCATGAGCGCCAATTGGCCAACCTGCCTGCACCCGAGGCACCAAGCCCCGACTGAACGCTTGCCCGGTGGCAGGTCAGCTGACAGTCGAGAGCAGGAAATGCGGCCCTGTTGAAACGCCGAAAATCAATTTTTCAACATGCAAAGTTGCCATAAAAAATCAGCTCAACCAGAGCAGTACTGCGCAGCCAGCTGATGAATGCGCGCAGCCGTTTGCTCCTGAGCGCGAGCCTGCTCGCAAGCCCATGACAGCGTCGCCGAATCAGGAAAATCCTCGGTGATCGCCTTTTTTGCGATAAACCACAGGGCGCGCATGACAAACAGCGGGTCTTCAGTCAGTCGCGTATCTCCCGAGGCCTGCAGGTAAGTAACTAGCGCCTGGGTCGCACTGACCAATCCCTTGTCCTGACTGAACTGGACCAATGTACCCAGTGCCTGCGGATTCATTGAAGGATGAATCGTCAGCGGTGTGCAGCGTTCGGAATCGAGCAAATCCCAAAACGTTACGCCGTCCTTGCAGACCATTCCCACACGGCGACCACCCGCCATGTCATCGACCTCGATGAAGGTGCCTGGCTGGTATTTGTGGATTTTCATCTTCTCGCCCTTACCGATTGAATGGCCGACCACCGCCGGCAACAGGTGCATTCTAAGCAAGCAGGCAGCAAAAAGCCTTACTACTGTGATTAGCGAAACTCAGCCTGACCGTCAGGGCTCGGGAGCTTGCCAGATAACAGTTCGCTGCAACTCGTGGGCGGCTGGGCGGGCAACCATCGCACGCACCAGCGGCTTGCCATCTTCCCCGGGAATTTCGTAATCATCCGTCAAACTGCCTTCCGGCCGCTCGGCAATCCATTGCGCGGCCTGCTTGAGGCCATCATGGAGGAAACCCGCCTGCGCATCTTGTGCCACCTGCCGCATGTCGATTGCGATCAGGACACCGCACTCACCAGCGAACGTCGGCGCCTCATAAGCAGCCTCCAGCCCGCCCACCACGTTGCCGTTGGTGTCGTGGAGCATGATGGGGTCACCAATACTCAGGGGGCCTCGATTGCGGACATAGTCACCGGCATCTTCGACAATACGGCTGGCCTCGTACTCGAAGCCTAGGTCAGCAAAGGCCGATGAGCCTTCGCGGTCGATCCGAAGCACTGCATACTTCGGCGGTATGTTCGGGGTTGGCAGCGGCACCTCTTCAAGGCCGAGCCGTTGAATGTGCTCTATCTCTGGTTTCGAGCCCGCGAGCAATAACGAGAGTTCAGCCACTTGCTTCCGTGACTGCGCAGCCTCTTCTGCCTCGAAGCGTTCTTGTCGAGCCTCTACTGTGCTGCTGAAGCTGCTATCGGGCTGGTAGTCAGGCAACGACGAAAAACCTTCGGCCTTGTCGCTCCACCCGAAGAAGTTCTGACCTAGCTCCTTGCCGATACGTCGGATAACTGGCTCGCCGCGCGAACCATCATTTTCAAATATGACTTTCCGGCCGCTCACCGCGTGATCGAAGGGCTGTTTCTGCCACTCCAGACGCCCCAGGATCTTCCACCCCAGCACATTAGCCGTACCACGCTCCGTCGGAAACGGTCGATTGTTGAGCACTGTCCATGAACCGTTCGCCTCGCGCCTGAATGCCTCATTGCCTTTGAGCAATCGAGAATCGATCAACGCATCCTGCAACCGGTCAGGGTGCTTGATCAAGGCGTTGTATTGTTCGATGCGCTTCATTTCTTCCGGCGGCAACGGCGCCAATTCGACGCCTGCAGACTTCAGGCGATCGTACATGAAGGCCAGTGGACCAGCAGCCAGCAGATCGTTGCGGTAGCCGCCCCCAACTTGAGAGTGCGCGCCTGCGAACTTCACCTCTTCGACTCTTGAGTTGTCGTCGTTACGCAACGCGCTGGTCAGCGGAAACGTCGTACGATACTCATGCATTGCCACCAGGTGAGTGGTCGACTTTACGTTCCTGCTTATTTCCAGGTTCTTGTCAGGGTGGCTTTCAGTTATGGGCAAGCCGTAGGAGGCAACAGTGTCGAATATGGCGAGTTTGTTCACCTGCGCCTGACCAGGCGGAATCAGGTACTCCCGGGTCGCTTTCCACTGGCTATCAAGCTTAGGTACACCCCGATCAATGATCTCGTTCGCCAAGGCACGCGCTTGCGCTGCGCCGCGACTGAAGCCGATCAGGTTCAGGTCGACCTGCAGATCCTGGTTCTTGTTACAAAACGCGACAACGGCCTCGTAGGCTTGCTCGATACGGCTCTCGCTACCGCGCCCGGTACCACGCTCGACCAGGGCAGTCGGTGTGCTGCGCTGATGGCTACCCACCCCGTCGAAGTAGAGCTTTTCTGAGAGGCCCAGGTAATGTGCGGGATCATAGGCGACGGCCTCATGGCCGGAGTTTCGGGAAAGGTTGGTACCTTTCGCCGCATCACACTCATAAAGACGGGCCACGTTAGTGTGGGTGCCCAAAGGTTTGTCGTTGTCCTTGCTATTAGCCGTACCGTCAAAGTACACGCTAAAGTATACATTCTTACTCATGTCATATCCCTATGAACAACTGCAAGCGTCAGCCTTCATTCAACTTCAGAATATGGGCCTTTATGGCCGCACCGGCCCGTTCGATAAAGTCGCCGAAAAACGCCTTGCCCAAGCCCCGCAACGGTGAGCCGTCCAAGGAATCCGCAGCCGCCTCCACGGTGACAATGGCAAACTGCTCGGCAATTATTTCGACACTACGCTTGCGCATCCAGGGCTCGTCATACGGCTTCTGATACCACGTGGCGATCTGGTATGGAATGTCGTCCCTCTCAAATGCCCGGTACAGATGCTCGGCCAGCGCGATAACAGTTTCGCGGATCAGACCGGGATCAATATTGTGCGCTTCAAGCAGCGCCTCCACTGGAGCGTTGGCAACTGCCAGAAGGTCCCCAGTGGTGTAGCCGGGCATCGGTGGAAATACGCCGGGAGGCAACTCAACACCCGTGCCCTTGTTGTCGCCCAAGTTGTCTTCGTCTTGCATATGAACATCCTCATGCAACATACCAAATCCAGATTACCGAGGCTGCTCCAGTACTTGAAGGATTGCCCCGCTCGACTAGTCATCGCCCAACTAGCCAGCTTGCTGCAAGCGCTGAGCAGCAGCATGGTAAAGAATTGTCAGATCCTGCCTGGCACCCATCACTTCATTGTGAAAAACCGCCGACACAAAAGGCGCCACCTTGAAAAAGTCCGGCAGCACTTCCGGAGCGCTGGCATGTATCGGAAAGACCGGATTGGCCGGCGCCGCCAGCTGGAACTGATAACCAAACCCGCCCAACCCCGCGCGTTCGGACAGCGCCTGGGCGATGCACAGCACCGCCACCAGCCCGATTTCCGCCACATCGTCAGCATACAGTTCACCACCATCGTAGATAAACTGCTCACCACGCACGATGGCCTGGTCCGCCAGGCCGGTCAGAAGCCGTCGAAGCTGGTCTTCCAGTTGATTGTCATCCATGCCAAGCCTCCGCCAAGCGATCCGAGTCAGGTATCAAGATACGCACACGATTGCGCGTCACCGTCCAAGACAACCTGGCGCGGGTAAAATTCCGCCCACACTGGCAAATTGCCAGACCATTGTTGCACCTGACAGCGCCAAGCCATGTGCGGCAGGACAGCGCCGTGGTTCAGCGGCTTTCATCATCGCCGTCTTTGTCGCTTGCCGAGCCGCTTCCGGCTGGAAGCGCAGCGTCGTTGAACGCGTGATTCTGGCTCGCTGAATGTTCTGCACCCGCATCAGGCGAGGCAGGCGGCTCCTGGGCCTTGTCGCTGCCGGCAGGTGGCGCCCCACCGGTCAGCGAAGCCTTGTACGCGTCGATCCGGGCGCCTGCACCTTCATGGTAGGCCGCTTTGCCTTCAGACATCGCTGTCGAAAAGGCTTGCTTGTACTCGGCCCCAGCGGCACTTGCAGTAGCGGCTAAACCCGCACCTGCAGTCAGCGCGCCAGCCGATACTGCGTCACGCACCCGGCCACCCAGGGACGCAGAACCCGAGTTGCGCAAAGATTCCACGCCAGACCGCCCCGCAGACAATGCAGCACTGCCCGCGCCACGCATGGCCCTGCCTGTTGCAGCAGCCCCCCCGGCGACCGCCCGCCCGAGGGCGACGCCAGCCGCTTCGCTGCGCTTCTCGCCGAGCGTACGATTGTCAGTCGACGCAGTCTCACCCTTGTTATCGCTGCCTTGGCTTGCACCGCCCGCGCCTTGACCGTTCGCGCTGAGCAGTGGCGTCTTGCCCCCGCGACCACCGCGCGGCCCACCACCCCTCGGCCCACCACCCTCTGGGCCACCACCCTCAGGGCCACCATCAGGAGAACCGCCGCCCTGGGATGTCAGTCGCTTCTGTCCCCCACCCAGGCGCATACCCGAGCCACTCCCGTGCAGCCTCGAACCCACAGAGGCGACGCCGCCGCGCATTTCCGCTGTTGCGCTGGTTTCACCCATGCTGCCGAGGCCGCCGCCGATCCACCTCAGCACCTCGTCAGGCAAGGTCTGAGGCAGACCGAAGATCATGTACAGCACCGGCAGAAGTGTCAGGCCGAACACCATGAACCACCAGGCAAAGGTCAGGAACTCGGCAATGACCCCAACGCCCCCGCTCGAGGAAACGACCGCCCCCCGCATGGCGAAGAAGCCCTGCGCTATGTAGTCGATCACAGGGTCGGATACCAATATCGCGGCAAACAGCCCCAGAACGGCCAGTGCCGGGCGAGCGAACAGCGACAGCAGCAACAGGTAGCCCTGCGTCTGCGAACCCACGAACGTCCGATCGGGTGTCATGTGCATCACGGCCCAGAGCGGGGCAGCAATGATGGATTGCAACACGGCGAGCACCCAGCCGACGAACACGATCATGAACAGCGTGTAGGGCAAGCTGGGAAGGAATACGCCAAAGTAGAAGGCCAGAGGTTCAATATAGGTCGCCAGCAGCGCGAGCTGCTTGATCGGCACCTCCATGACCCAGTCCCACAGCGGGATGACAATCTTGTCGAGATCCAGCCCGTTACCCAGCGCCTTGACCGATGAAACAGTACCGGCCAGCACCCGTACTGCCGTCGCAGCACTTTTGATGGCAACATCGGCGAGCAGTATGCCGCCACGGGCAACGCTCAGGTAATCGCCCACGCACTTCATGCGGTTGAGCGAGCCCCCCATCTGCCCCGCCGTGCCACACAGTGGCGTCTGCCCGTTACTGCCCGCCCCCGTGGCAAGCTCGACCACGTTCTGCATCATGCCGTTGACGAACGAGGACATCTTGCTGTCCATGTCCGCCCTCAATGACCCTACGTTGATATCGCTTTGCGGATCTTTGGGGATGAGGCTCGCCAGATCATCGGCCTTGGCGGGCTTTGCACCGTTGTACGCGTCTTTCTCTTCAGCCTTCTTGTCGATTGCCTCGGTCACAGTGGTGAGGCTGTTGCTCAGCAACGAGAAGCGCGCATCCGAGGGCAGCCCCGCAAGGGATGGCGCACCCACCGAGCCCACCGGTTCGGCAAGCACGTTGGCGATCTGCCCTCGCACCATGCCGACTCGCTGGAACCAGCCCCCAGCCGCAGCCCAGCCATCTTTCGTGAGCGTATCCAGAAAACCCTTCAAGCCACTATCGACGTCGCTCTGGCCGTCAGTGACCTCTTTGACGAGGTTCGTCGCAATCTGGTCTTCCTGCGTCCTGACAATCGTATTGAAGCGGTTTGAATCGACCTTGTCCCAACCGGGATCGTTGATGGTCGCTGGCCATGAGTTGACCCACTTGTCCAGCTCGCCCATCAACTTGCCAGCCGCTTTCACCTTCGCTAACTGAGTTTGTTCATGCACCTTCTCCAACGCCTGGGGAATGGGGTCGGTCTTGGTCTGTGCCGCGTAGGTAGACAGCTTCACGGTGCCGCAGAATGGCTCGCCACCGGCCAGGTTGGTTACCGCATTGCGATCCTTGAGGAAAAACGTGTATTCGGTACGCCCATCGACAAACGTCTGCTTGTCATAGACCTGCTCGACCTGTCCATTGCCCAGGCTCGTGCTCTTGGACTGGACAGCGGGCTGGCTACCAGACCCACTGTTGGCGTAGATGGCGTTTGCTGCCCTGGCACAGTAGGAAACAGCAACGTATTGCCGCGCAAAGTCACGCAAGCCGTAGAAGTTACCCGCCTGGTTGACACCCTGAACGATCCCGTCCGACGACAGCACGCCAATCGCCATGCCGGCCTTGTAGGTGCCATTGGCAAAGCCGATACCCCAGAGGGCGAACATCAGGACGATCAACTGGATGAACGAGTAGCCGCTGGTCGTCGGCAGCAATACGGCACCGCCTGCCACGATCCGCACCGGCGTCCACAAGGACGACCAACTCTTGCCCATTGCCTCCCCGTCGTTGGCCGTGTTTGTTACCCCCATCACTGCCACATACGAGACGATCAGCGACCCGATGATCAGGATGCCGCTGTTGAAGAAGCTGAACATGGTGGCAAGGATGTTCGCGCCGGCTTCCACAGCGTTAGGGTCAGTACCTGCAACCAGGCTATCGATCACTGGCCCGAAAATTCTGCCAAGCATCTTGACCGATTGATCGGAGCAGTCGCTCGGGTCGCTGCACGGTGAAAACGGCATTTGAGCCATTGTGAATACCTACCTGAATCGAGTTGCGGACGGTTGATCTGAATCGTTCGCGACGAATTCCCTTGGAATGCTCCGTCGTCCTTGAATTGGGCTGTCATCCAACCCGGCAAGCCACAGGGCCCAGGCATGCGTCGAGCCCAAGCCATGGCGCTACCCGTGCAACGTTGACTGCCAGGATAGCGAAAGCGCGCTAATCTTAAACCAGAAATCGCCTAATTATCAAAATATTGTTATGTAAGAAAACTAACAAGAACTGACATTAGGATGCTAGCTACCTGAAATTTTTGATAGCGACGCTAGACCGAGGCAAAATGTAAAGTCGTGTAAATATTGGCATTTAGCCATCAAACGATGGATAAATAACCGAATTAGCGTGATAACCTTCGCATTCCGCGGAAAACCCCTAGCGCGCAATGGATCATTCTTCAGATGGTGCTTTCACAGGTTTTGAAGTCGGTTTTCAGGCGCCAAAAGCACGACATCGCGCGCTTTCTCCCTGAAGCAAGAATGAATGGCGCGCTTGCGCAGCGCCTGCAGAAGAAGGGTGACGGCGTAGCCAGACCCTGACGAAAAGGCTGTTTTACGGGCAGTTGAGCTAATTCGGCAGCAGTGGCAATTTGGCATTAGCGATCTTGGCTTAGTACGCCCCGACTCGCTCGGCGGGGATACTTAAAGTAACCAAAAAAACGATGATTTCGGGGCAGGCCCAAGAAATGCGAAAGCAAAAATGCTAAGGTCAAGCGAATCGATGAACCCATAGGGTTCGCAAGGGTTTATCCAGCACGTCAGCGGAGATCAGTGGATATCCGCATCAGGCCTACGCGACGCGGCGAGCCGCGCAGGGAAGCAGACGATGCTGAATGCCGACTGGTTGGGCGCGTTCAAGCCCTGTGAATAAATGATGGACATAGATGCAGCTATCAATACGTGATGCCAGCCGATTCGTGATCGGTGCTGGGTTAATGCGCGAGAGAGCCATAGAGGCCTCAGGCAATCCGGCAATCAGCTTTGAGAACGTAGCGCAAGCGGCGCTGCGCGAGGGCCCTGACGGCCAGAAAGTCCGGCAGACCATCGACACCCTTGCCGAACATGAGTCGGCATGGCTGCGCAGCACGCCGCCGCACACCCTGCGCACCGACCGGATCATGCAAAGCAGGGCAGCCGAAGCCAACGCTTTCACGGCCATTCATTGCGCCGTGATCAGTGCCATTGCCTTTGAGGTTGCCACCCCCACCGAAAAGCCCCATGCAGAATCCGGCCTGCGCCAGTCACTGACCCGTGCTATCGATGCGATCGACAATACCCCAGGTTCGCGAGCGGATCGTGAAGGGCTGCTGGGCAGCCTGCGAGACCAGGTGGTGTCCGCAGCCTCTGACGGCGACTTCATGAAACAAGCGCTGCGCCAGAGCGAACAGGCCTACCTGGCTGCCGAGCTGGACAAGACATTCGCCCGCTACACCAAGCCATCGCTGTCGCGCAGCGAGGACCTCAACGACAACAGCATGTAAGGACGAGACCATGCCGACTGCCCAGGACTTCCAGAGCTTCACAGCCTCCGTATTCCCGTCACAAGCGGCGGAAATCGTTATTGCCAAGCAGCCGGTGCTGGCCGAGTACGGTCAGGAGTTGCGCGGTGCAGTCAATCAGCTTGCGCCGGAGGCGTCGCGAGCACTGCTCGCAGAATATGGCGCTGCCTCGCCCACGCTGCTCAGCAGCATCGAAGCGTCCATCCTGCAACGCGAGTTCGCCCATGAACATGCGGCTCAGCAGGCGAACCTTAATCAGAACTGGCTGAACGCGGCCGACGCGCATGCGGCCGGTATCGACGAGTCGGTGGCAGCGGCTGACGATATATGGAATGCGGCTCAGTGATACCCCCAGCCTGCATCGCCTCCCAGCCTGAAAGAAGGGCCGGGTGCCACGGCGACTCGGCGCTTATTCACCACGCCGGCGCAGGGCACCCCACTGCTTAGCGCGAAGCGCTCTTGTACCCGTGCAAGGCATCCTTGCACGAGAGCGACGATACAGTGAAGCGCACCACGTACTGCATATAGTCACCAGGCGCGATATTGGCCGGACGCGCGCCTCTGTCAGCCACCGAATTGTAGGCAAGTACGGCATCACACGTTGTCCAGTCGCCAACCTCGGTATTCTGCTTGGCCGACTGCGTGCGCATCTGCGCAGCAAACCCTGCATCTTCCATGACAACCGGGATACGCTGAGGCGTGGTCGTCAAAGCCACATGCTGCCCACTGCCCACCCCCATGAAGCCTACGCTGATAGTGATGTTACCGTTGCGATCGACACGCGGGAGACCACCAAAACGCGTGGCGAACTGCTGCGTGGCCGCCAACCGAGCAAGGGTCTGCCCTTTCAACCTGGCCCAGTATGCATCGGGCGGATTGTCTGCATCATAGGCAGGTGCCGCCCTGTCGTACGGCTTGCCCGCAAGTTTCAGCGCCAGTTGCCGCTGGAAGTAACGGTCACGGCACTCTTCGTTGACATCGCGATCCAGTTCTTTGCCAGATTTGGCGCTGTACAGCAACGCGGACGCGCAGGTGTAGTCATACTGGCCGTTGAAATACAGGTACTGCCCATTACCAACAGGGCTCTTGGTCGGTATCAGGTCGAGCCCGCCGCTACCTGCACCACCAGCAACACCGGTCACAAGGCCGTTGGGCATCATTGAAGTCAGCGAGCTGACCGTTTCGTCCGAGAAACGAATCTTGGTTGTCCCGTCCGGCATCTGCTCGGTCGTGACACAGCCCGCCATTGCCACGGCAGCCAGCACGGGCAGGATGAATTTACACTTGGTCATGCACGTATCCTTACTTGTAAAGTCTGCTTGAGCGCATCAGAAGAACCGCCCCATGTCTTGCTGCTGCACCTTCGTTTGACGGGTCTCGCGGAGCTGGCGCACCACGTCACCCGGGCGCATCTCGACAGGATCGCCACACGGCTCGCCCACCTCGACCACGTAGCCGTCACACACCGACACCTGGATGAGCTGGACGAAACGAGCAGCGGCCATTCGCGCACGCTTTTCACCCTCGTCGACGAATATGCCCAGCGCCAGCGGTGGCATGCGCGAATCCATGAAGTTCACGCCCTCGACAGACAGGTACAGCCGGTCAGAGACGTAGGCAGCCTCGAAAGGCATGCACGAAGCCCAGGCAGCCTCGAATGGCTGGACGCCCACATACAAGGTGTCGCCTTCCAGGGCAAAGCTGAAACGCCCACTTTGCATGGGCGAGAGCAGTATCACGCGGTCGTGTTCAGGATGGCGCAGCACTTCGTCCCGCTTGAAGTTCGCCGTCCAGCGCAGAAAGTTGGCATACGCCACCACCTGCCTGGCCGCCCGCGCTACACGGGCCCGCTCCTCTGCACTTATTGCCGGCCCGACGTCCTTATGGCCCTGGATCCCCATGTAAATCAGTCCTCGTGCTTTTTGCGTTTTTCCAGCATTGCGAAGAAGTCATCCAGAATCTTGTTCAACATCTTCTGCGGCGTGTGGCCAAAATTCTTGGCGTGCTCCGACACCCGCTCATGGTTGTCATTGCGCAAGGTGTAGGAGTTGGACGGGTCCTTTTTGCGGTTGCGGAACGAAATCAGCCCGGAACGCCGCGCCATCGACATCATGCGCTCGTAGTCCGTGTGCGAAATGTTGAATTTCTTGCGGATGTCGACCTTGGTCAGTCGCTCGTCCGCCTTCATCAGCCGCACAGACTCCACCATCAGGTTATGCAACTGGTTCAGCCGCACCAGGTGGTTGAACCCGCTGTCGATCTGCCCCCGCTCTACAGCCCCGCGATCGGTGTCCGGGCGCGCCAGGCCACTGGAGAGGTTCTTCAGTACGACCTCATCGGACAAGTCGAGCGGGTTTCGGTTCTTCTTGGTTTCCTTGAAATCGGGTGATTCGCCGCTCAGGTAGTACACCGAGCCTTGCTTGGCGATTTCCACTTCCAGGAACGAACAGGCAACCATGAAGATGTCTTCGGTACAGAGCTTGCGCGACACACCCTGCTGAATAGCCTCGCGGCTAAGCGGCTCGTCGGCAGCGCGCATCGCGGCCTGGGTATGCTTGGCCCGCTGGATGTCCTGAACCATGTTGAAATACGACTTCAAAGGCAGCACCTTGTCGGACAGGTTGACCAACGGGTGCAACTCCTTGACGGTGTCGGCCAGTACATCTGGCGAGGGGACCAGCAGCGACCTCAGGCCCTGGGCAAGGGACAATAACTTGGCCCCGTCTTTAACTTCATTCGCTGGTCGCATATACGTACCTAAGATTTCCAATCCAAAATAGTCTTAAAGTGCCTGCGCAGGCATACACACTCCGCTCAAGCAGAACAGCAGCACCAAGCTTCGTAGGCCGGGCCCGCTCTCATTCTCCAATCCTGGAAAAGATCCTCCTTCGGCACCACAAGGCAGCATTCGGGCAACGCGAGAGGGCTCCCCGCCATTCTACGCGCCCGCAAACCAGCGAAAGGCATACCCCATCCATGAAGCAGGAAGCAATGGCAATCATTGCGGCGCCAAGCACCCGATGTCACCACCCTGACCTGGATCAAGCCCCATTGACTGCAGGGTCTGCTTGGTCAATTCCACCTGCGCCTTGATCGACTCCGGGTCGTTCGCCATCTGCTGCGCGACAGCATTTTCAATCGGCGACTGGGAGGAAGCAAGATGAGACATGGTCGCCATCACAGCAATTACCACCAAAGGCGGCACCAGCCAGGCCATTGCGGTCTTGCGCCGGCGCGACCTGGCCTGGCGCTCGGCATTGCTTGCGGCCTGCTCGCGCAGGGCCTTGCGCGAAGGCTGTGGTGCCGCGCCCTGGTACTGCGGGGCAGTCACAGGAACCGGGCGCAGGGCCTCTGCAGGCACTGCCGTCCTTTGCGCTTCTTCGCGCTGGAAGTAGTCGTTCAGGGCCTCGTTCAGGCATTCCGAAAGGGCCTGGCGCACCTTGTAGGCAACCAGCGCAGGCTCGATATGGGTAAGCGCACCCTTGCGGTCTGCCTCGGCATGGAACACCAGCTGCAGGGCCGCCAGTTCGTGACTGGCCTGCACCCCGGCATCGCCCTCGATCGCCAGGCTGACGCTGCCGCTGAGCACCCGCTGATGGCCATCGTCTTCGGCCGCGTCGAAGCCGGCCACTACCAGCGACAGCTGCTGGAAGGCCCTGGCGATACGCACGGTACGGGTCGCCCGCTGTGCGTCATTGGGGCATTGGCTGTCGAACACCACCAGCAGGTGCTCGCCCGAACCGAAGAGGCGGATACTCGGGTCGAACTCGAAGTTCGGCGCTTTGGCTTTCATGTACTTTGCTCCTTAAAGTTTTCCAAAGATGTCTTCAAGCACGACCGCCTGCGAAAGGCCGGTCATCATCCTTGGCTTCCCTGTACGGTGATCGATGAAGAATGCAGCCGGCACACCCGCCTGTTCCTTGCCGTTGTGTTCGAATGCGGCGAACAGAAACGCCAGGTTGGTGCTTAGCTGCTCGACGGTTTCCGGCGATGGCTCGGAGCGGACCTGTTCGTGGTTGCCCAGTACCCGCGCCAGCATCTTCTGGTCCTTGGTCTGCAGGATGGTGGCGGCCAACGGCACGCCATCCGCCGGGTTACCCAGTGCTGCAGACGGGATCCACTTGATCGAATGGCCCTTTGCTGCGTAGGCCCTTGTCAGGTTGTAGGCTTCGCGGCAGTACGGGCAACGCGGGTCGATGATGATGTAGACGGTATCGCCGATGCCGCCCTTGCCTTCCTTGATGCCTGCCAGGGAGTCGACGGTTTTCATCGACTCCGGGATCGCGCCTTTGAAGGTGCCGTCCATGGCTGCAGCTTCGCGCACATTCGGCGCCTCAACGGGTGACATCTGCGGCGCAGCTGGCGCGGCCGCGATCGGGGCAGTAACAGGCGGTGCGACGATGGCCTGGGCAACGCCAGGCAGGAAGGCATCGGAGATATTGCTGCCCGTTTCGGCATTCCAGGCCACGCCGGTGAACAGCACCGCAGAGTCCGGCGTACTGAAAAGCACCACTTGATGGCCGTTCTTCTCAACGGTCCAGGCGGTCAACCCGCCGAGGCCGACCGGTCGGGCGCTGACGATACGCCCATAGCGCGACACCCGTTGCGCGGTCAGGTCATCAAGCTCCTGCTGGGCAGGGTTAACCTGTGCGGCACCTTGAGCGGTGATGAAGGCAGAGAGGTCCGCCGGTTGTGCCGGGGCGGCATGGGCGACGGAAATACCCGCCGCAAGCGCCGCCAGCACGGCGACAGGTCTTGCAATCACACCCTTCATGGCTCGATGTCCCTATTAAGAATCCAATACGACCGTATTCTAACAAAAAAGCAAAAAAAGGCACCAAAAAAACAAAAAAAGGCCATCTACTTAGATGGCCATTTGCTTTTATCCAAACCTTCAAGACTGCGCTTCAGGCAGCCCCTTCATCGAGCGCTGCCCCTTGTGCCGCGGCATACCTCTCCTGCTGCAGGGCCTCATAGCGCTTCTTGTCGGCTTCGGAATACTTGTACGCCGACATCGCCAGCTCAAGACCGTTGACCGCCTTGTCCAGCTGGGGCTCCGCCAGTGACATCCCCGCTTTGCACTCATACAGGAAATGCGACAGGATCCCCGGCGCTTCCGGGAACCCGGCTTGGCGCCCGATCGTCTGCAGGGCATACCACATGTCACGGTCGAAGAAACGCATCCAGCGCATTTCTGCGGGTGGCAGCACACCCAGGCGGCGCGCCTGGAAGAACATGGCAAAGATGATGGTGCGGACGAATGCGTGCGCGTGCAGGATCGCACTGGCATTGGGGTGCTTGATGTACTTCTGGATGATCGCCCGAGGCTCTTCCAGCGGCACTTCGGGCTTCAGCCAGGCATAAGGGTCGCCCTGCTGCTTGGCCTTGCCGGCAGGTGCCTTGAACTGATCCCAGCACCAGGCAACCATGTAGTCGCTGTCGGCCATTGCCGCCTTGAAGGCATTGTCATCCAACGCCGTATCAGTGGCGACCACCCGCGGCAACGCTATCGCCACCAGCAGTGTTTCTGCCGGCGTCAGATTGGCAACCCGGGTCCAGTGCTGGCCCAACTGGCGACGCATCACCTCGGTGGTTTTCTCGCGATCCAGGGTTGGTGCCCAGCTGCGATCCGATTGCTCCTGCCAACCACTGATCAGCAAGTGCCGGTAGGCAAACTGGCGGGAGGTCTGCGACATGCCGAACACTGGGTGGTCCAGCGGCTGGGCGATCAGGTCGAGCTCGGCGAACATGCGCAGGTGCGGGTACTGCGCCTTGTTCTCTTGCACAAAGCTCTTGATATTGTGCGTCTTGGTGAACCTGAGCTTGGGGTGGGTCTTGTTGATACGCAGGAACATGCGCACCGACAGGATCACCATCAACAGCAGGAAAAAACCATTCATGAGCAGCGACGACGAAGTGATTTCACCCCACGCCACGCTGGAAAAATCTCGCTGACAGGCACCGATGATGCCTTCCGGCGCACACATGCGCCCGACCCACTGGTTGATCGAGGCAATACCTGGCAGCGCGGCAAAGTCGCCCAGCACACTTGGCAACCACAGCTCGACGTAGCGAATGTAGGTGTACACCTTGGCAATCTTGTCGTGAGCGAAGTACCAGGCACCCCACCCCCCGAGGTAAAGCACTGCCATGATCCCGAGCAAAATGGCGGGGTCATCCCAGGTAAAGCTCTTCTGCCCACCTCCCTGTTGCTTCATTCAACGCCTCCTCTGGCCGCCACAAAGACTCTGCCGGTCATGTCTGTCTTGCCAACTACCTGGCCAGTTCCTTGAGCAAATTGTGCGTGGTACGCACTCGCCCCACCATGAACACTGCGGCTCGGCGGCAAACCGCCCGCACAGTCATTTTCTTCACCACCTCGATGTAGACCAGGGCAATCGTCATGCACAGCGCCAGTGGCAGCAGAAACTTCCACAGCGCCGGTACCAGCAGCAACATCAACCACGGCAAGGCGGCACTTGCGTTGATCACGAAAAAACGTGCGGGGGGAGCGCATCTGCTCCAGTGATACCGTCCTGTTGCCATAACTTCTCCGTAAACTCGTTGCAGTCAGCATTAATGGGCAGCCCGCACCTCAGCCGTGGCGCAGGTCGCGGGCAGTCGCCTCGCTGATCAGGCCTGCGGCCAGCAGGCGATCCGCCTCGGCAGCAAAGGTATGCCCTTCTTCACGCACGAACTCGGCAACCCGCTGGGTTACCCGGCCCATGTCGGTCAGGTCCATCAAGGTGTCGCGCACCTGCTCGGTAAATCTCAGCCACGATCGCGCAGCGGTGCGTTTGCCATCCACCGTCGGCACAAGCTTCTGCGCCATCATGAAGCGGCTGGTATCGACGAGGTCGTAGATGGCGGTGGCACGCTCCTGCTCCGGAAAGCGGGAAATCATCCGGCGCATGATCGCCGCCACATCCTTGGCGTGCACCGTGCCAAACACCGGGTGCCCCGTCAGCGACAGCTCCACCGCCGCGCGAATGGTCTCCTGGTCGCGCAGCTCGCCGATCACGCACAGGCCAGGCGCACGTCGCATGGCCTCGCGGTTGGCCCGGTAAAAGTCTTTGAAGTGCGTGGGAATCTGCGACTGCACGAAGATCGAGTGCTTGCTCTGGACCTTGTCGTAGGTGAATTCGATCGGTTCTTCATGGCTGATCAGGTTGCCCTTGATCGGCGTGTCGTTTTCCAGGATGAAGCGGTTGATGGCGGCAAAGGTGGTGGTCTTGCCATGGCCGGTGGCACCGGCCACATAGACAATGCCATCACGCGGCGTGGCCATTCTGACGATTTCCTCGCTCAGGCCCACGTCCTGGATGCGTGGCGGGTCATCGGGAATGGCCCGGATGACAATCTGGCACGAGGTATCGCCATGGCAGGCGATGGGCGAGGCGTTTACCCGGTAGGCATAACGCAGGCGCGCACCGCGGGCATCCTTGCGCTCCGGGTCGAACAACTCGTAACGCTCGTTGACCGCCGTGCCGGAGACGATATCGGTGGTGGCGGTGTCCCGATTGGCCGCCATCTTCAGCAGTTCGTTGACTTCCCCGACATCCAGCGCACGCCGGGTGACCGCATACATCCGCCCATATTTCTTCACCACCACCGGCAATGCGGGCTGGATGAAAATGTCGCTGACGCCATGGGTCAGGGTTTCCAGCATCATGGCCTTGAACTGGTCAGCGCGATCGAAACGAAACGGGTCTTCGTAACTGGTCAGGCGCTCCAGGCGCTCGATCATCGCACCCGGTTCCAGCATCATCACGTCGTCGTGGAAGTCCTGCTTCATTGCCGCCCGCCTTCAACACCCGCGGGCTGTCGGGCTGCAGCAGGCGATGACGCCGGGCTGCCAGCGCCGGTTACCGGCGCACGGCGCGGAGGGTTGGCAATGGTCGAAGTAGCGATCGAACTGCGCCACACGTTCATGTTTTCGTTGAACTCGGGCAAGGCGGTGATGCGCAGCAGGGTTTCGTCCACCGCCATCGACCGCCCTTCCCGGGTAACCGGGATCTCCGCACCGGAGATGATCGGCATGGTGACCTGGCCATGACGGGCAAACTCATTGAAACGGCGCATACCATCGATATCGCGGTTCATCCGGTCGAAGCCGTAGGTCAGCATCAGGTTGGCCTGCTCGACACCTTGTTGCCAGCCCTCGCGCACGGCCAGTTTCCACACCCGCTCTTCCTCGTCGGAACGCGGCACCAGTGCCGAAACCAACGAGGTGCGGTCGAAGGTGGGCGGCGGGAAGTTCAGGTATTCGCGCCAGCTGGGCGGCACGGAGGAAAAGCGTGCCTGCGACTCGATCTTGTAGGCCGCCCCCGACAGGCGCAGCGTGTAGTCGCCGTCCTGGTTGTACAGGTGGCGCGCTTCGGTGATGACCGGCGGCACGACGCGATCCTGGATCATCAGGCTACTGAAGTCATAGACGGTGTCGAACTCACGCTCGCGCAGCTTCAGGGCTTTGTTGATGTTGGTCAGCTGCCACGCCAGGCCAGCCTTCACCCCCACCTGCAATGCCGCATCGAGAATGGCTTCGCCGCGCGCGGCCGATGCCTGGTTCTTCTCGTCACGCATGGCCTCGATAGCCGACCTGGCATCGCCGGCGTCACTCTGCTGCTGCACGTAGGCGGGTTTGTCATAGAGGCGCTCGGCGTCCTCGAGGGTCATCGGAGGCATGTCCATCGCCATGTTCAGCCCCTCCCCAGCGCCAGCGGTACCGGCTTGTAGATCAAGCGCAGCGTGTTGGTGCTCTTGTCCAGCACCACATCGGCACCGGTATCGATCTGTGCACCCACATCCTTCAGCACATTGATCGGCGTTGCCTTGCGCACCCACACGTTGATGGGCTTGAGATCGACGCGCTTGCCGCTCTCGACATAGGCGTAGCCATAACGGCTGGCGAAGGTCTGCAGAAGCTCCTGAGGCTTGCCAATGAAGTCGATGTCGACCTGGTCGGTGTCTACTGCAGCCTGCCGCGAAGCAGCTTGCACACGGTCGGCGTTCAGCCGCGAAACGTAGGTGTGCTGAGAATTGACCGCTACCGACACCTTGTCGGCGATGATCCGGCTGGCAAACGCCTCGGTGTCTTCGGTAGTAGGCTTGGCAGAGCTGGCACAACCACCCAGCGCAACCAGTGCCACCAGCACACCGCCAGCCTTGCAGGCGCGTGCACCCATGCGTATTCCTTTCATGTAAAAACTCCTGAAGTTGTCTTGTTCATCGACCCGGGGTAACCCTTGCCCAGAAGCCTTGGCATTCTGCGGCGACCTGCGTTACTGGTAGCTGACCACCAGCCTGGCGTGGCGCTGCCGCTCGAGGTACTTGCCCCATTTCACCGCCAGCGGGATCAGGTCTTTCTTGTAGATGTCGTTGAATTTGCGGGTACGCGAGTGGTAATTGGCGGCGCGGGTCCAGAAGTCCTGGCCGTTGTTCTCGTCCAGCTTCTGGCGCAGCAGCCATGCCGCCAACTCCGCGTTGTAACAACCGCGCCAGGCAACATCGGACTTGGTGATCGCCGGGTATGCGGCAAACACGCCTTTCGGGCCCCAGTGGGTGGTATTGATCTGGAAGTGGCCAAGGTCGAAGGTGCCATTGCGGTTCGACACGCTTTGGCCGTTCTTGCCGCTTTCCTTGCTGGAGATGGCCAACAGCACGTTGGCCGGCACACCCTGGCGCTGGGCGGCCTGCACGACGCAGTCGATATCCGCAGGCCGCACGGCATAGAAGTCATCGGCCAGTGCCTGCACGGCGCAGCACATCAGGGCGATGAACAGCCACTGGGGCCGTTTGCGCATCATGGTCAGATGATCCATTTCTGGTGCTGGAACCAGAACCAGAACGCGCCCTCGACGAACAGCTGCCCGGTCGAGACCTGCCAGCTACGATAGGACTTCTTCATGCCGAATACCCACAGCGCGAAGCCGATCGACAGCCAGTTGAGGGCGATCAGGATGCCCGCGCCGGTCGCCAGCATGTAGATGAACCCGGCAATCGCAGCAGCGCTGGCAATGAAGAACGCCCTCGAGTGCAAGCGGTGGCTACGGGCAATCCGGTCGATCTCGTCACGTTCGATGGTGGTCAACTGCGCCTTGACTCGCTCGTTGCGGTAGCGCGCAGCATGCTCCTTGACCTTCTTGACGTCATCCTCTTCAAGCAAGGCGAAGCCGCAGTTGTTGCAACCCCAGCTGTGCAGCACACGCATCTTGCCTTTCGGCCCCTGCTCGAACTCCTGATGGTCACCTTCCGTCTTTAGCAGCACACCCCGCTCGCACTCGGGGCACGCTGGGCTGAAGTTGGAACGCCAGAGTGCCTTGATGTGCTGGTTGCCCATGCGCAGCTGATTCACGCCAAGCACCGCCATCGGCATGGTGATGAACGCGAACTTCGCAGCTTTCTTCCCTGAACTGAACAACCCCATCGCCTCACCTTAGCATGCAAAAATTCTTGTTTCTGATTATCTGTCAGATATCTATCGTCGTCAATTTATGACAAAAAATAGAATCACACGCCGATCTAGGGCTCTGACGCCCGGTCTTACTTGGGCGGCTGCTCTTTCATCATCAGGCGGCACTTGGCCTGCAGGTCATTCAGCCGCTCGCGCATGCCGGCCACACCCTGAGCAGCGGGCTCAGGGGTAACGCTGTAGTCCGTTTGCCGGGCAATTTCTGCGCAGGTTTGCTCGATCCGCTCTTGTGCGGCCCACTTGTCCGACAGCGATGCAAAGCCTTCGCCGCTGGCCATCAGCTGCATGTCGAGCATCTGCTGAGGCACGACCATGGCCAGCTCACGTGCCCATTCATCGTCCAGTTCCTGCTCGTCTACCGGTGCAATGGCTGGCGTCACTGGCGTCACGGCCAAAAGGTCGGCAACGGCGAGGATGCTTGCCTGGATCCCCTCCGGGCTCATGGGGTCAATTTGTGGTGCGGGCACTGAAGCTGCTGTAACCATGACCGCATCCGGCACATCGGCGGGGGCCTGCGGCGCCGGTTTTTCTGCCAGTGGTGCTGCTGGAGCCGGCTTCTTCAGGTCGCCGGACAAATACGCCCCAAGCACGCCGAGCGAGGTGTCCAACCGGCCCAGCAAAGGCCGGTCAGGGTCGGCATAGTTATGCTCGAACACACTGTGCATGCGGGCAAGAGTTGGGTCACCCTTCACTACCGCGCGTACCCGTTTGGCGAAAGAGCCATCCTTCAGGCTGTCGACGAATGCCTGGCGCGACTGCCGGTTCTGCGGCAGGTCCGAAGGCTCAGGCGGCTCGACCGGAATGAAATCGTTGATGCGCATTTCCTTCGGCGCCGGGCCGGCCGTGTAGAAGCCCAGGCCGCGAATAAGCGCCACGCCACCGGTCTTGCCATTTTGCGATTTCTTGCCGATCAGGAAGGTGAACTCGCCGTTCTCCTGCATGGCGACGTCGTCGTAGTTCAACCGGCTGCGCTGCTCGATGGCAATGTTGTCCGACTGCCGCAATTTTTCGTTGCCCACAACACGTTCGAAGTTGCCCAGCATGGCTTGCGAAGACTCGGCCGCCGCACCCTGCACGCGCCGCCAGGTTTCCGATTCGGTGCCCGAGGTCAGGCGGCCAACGGCGCGAATGTTGGTGTTTTCCCAGGTGGCATCCGCTTCTTCGGCGCTGGATTTCTTCAGCGAGGAAAAGTCCTGCGCCGCGAAGGTGACACTGAAGCCCAGGCTACGCGCTTGGGCCGGGGCCACGGCAAAGCCGACCACGGCGTAATAGCCATATTCGTCGAGAATGGTATAGAACGGGAACTTCGAGCCGGTCGGCCGGCTGTCGATGATTTCGCGCACTACCCCTTCGACCCGGTTGCCCAGGCAGCCGGCCATCATCTGCTTGATGCTGCCTACAATCATCTTGCCAAGCATGCGCATGCTGTCCGGTGCACGCTCCAGCGCCGGCAGCAGCACCACCAGCAAGCGGCGGTTGATCACCACATCATAGAAGTCCACGTCACCGACGCGGGTCTTGAAGATATGGCCGTAGTTGAAGGTCAGGTCGTTGAAGATCCGTCCCAACTGCATGACGATGTAGCCGTGCTGCTCCAGGGTCTTGGTTTCCTGCTTCTTGAACTTCGCCTTCTGGTAGCCTGGCAGCGTTAGCAGGTACGAGCGCAGCGGGGCGACGATCACGTCGAACATCTCACCGTACTTGCCGCCGTGCTCCCACACCAGATCTTCGATGACGTTGAGCTCGAAATATTCCAGGTACTTCTCGGGCGACAGGTTGATGTGCCCCTTGTCCCGCAGGTAGGTCAACGGCCGCGTCAGGGCTGCCACGAACATGATCGCCCGCCCCTTCCACATGTCACCGCCGCCGCCGGAATCATCCATTAGCGACACAATCAGCTCGATCAACATGCCCGACGAGGTGTTGCCCATCATGTTCATGTTGTTGGTCACCTTGTCGACTTGCTTCTCGACGAAGTCGCGGCCAGAGGTGATGAAGTTGATGATCAGCAGGTCATCTTCGCGGCCCAGGTAGCGCGACAGGCGGAAGATTTCCTTCTGCAGCTTGGGGTCACCCTTGCCGTCGACGTAGATGAAACCAGTGTTCTGCACCAAGGCGTTGAAGACGATGCCGAGCAACAGCTCGGTGTTATGGGTGACCAGGCTGTCGTCAGTGATGTAGAGGTGATGCGGGTGATCGATCTCGATGCACTGGCAAGGTGCCTGGCCGGCAGCCGTCACTTTCCACACCTCGGCCCAGCCATTGAACTTGGCCGAGCCGCGCTTCTTGCGCACCTTGGGCAGCATCACCACGATGCCGCGCCCCATCAACTCGCGAATGGCGTCGGTGGTCACGGTATGGGCTTCTTCGCTGCCATCCTGCCCGCGGGTAAGCACCCGCCACAGGTGGTCACCCGTGGCTTGCGCCCGGCGCCCGTCACGCGTGGCCACGGTCCAGATCGGCTGGATGCCCTGCTCAATCACCCGCAGCACCGCAGCCTGCTTGCCATCGGGCGTGCACACGCTGTCGCCGACCCGGATGCGGCCCATTTCCACCCAGCCACCCGGAGTCAGCACCTTGGCATGCTTGGGCTGCGGCTTACCGGAGCCAGTGGTGCCCAGCACCAACTGGTGGGTGCGTAGGTCACTGTCGCCGGCGTAGATCTGCTCTTTGCTCTCCAGGTCATTGCCGAAGAGAGTCACGCCCTCACCTTTCTTCTTGCCCTTGTACGAGCCGTCATTGACGTCCGCCAGCTTAGGCACCCGATAAGGGAAATCGAACGTGCGATTGTCGACGTCGACGAACTTGCGCTTGAACGCCCAGGCCAGCAGCAACAGCAGCTCACCGGAAAAGGGCACCTTGATCGAAATCAGCGCCAGGACCGGTAGCGCGAAGGTTCCGAAAACCGCGCCGTCGGCCGACTGGAAGAAATCACTGAAGCGCTGCCCGGCCAGGCGGGTATCCTTGCGCCTGCGGCTGCTGCTGATTTCATGCTGACGGGATGCGCCCTTGTACTGAGCCATCTGTCACTCCCTCACACTACGTCTTCGAATGCACTGGCGCTGATGTAGTCAGCCACCAGGTCTTTGGCGATCCGCGCGATCACCGACTGCTCCATGTCGTCATCGACGAACTCGACGTCCTTGAACGTCTCTCGCTTCAAGCGTTCGACCATGTCTTTGCACCCCCCTGAAGGGAAGCGCCGGGCCAGCAGGGCCAGCGCATCGGGGCGCGGCATGTGCTCGTAGAGCATGGTGCGCAGCTTGCGGTCCTCGGCGGTCGTGGTCAGTGCCCACAGGCGCATCGGCCCGGCAGACATGGTGAACAGCTGGCTGTAAGTGGCATTCTTGGTCTCGAAGCGGGCCAGGAAGGTACAGCCATGCTTGTTCGCACCGTGCACGAAGTTGACCAGCGCATGCTCTTCGGTGTCAGACAGGCCGATGTTCTTCCGCAACCAGTCGCGGGTTTCCTTGGTGCCCGAGTCGAGGATGAAGGTGGCCGTGGCGATCTTGGTCAGCTGGCCGAAGTCTTCCATCAACTGCGAAGCCAGAATGATCTCCATGTTCCACTTACGGGCCTCGCGGCCATCGGTCTGCATCTGCTCCTGCAAGCCCACGTGGCCACCGGTCTTGTGGAATTCGTCCATGCACATGACCTTGTATTCATCCACCAGGTCGGCCACCAGGCGCTCGTAGAACGGCAGGTACTTCTCGGTGAAGAACGGGAAGTCCTCCTTCGAGAATGCCACCTTCTTCATGAAACACTGGCGGGCGATCATGTACATCAAGGCAGTCTGCTTCTTCGCCGAAGCAGAGCCCTGCAGCGCCACGTCCTGCAGGTCGAGGGCAACGATGCGGGCACTGCCGACGTCGAAACGGGTGTGGTCGGCGAACACCGGGAAGTCGCCGACCGCCTCGCGAATGCCGAGAATGAACGCATCGACCAGGCTGCGCCCTACCTCACCGGAGCCTTCGTACTCGGCACGCACCTCTTCGGTGGATGCCACCGCCACCAGGTCGTTGAGGGTAGGCACCGCATAGCGCTGGGTGACTTCCGCTTCGTACACCATGCCGGCATCGAACATTGCATCGACCAGTTCCCAGTAGGTGGTGGCCGGCAGAATGCGGAAGCCCAGCGCCGCCACGGCGCCGTCGACCACGTCGTTGTGCCCGGGCTTGTAGGTTTCCGGGCTGGCCCTCTCGATCTTGTCGTCCTTGCGCCGGTAGGCCAGGTCAACCATGCGGCCGACGAAGTTGCTCATCCCTTCATAGGGCTTTTCGCGTTCGGGCGGCGTCACCAGGATAGTGAGAAAGTTCTTGTTGAACTCGCGGTCCTTCGGCAGCGGGTAACGCTGGCCAAGCGGAGTGTCCAGTGGGTTGATGCAGTCCTTGCGAGCGTTCTGCAAACGTTTGTACACCACCAGGTGATGCAGCCGTGGTGGCAGGTTGTCGCGCACCAGGTCGCAGAAACCGGACGAAGAAATACCGATGTCGGTGATGCCGATGTAGGGCAACCCGGTCAGGCCCGGCATCAGGCACGATTCGAAGTGGTTGTTGTTCATCAACACCGACTTGCCCGAGCCTGGCTTGCCTGCAATCAGGGTGATCCAGGTGGTCTGCTGCGAGGAAAAACGCTGGTACTTGAGGATCTTGCCATCCAGGCTGCGGTAGATGGTCGACCCTTCCTGGAACGGCGAAGCTGGCCGGGTCAGCGGCAGCATGGCCACGGCATCGCCCAGCGGCGCAGCGGCCGGGTCGCCCAGGTGCTTGGTGGTCAGGGCCAGACAGTTGGACTGAAACGCCTGCATCGGGTTACCGGTACGTTCGATGAACACGGGCTGGCCCCAGGCTTCCAGGGTGCGCCAAAGCTTCGACTTGCGAAGCGCCAGTTCCTTCACGCCCTTTTCGTCCGGGCTGGCCCAGGTCATCGCGGCCACTTGCAGCTTGACCATGCATTCACCGTCACGCACGCGCTCGCGCAGTTCCTTGGTGGCGAGGTTGATGTTGCGGTTCTGCTCGGAGGTGACCGACAGCAGTTGGGCGAACAGGCTCTTCCAGGCCAGCACACTCATGCCGTCGGAGGACAGCATGATCGACACCGAATACGGCAAAGCGCGCGACACACCGTTCTCTTGCGTTTCCGCGCGGTTGAGGCTGTTGAACAGGGTGTTGAAGTATTGCGGCTCTGCCGGTGGAATCGACATCAACAACGGCGCATACACGCGCGAGCCAACCCGCACACTGGTAGGATCCGGCAGCAGACTGGTGCGCTCGCCACTGCCGATTTCAGCCGAAGTGACCATGATTTGGCTGGGCAGCGTGGGGTACATGAACTCCGACATGTCGCCATTGCGCTTGCTGGTCTTCCAGCGCATGGGAATGGCGCTACCCGGAATATAGGGCTTCCAGGTACGCGGCGTGATGTCGGGGTTTACCTTCGCACGGATGGCGCGGATCGCTTCACTGACGTCGAGCACATCCGCCGAGCAACCGAACTCAGGGGACGTCAGGTCTTCGGAAATCTTGGTGACAAATGAAAGGTGGCGGTCCTTGAGGTAGGAAATAGGCCGCAGCAGGTTCTGCGCTTCGGCGGTGGCCGGCCACTCCGATTCCTTCCTGAACTCGTTCAGCGCCTCGCGCGCCATCGACCTTTCGGTCTGGTCGAGCAGCGCGGGCCGCGACCAGAACACGAGGTAGCATTCTTCGTCATACACATACTGAGCGTACTTGCTGACACCTTCGTTGATCAGGTGCCGCACGTTGAGGTTCAGCCGCTCGGCGGTTGCTGCCTGCTGCAAGGCGTTCTGCTCCAGCGGCGCGGTCGCATCCAGGTCGCGGCTGAAGACAATCTGCAGGTGGTGGCCGCGTACCTTGAAGTACACCGAGAGCGACGCTTCCAGCAGGCTGACCAGGCGTTCGAACTGTTCGCGCCCAAGCACGCTCTTGGTGCCGTTGAAGCGCACGATGGAAGCCAGCGAACCGTCGTTTGCGACGATGGCCTGCCCGCCATCGACCGTTTCCAGGTCGCAATAGTCCTGCACGTCTGCCTTGAGCTGGCTCAGCACCGTCAGGATCACCGCCTCGAGTTTGTTAAACATTTCCTTGTTCTCCCTTGCCAACGCTCTCAACGGCGAGACTGAGCAGCAGTACGAGCGGCTGCATCAAGCAAAATTCTTCAGTAACTGGCCGGTCAATGCCGACCAGTTAGCTGGCAAAAACACCGCACGGTTATTGGCCGCGTAGTATTCGAGTTGTCCATCTTTGAACGCGCTTTTGGTTGGGAACAGCCGTAACGGCGCCAACCATTCAGCGCGCTTGCTAAATTCTTCATCGCTGACAAGTTGCTTGCTCGCGAGGGTTTCCGCCACGCCAAGCACGGTGATGACTTCGCCACCGAATATTTCTTTCAGCGTGTCATTACCACGAAACTTGAAAGCCGCCAGCAGGCTGGCCAGCTTTTCATTGGCCGCCACGTCATCGAGCAACTCATTAACGTAGATACAGCGGGCAATGTTATTGATCTCGGTTTGCGTCAGTTCCTGCACGGCGACGAAAAAGCCGGTGTCATTCATGGCGCAGGCGCCAAGATGATGAACCTGACGACACAGGTTGCAGGCGGTGATCAGGTTTTCCTTGGTGCAGTTGTCGGCATTGCCGTCCAGTGCATGAAGTTCCTGAAACTTTGCAGACTTGAACCCGCAAAAGCGGCAGGTGTAATTGTCGCGCTGCCACACCGAAGTGCGAAGTTTGCTGTTTTCATCGCTGAACAGTTTGCGCTGGTCATCGTCCGAGCGCCACAGCGGCCGACGCACGCCAAATACCGGCTGGTTGGCAGTTCGACTGAGATAGCCACTCGACAACGTGGGCACAGTGTTTGCCCCGCGTTCAGAAGCGTTTGTTTCGCTCACGTCCGAATATTCCCGAAACTGTTCTTGAGGTGCGGGGCATGACGCCCCGCAATAGGTTCAGCGGCGTGCAGCGTTAGTTGACCAAAGTGTTGCGCATGATCCACATCACGGTACCGACACCCGCCATCAGGCCGCCGATGAACAGGCCGACAATCGCCGACATCGGCTTCTCACGCTCATCCTTGGAGGCTTTCCACAGGGTGTACAGGGAGATGGCAACAACTACGAAACCACCAACCGACACCAACGAGATCAGCAGCGTGGCGCCGCCCTGAGCAGTGTCGTCGATGTTGCTCATGACATCACTGGCCGTCTTGCCACCCGACTTGTCCTGGGTCAGGTCGGTTTTGTCGATGGCAAAAGCCGACGGTGCCGCCAGGGCCCCGATAACAGCGGTAGTTGCACGAACCTTGGCCGAATCGTATGCAGCTTTCAGAGTTTTGAGTGCTTTCATAAGTGACGCTCCTTATATTTCATGTTTCGAAAAGCCGTTACGACCACGGCGTGAAGAGGCCAACCAGATTGAATCCGATTGTGTTATTGAGTACATCGCTGAACCATTTGAAGTTCCATGCCAGGACGCCGCCGATGATCCAGCCGCTGGCGGTGCCGAGGCCGGCTTGAGTTTGATTGTTGTAATAACCGTTTACCGTCAACCAACCTTTCACCATGGCGATAAAGCCGACAACCTGCATGATGCCCAGCAGGGCCAGGGTTGCCAGTTGTGCCTGCTCTTGCAAAGTCGTCCCGGTCGAGGAATAGGACAACATGCGCGAATTGGCATAATCCCCGGTCAGGGTTCGCGACATGATGCCCATCCACTCCAGCGTACCGATCGCCAGCAAGATAGAGCCGATCACCAATTGCACACAGGCAGAGCCGACAGAAAAACGCTGTCTTCCGGCCACATATTTCAATGCGTTGTCATGGGTCACGCCCCACAACTCGATCAACGCCGCACCGGTCAGATAGAGGCCGATAAGCACGGCAATACCCTGGCACATCATGATCGCTGTCGGGATGACCTTCCCGATATTGACCATTACATCTACTAGATCGGCAAATCCGGCCGCCATGACAACGTCCCTGTTTTAAAGAGCGGGTGAAGTAACCACGATGCCGCTGTCGCGATCGACGGCAAGCACTTTCAATTCGCGCTGCACCGGTGGCAACGGGTCGCCGGCCTTGACGCTGTCTTCGCTATCGCCATTTTTCACCCAGGCCCGGTGCCCGACCACCGCCTGCACCTTGTAGCCCGAGGACTGCGGGATCGGGTGAGCGCGCCTGGTGTATCCTTGCGAGGCAACGGGCGCCGGCTCCCGACGCGGTGGCTTGATCACCTCCACGCGCTGACGGCTGTCTTCGTAGAACTGCATGCGCTGCTGCAGGCCGGACAGGTTGTTATCCAAGGCCTTTATCTGGCTCAACAGCAGTTGAGTATTGCGCTGCGATTCCTCGCGCACGATCTTCAGCTGTTTTTCGCTGTTTTCCTGGGCCTGCAGCGCCGCCTGCGCCTGCTCCCGGGACTTGGCCAGCTCGATGCTCAGCACATCCATGCGTGGCTGTTGCGCCAATTGTGCCTGGGACTGCGGGATGCGCCTGGCCTTGGCCGCTGGCGACGAGGTCGCCTTGATCACGACCACGGCGAGCACAATGAGCGCCAGGAAGCTGCCGGCAAAAACGCCAATGAGTTTTCCGAACGACCAGTTCTTCATGTCGAACTCCTTATCGAGATTGATCGTGAACGTCTTGCAGGAAGAACAGGCCAAAGCCTTTGTTCGCAGGAGTTGCGTAGGTGGCCGGGCGGTTGAAGCCGCGGCGCACTTCGCCGGCGATGGCGGTGCCCATTTCACCGACCGACGAGCCGATCACCTGCTTGGTCGAGGGCTCGGTAGTGGTCTGTGCCACAACGCCACTCGGGCTGATGACAGTGGTACCCGCTGTCTGCTGGTAAGCCCGACCGTAGCCGGACAACAGCGAGGCGGCACCCAGGGCGAAATAGCGCTCCATGGTGTGGTGGTCCTTGGTCTCGGCAATGCCCTGCTTGGCATCATCCTCGCGCAATGCCACAGCGCTGATGCGCATGGTCGGACGAGGGTCGTTGACCGGTGGCGCAAGAATGGTGAACTTCACGCGAATGTTGTCGGGCGCCTGCTCGATCTTGCCGATCAGCTTGGAACCGTTCCACTTGCCGCCTCGAATGGTCGCCAGCACGTCACCACCATCATCGGTGTTGACCTCGGCATCGAGCGTGGCGTACATGATGGTACCGGTCTTGATCAGCATCGCCCGGTCGGTGTCACCCACGGCCTCGATGGCATTGGGGTCCTTGTCCTTGGCAGCCCGTACTGCGGGGCCTGTGACACTGCCGCCAGCGCGCTCGGTCGGGTAGTAGCTGACGGTGCTGAAGCTGCTTCTCTCAGCGAAGCCCTTGGCACTTTCAGACTCGCCCATCAGTTGCTTGATCGACTTCAGCGTTTCGCTTTTCAGCTCGCTGACGTACTGGTCGCGCTGCTCCTCGGCCTTTTTCAGCTCCTCCTCCAGACGCCGGCGCTCCTGCTCCTGGGACTGGGCGCTGGCCACACCAGGCCGCTGTGAAACCTGGGCTGAGTCACGAGGCGGCATACCCGCCCCGATGTAAATCTCGGGCGAACGCTGATTGCCGTCATTGTAAGGCTGCCCAGGCACGTTGAACTGCGCGCCCTGGCCACGAGCCAGATCCCGCCCGGTGGACTGCACGATGTTCGGATCGAAGCCAGGCTGATAGGACATCCCGCGCTCGGCAGCCTGTTCGGCCTCCAACATGCTGCGCTGCGCACGGCGCTCTGCTTCGGCCTTGGTAATAGGGTCGATCGACACTTCAGGTTGCGGCGCATTCGGCACGTCCACCGTGGACGCCTTGCCCGCAGGCGCATCCTTCGAAGACATGCCGTTGTAGGCCAGGGCGCCCAGCGCCAGCACGACCAACCCGGCAGCAATCAGCGAGACCTTGCCGACACCGGAACCGAACACCGCCTGCAAGTTGCGCTGCATCTCATCGGACTTGCGCGCCTTCCTCTCCTGCGGGCCAGCCGGCCCGTCGCGGTCGGCTACCAGGTGCTCGTCCTCTTCATCGAAGCCCGAGTCGTTCGGCGGCATGTTGTTATCACTCATTGCAGATTCCCTTGCTCGATGAAGACGGTTACGGCTTGCCCGCCAGTCGTGAACGTGACGCTGTTCTGCAGGCCCGCATAGCGATACACCGCCACACCGGTGGTGCTTCGCGCTGCGTTGGTGTAGGCCGGATATTGCGCATCAGCCTTGGCTTTCACGTACATGTTCGGGCCATAGCTCCAGGCCTCGACGCCCTCCAGCCCGGTCACCTTCAGGCGGTTGGCATCTTTCGGCGGCACACCATCCAGGAAGTAGGTCAGCGCATCGTCGATCGACGGCATCCGCAACATCGCCACACTCGCTGTCGCATCCGGGTTGCGCCCCGGCACCTTGGCATCAACACGCATGTCCACTTCTTCCTGGCCGGCGGCCAGGATCAGGATGATCGGCGTGGCCAGGCCGCGCAGGGTGACGGTGACGTTGCCGTAGGCCGCCGCTGTGGCGGGGTCCAGAGTGAGGATGTTGGTCGGTGCGGCAGTACCGTTCTGACCGTTCTGCCCACCTCGCTCGCGACCGTCGCTGAACAGCTCGCGGTTGATCGACACGTTCTGGATCATCCACGGCTGCCCGGCATAGTCGGAGAACACGATCGATGACTGCTGGCCCTTGCTCAGGCGAACGATGGGGGGCGATACCCCCGGGTCGAGGTTGAGTGCCAACGTGCGGGTCACCGGCTTGGCCGGGCTGACATAGGCGGTTGCCTTCTGCTTTTCCCGCTCCAGCCACAGCTGCTTGATCAACTCGACTTGCGACGATGTCAGCTGCGAGTCCTGCACGTCGTTGACCGTGTCACTGATGACATCCTCCGGGCGCGGATAGACCACTTGAGCAGCGCTGGATACCTGCCGGCCCAGGCCATTCATCGGCGGCTGGGGCGGAGCCTCGCTTCCTTGCGCCGCGTCAACCTGCCCTGCGCCACCCTCGGCAGCGGGCGCAGTTGGCGCCTCGTTGGCAAATGCAGGCAAAGCGATAGCGCTCGCAAGCAACGATGCGATCAGATGCTTCTTCATGGTCACTTCCTTGAGGTGTACGGCGACAGCTGAACAGAATCGACGGCAATGCCTTTGATGTTGGTGGCCGAGGCGGGGATCTGGACGATGGTCACGGCGGCGAGGAAGTCCTGGCGCGAGCGCGCCTGCTGGTCACCGCCGACATAGAATTCGATGGCAATCGGTACCTGCACCAGCCAGTAGTTCTGCCCGCTGGCCAGCACACCAGCCTCTTCGACCTGGGCAACCTGGGTGGCCATGGCGCGCAGGATCATCCGCCCCTTGAGCACGCGCTCCAGGTTGCCGGAATCGTCCAGGGTCTTCAGGAAAGCCTTGCGCCCCTCGTCGGTGTACCAGCGGGCGCCCGCAGAATTGAGGTTGGAGCGGTAGTTCACATAGTCGTAGGAGTACGAATTGACCACGGCATCCTTGGCATACTCGGCAAGGGTGGCCGGGGTTACGCGCGGATTGCTCTCGGTCGAGACTTCACAGATCGCGTGATTGTCAGTGGTCGGGATCCAGCGGTACTTTGGGTACCAGAACACCACCGCAGCGATGGTGACGCCAAATACGCAAGTCAGCGCCAACAGTTGGCCCCATACGCGCTTGTTGCGGCGCTTGAGATCGAGGCATTCCAGCTGCAGGCGCTTGACTTCACGCACGGTGGCCGCTGCTTCACCCGGCGTTTCATCCAGCGCCAGCTCCAGCAGTTTCTCTTCGTCCGTGCCCCGCCGAGTCTCCTGCGCTTCGCCACCAGGGGTTCCGTGTTGGGTTTCCTTACTCGACATTGCGGATTTCCCCTGTCGTTCCGTCGTAGATGCAAATCGAGTCGGTTCCGTCGTAGAACACGACATTTTCAAAGTTGGTTTGAGTCACCAGCCAGATGGCAGCAACCGCAACAAACGGCAGCAGGCCTATGCACGCCCACTCGCCAACATTCAGCAACACGCCAAGCAAGCGGTTGTAGCGTCGCAGTGCGCGAACATCCACGTCCTGCGCTGCACCGCTGCCCCATGACGTAGTGATAGACCCCAGCTCATCCATATCTCGCTCCATGCGGCGGCATTTTCATCCAAAACTTAGAAAGCTGCAACAGCGAAATTTTGACAGATTGAGATAATACCTGCAATCCGCGACGCATTTTGACACGCCAGCACCCGAGCCTTTGACGCTAAATGGGCCAGATCACACGAGCGCGCAGCCAAACAAAACCCTGCCCAAAACAGGGCTTTTATCCAATAAATGCTAATAAAATCAGAATGTTGAGATTGAGCGCCCAGCCACCAGATTCGACTGAGCACTTGAGTACTGCAGGTTTTAAAAAATGAAGGCCTTCAGATTATTATGATGCTATAAACCTGACCATTCAGTCATGTGCAGAGGCCAAACCAGCCTGCTTTGAAAAGCCTTTGAGAAACTGTATAACCCACGAATTTCGTGGCTTACAGGGGCTTTAGAGGGCCATACTTCCAGGTTGGTGACGGGGGGAGTTGCAACACTTTCGCCATAACACTCCTAGAACTTGCTCCAGCCTTCCTCCCTGACCTTCACCGAGGGCCTACACCCACACACCTCGGATTAAAAACCCTTTTAAATCAAGGGAAGCGGCACTTAAAAAGCGCGTTCTGCCGCTTGGCATGTTGCGCAGCGCAACCGCAGAACCGGCGGATAAAATCCGACCGAGGCGGATAAGCCCAACGCCAGGGTAACGACCCAGCATGACTAAAACGTGATTTTCCAACAAATACACAATATTCCGCGATAACGGCTTTTTGATATCAAACTGCCAGCACGCGTCACATGTTTGGGTGCCCTGCAAATCGAACGCCGCCGGGGCGGCGCTCGATCTCATGGACGATAAAAAACTTGCGACAAACACCCTTCAGCGCCGCCGCTATTTCACGCCCGAAAAAAAAGGGCACCCATCCTCGGGTGCCCTTTGCCTTACAGCCAGGTGAACTGAATCACCCCATCGATCGCGCGCCCACCGGTTGCGCATGGCCCCTCGACGTCACGATCCCCAGGAAGGAAATCACGATCGCCAGGCCCAATGTCGAGCTCACTTCCGCCCGATGCTCAGGCGTGTACATCATCACCGCCAGCGCCCCGGCAATGAAGATGATCACCGCCCAGGTCAGGTACGGGAACAGCCACATGCGGAACTTCAGTTCGGTGTTCTCGCGCTCCAGTCGGCGGCGCATGCGCAGCTGGGAGATGGCGATAACCATGTACACCAACAGGGCGATGGCGCCAGAGCTGGCCAGCAGGAACTCGAACACACCCTTCGGTGCGAAGTAGTTGAGGACCGCGATGGCCGCACCGATCAGGGTGCTGCCGAATACTGCAGCACGCGGTACACCGACCTTGGAGGTCTTGTTGAGGAAGGCCGGGGCGTCACCGCGCTTGGCCAGCGAAAACATCATCCGCGAAGCGATGTAGATCGACGAGTTCATGCAGCTGGTAACGGCTACCAGAACCACCAGGTCGACCATGAATGCCGCGTTGGGGATGTTCATGATTTCCAGCGCACGCTGGTACGAACCCACCACCGCCAGCTGCGGGTCGTTCCACGGCACCACCGAAATAATCACGAAGATCGACAGGATGTAGAAGGTGCTGATACGCCAGATCACCGAGCGAGTGGCCTTGGCGATGTTGCGCGACGGGTCGCTGGACTCGGACGCGGCGATGGTCACCGCCTCGGTGCCGATGAAGCTGAACATCACGGTGATGAACGCCCCCACCACTGCCGACCAGCCTTTCGGCGCAAAGCCGCCGTATTCGGCCATCAACCCGCTCAACCCACTGACCTCGCGGTTGGGCAGCCAGCCCATCAGCGCGGCGAAGCCCAGGCCGATGAAGCCCAGGATGGCGGTGACCTTGAGGATGGCGAACCAGAACTCGAACTCGCCGTACTTGGCCACGCTGAACAGGTTGGTACCGGCCAGCAGCAACACCGAAGCCAGGGCGAAGATCCAGCTGTCCACCTGTGGGAACCAAGCGTTCAACACATGCCCGGCGGCCAATGCTTCGATAGGAATCACCAGTACCCAGAACCACCAGTACAACCAGCCGATGGTATAGCCGGCCCAGCGGCCAATGGCCTGGTCGGCATAGGTGGAAAACGATCCGGTGTCGGGGTGTGCCACGGCCATTTCGCCGAGCATGCGCATGACCAGTACCACCAGGGTCCCGGCCACGAAATAGGAAATTATGGTTGCTGGCCCGGCTGCCGCGATGGCATGGCCAGAACCTACGAAAAGTCCGGCGCCGATGATGCCGGCGATGGACAGCATCGTTACGTGACGTGGCTTGAAACCTTGTGCAAGGTTGCCATCAGATCCCACGGTGTTCATTGATGTTGTTCTCTTTTTGCTGACACAAGGAAGGACGGGCAGGCGTAGGCGAAAAATATCTCCTTTGAAATCAATAAGTCGACACGTTGTTCGCGCGCTGTTGTTGATATTTGGCACGCGTCACAGAGCAAGGTGTCAGTGCGGTTCGGGGTTCATTTAATCCCCGCATGGCTGTGGGGAATTACACGAGAACGCCACGGAACTGTTCGATCACGACAGGGCATTTCCATCAACGCCAGATGTCGCGAATGGCATATCCGATCGCGCCACAGGCCCAAATGGAGCTTTTGTTTTTCATTTGAATGTGTGTTGCCTGTGCCGGCCCTTTCGCGGGTGAACCCGCTCCTACAACGGTACGTGGCGATGCCACCGATTGATGTAGGAGCGGGCTTGCCCGCGAATGCGGTGGCGGGTGCGACGGTGAATGACTGGGGGTATTGGGCGGCAGGTCCGGCCTATTCGCGGGTGAACCCGCTCCTACAAGGGGGCGTGGCGACGGTGCCGATTGATGAATGCGGTGGCGGGTGCGGCGGTGAATGACTGGGGGTATTGGGCGGCAGGTCCGGCCTATTCGCGGGTGAACCCGCTCCTACAACGGTACGTGGCGATGGTGCCGATTGATGAATGCGGTGGCGGGTGCGGCGGTGAATGACTGGGGGTATTGGGCGGCAGGTCCGGCCTATTCGCGGGTGAACCCGCTCCTACGACGGTGTGGGGCGACGCCACCGGTTGATGTAGGAGCGGGCTTGCCCGCGAAGAGGCCCGCAGCCTCAACGCACCAGGCAAGGCCGTTTGTTATCGAAGCTCCAACCCGGAATCAGGAACTGCATCGCCACGCTGTCATCCCGCGCACCCAGCCCCATGTTGCGGTAGCACTCATGGGCCTTGGCCAGTTGGTCTTCATCCAGTTCCACACCCAAGCCCGGCCGCGCCGGCACTCGCACATGCCCGTCGACAATGCGCAGCGGCTCACGGGTCAGGCGCTGGCCATCCTGCCAGATCCAGTGGGTGTCGATCGCCGTGATCTCACCCGGCGCCGCAGCCGCCACCTGGGTGAACATCGCCAGCGAAATGTCGAAGTGGTTATTGGAATGAGAACCCCAGGTCAGCCCCCAGTCGTTGCACATCTGCGCCACCCGTACCGAACCCTGCAAGGTCCAGAAGTGCGGGTCGGCCAGCGGAATGTCCACCGACTGTAACTGAATGGCATGGCCCATCTGTCGCCAGTCAGTAGCGATCATGTTGGTCGCGGTGGGCAGGCCGGTGGCGCGGCGGAACTCGGCCATCACCTCGCGGCCCGAATAACCGTTCTCGGCGCCGCACGGGTCTTCGGCGTAGGCCAGTACATCGTGCTTGTCGCGGCACAGGGCGATGGCCTCCTTCAGCGACCACGCGCCATTGGGGTCGAGCGTGATGCGCGCTTCGGGGAAGCGTTCGGCCAGCGCTGTCACAGCCTCCATCTCTTCTTCACCGCGCAGCACGCCGCCCTTGAGCTTGAAATCGCTGAAGCCATAGCGCGCCTTGGCGGCCTCGGCCAGCCGCACCACTGCTGCCGGGGTCAGGGCCTTTTCATGGCGCAGGCGAAACCAGTCGTCATCGCTGTCGGCTTCGTTGCGGTAGGCCAGGTCGGTCTGCTGGCGGTCGCCGATGTAGAACAGATAGCCGAGCATCTTCACCGCATCACGTTGCTGGCCCTCGCCCAGCAATGCTGCCATCGGCACATTCAGGTGCTGGCCGAGCAGGTCGAGCAATGCCGACTCAATGGCCGTCACCGCATGCACGGTGATGCGCAGGTCGAAGGTCTGCAGACCGCGGCCCGCCGAGTCACGGTTGGCGAAGGTCTGGCGCATGGCATTGAGCACACGCTGGTAATGGCCGATCGGTTGGCCGACAACCAGGCTGCGGGCGTCCTCCAGGGTCTGGCGAATCTTCTCGCCACCGGGCACTTCACCCAGGCCAGTATTGCCGGCGCTGTCGCGCAGCACCACCACGTTGCGGGTGAAGAACGGGCCATGGGCGCCACTGAGGTTGAGCAGCATGCTGTCATGGCCGGCCACGGGGACCACGCGCAGGTCGGTGACCACCGGGGTGCTGGCATGTACGGCGGGATTGGTCTGCATATTCATGGTTGTTGTCTCGCAGTCATCAGTGGGTCTGGCCCAAGGCCGAAGGGGCCTTGAGGTCATCGGAAGGGACGCCCTTGGGGCGAGTGCGTACGAAGAAGATGGCAATCGCCGCCAGCACCGAGGTCACCGCCAGGCCGTACAGCCCGCCCTGGATCGAGCCAGTCTGCTGCTCCAGCAAGCCGAAGGTGGTGGGGGCAACGAAGCCGCCGAGGTTGCCGACCGAGTTGATCAGGGCAATCACCGCCGCAGCGATGCGGGCGTCCAGGTAGCCCTGGGGGATTGGCCAGAACAGTGACGACGCTGACTTGAAGCCGATCGCGGCGAAGCACACGGCGACGAAGGCGAACACCGGCCCACCCGTGGTGGACATGAACATGCCCGTGGCAGCGACCAGCAGGGCGCCCGCCACCCAGGCCTGCTGGAACTTCCAGCGAGCGGAACCGGCGGCGAAGGCGTACATGGCCAGGATCGAGATCAGCCAAGGGATCGAGTTGAAGAAACCGACCTGCATGTCACTGAGGTCGCCCATCCGCTTGATGATGCTGGGCAGCCAGAAGGTGGCGGCATAGATGGTCAGCTGGATACAGAAGTAGATCAGGCAGAACAGCACGATCTGGCGGTCCTTGAGCAGGCTCCAGGCCGACGGCCTGACCGCGCCGATGGCCTCACGCGCTTGCTGCTCGCGGTCGATGGTGGCGACCAGCGCGTCCTGCTCGGCCTTGCTCAGCCACTTGGCGTCCTGCGGCTTGGAGTCGAGCCAGAAGAACACAAAGAAGCACAGCGCCACCGAGGCCATGCCTTCAATGAACAGCATCCACTGCCAACCATGCAGGCCCAGGCCCTGGATCTGCATCAACGCCCCGGCCAGCGGCCCGGAAATCAACGAAGCCAGGGCCGAGCCACTGAGGAAGATGGCAATGGCCTTGCCGCGCTCTGCCGCCGGCAGCCAGCGGGTGAAGTAGTAGATCACGCCAGGAAAGAAGCCTGCTTCGGCCACCCCAAGCAGAAAACGCAACACGTAGAACTGGGTTTCGTTCTGCACGAAGGCCATGGCCGTGGCCACCAGCCCCCAGGTGAACATGATACGGGTCAGCCACAGCCGGGCACCGACCTTTTGCAGCAGCATGTTCGAAGGTACTTCGAACAACGCGTAACCGATAAAGAACAGCCCGGCACCAAAGCCATAGGCCGCAGCGCTGATGCCCAGGTCGCTTTCCAGGTGCGGGCGGACGAAGCCAATGTTGACGCGGTCAAGGTAGTTGACGATGAACATGATGACGAACAGCGGCAGGACGTGGCGCTTGACCTTGGCCACGGCACTGGCCAACGCGTCGCCTTCATGCCGGGCAGACGGAGCGAGGGTGTCGTTCACTTGCGGATCTCCCACTAATTGTTTTTGTGCGGGTCGGGTTGTCTGACATGGCAGTGGGGAGGAGCTTATTCGCAGCGAGGTTGTACGACAAGATCATTAACGTCGGCAAAATAGCAAAATACAAGCTGTCACAATGCTAATTTGATCCTAACGTGCAAAAACAGATCAATTACATGCTGAATTGGATGCGCGAAAAATCGGCGAAAAATTTTTCTATCGATTAACTTGTCGTACAAGCAAATCAAGAAGCGGATCCCACATGGAACCCGAACACGCTCGCAAACGCGGCCATAGCCGTGCCCATGACCTGGTTTCCAGCCTGACCCAGCAGATTCTGCTGGGCACCTTCAAACCAGGCGACAAACTGCCTTCGGAAAACACCTTGGTGCGCGAGCACGGGGTCAGCCGCACGGTGGTTCGCGAAGCCTTGTCGAAGCTGCAGGCCTCTGGGCTGGTGGAGCCGCGCCACGGGATCGGTACGTTCGTGATGGAGCGCCAGGCCCAGGCCGGGCTGCGCGTTGCGGCGGAGAGCGCGGCGAATGTGCGCGATCTGCTGGAGCTGCGTATTGGCCTTGAGGGCCAGGCTGCCGCGCTGGCCGCACTGCGTCGTGATGAGGGGCAACTGGCGCGCATGCGCCAGGCGCTGGATGACTATCAGGACCTGGCCGCTGCCGGCGACAGCTGCATCGAAGCCGACCGGCGCTTTCACCTGCTGATTGCCGAGGCCACCGGCAATCTGTATTTCACCGAGATGCTGTTGCAACTGGGTAACGGCCTGATACCGCGCAACCGCATGGCCCTGGCCGAGCGCGCGGGGGCCAAGCTGGCGCGGCAAGCGTACCTGGCCAACCTGGAGCATGAGGCGATCCTCAATGCCATCCGCCGACAAGACCCGGATGCCGCACGGGCGGCAGTGTGCCTGCACCTGTCCAACAGCCGAGACCGGCTACTGCCGGACTGACTGTCAGGCAGTGCAAGGCCTCGGGCTTGATGCTACGAACAGAGTGGCGTGCAGGGTGGCCGTTACATACAGCTACCCTGCCCTCACTTCACCAGGTCAGGCAGATCTTGCCGAAATGCCGGTTGCTCTCCTGGTAACGGAACGCCTCGACGATCTGTTCCAGTTCGAAATGCTTGTCCACCACCGGCCGCAGGCCGTTGGCATCAATCGCACGCACCATCGCCTGCTGCTGCGCTCGGCTACCAACCAGTACCCCTTGCAGCCGAATCTGCCGCACCAGCGCCTGTACCAGCGGCAACTGCCCGGCCACCCCGGTAAGGATGCCGATCAGCGAAACATGCCCGCCAATGCGCGCAGCAATCATCGACTGCTCCAGTGTCGCCGGGCCGCCCACTTCAATCACATGATCGACACCGCGGTTGCCAGTCAGCTCGCGCACCTTCTCACCCCAGGCCGGGGTGCTCTTGTAGTTGATCAGGTGGTCGGCACCCAGGGCCTTCAGGCGCTCCAGCTTGGCATCGCTGGACGAGGTGGCGATCACGGTCGCGCCCGCCAGCTTGGCGAACTGCAGGGCGAAAATCGACACACCGCCGGTACCCTGCACCAGCACCGTGTCGCCGGGCTTGAGGTGATCATCGCTCATCAGCGCCCGCCAGGCGGTAAGGCCGGCGGTGGTCAGGGTGGCAGCCTCGGCATGGCTGAAACCCTGGGGTGCCAGGGTGAAGGCGGTGGTGCGGGCAGTCACCTGCTCGCGGGCGTAGCCATCGATGCCGTCGCCGGGCACTCGGGCAAAGCCCTCGACATTGGCCTGGCCATCGAGCCAGTCCGGGAAGAAGGTGCTGACCACATTGTCGCCGACCTGGAACTCAGTGACGCCATCCCCCACCGCAACCACCTCGCCGGCGCCATCGGCCATGGGGATGCGTCGCTCGCTCGGGCCCCACATGCCGCTGACCACGGCGAAATCGTGGTAGTTGAGGGAACTGGCGTGCAGGCGCACGGTAATCTCGCCGGCCTGGGGGGCCTGGGCCTCGCAGGTGCCGACCTGGACCTTGTCGTAGCCGCCGCCGGGTTGTACGTAGATGGCCTTGCTGCTCATGGGTGGGTCTCCGTATCAGAGCAAAGAATGGGGTTCAGCATAGACAGATCCGGCCCTTTCGCGGGCACGCCCGCCCCCACAGGGGCACCACAGGGCCCGAGACGTGCGCAATACCTGTGGAAGCGGGCATGCCCGCGAAGAGGCCCGCATTGCCAACACAAGCGTCAGCCCAGCATCACCTTCAACGCCCGGCAATCCTCTGCATGCCAATCCACCAGCTCCGGCCAGGGGTTGTCCGGCAGGTTCACCAGCACCGTGCGCGCCCCCGCCGCCCGCCCGCAGTCCAGGTCAAAGCGGTAATCCCCCACCATCACCAGTTCGCTCGGCGTCACGCCCCAGGCGCTGGCAATCTTCAGCAGCCCATCAGGGCTAGGCTTCGGCGCAGCCTCGTCACGCCCGAGAATGTGTTCCACCGGGAAGCAGTCCGCCAGGCCAATGGCCTCCAGCGTTACATGCGCCAGCTCACGCGCATTGCGGGTCAGAATACCCAGCCGGCACCCGCGCCCGGCCAACTCACGCACCAGTTCCACCGCCCCGGTGGCCGCCGTGGAGGCCGTTGCCAGGTCCCTTTCGTGCTCCAGCAACCAGGCATGCTTGGCCGCCGCTTCCTCTGCCGGCAAGGCCGCCAGGTGGGTGAGGATGTCGTGTTCGGCCGGGATGTCCAGCGCCACCCGAATGGCGGCAAAGTCGTGCACGGCCACGGTCAGGGTGCCGTCCATGTCGAACACCCAGTTGCGCACCTCGCCCAGGCTCATGCCCAGTCCTTGCGATGGCGAATCAGGCCTTCCTGGCTCGACGATGCCACCAGTTGCCCGGCCTGGTTGAAAATGCTGCCGCGGCAGAAGCCACGGGAATTGCCGGCCCAGGGGCTATCGGTGGCGTACAGGAGCCACTGGTCGGCGCGCAGGTTGCCGTGAAACCACAGCGAATGGTCGAGGCTGGCGATCTGCATGTCGCGCTGCCACACCGATTTGCCATGGGGCAGCAACGCCGTGGTCAGCAGGCCGAAGTCCGAGGCGTAGGCCAGCATGTACTTGTGCAGGGCAGGCACGTCAGGCAGGTTGCCGTCGGCGCGGAACCAGGCGTATTTCACCGGGTCGCCCGGCTTGGGGTTGAACGGGTCGCGCTCGGTGACCGGGCGGATCTCGATCGGCTTGGCACACAGCACCTTGTCGCGAATGCGCTCGGGTAACTGGTCGGCCATGGCACGGGCCAGTTCGACCTCGGTAGGCAGGTTTTCCGGGCCGACCACGTCAGGCATCTGCGCCTGGTGCTCGAAGCCTTCCTCGTCGTACTGGAACGATGCACTGCAGGTGAAGATGGTCTGGCCCTTCTGGATCGCCGTCACCCGCCGCGTACTGAAGCTGCCGCCATCGCGCACGCGGTCTACCGAGTACACCACTGGAAGGCTGGCATCGCCCGGGCGCAGGAAGTAGCCGTGCAACGAATGCACATGGCGCGCGTCCTCGACTGTCTGACTGGCAGCCGACAACGACTGGCCCAGCACTTGGCCACCGTAAAGCTGGCGGAAGCCCAGGTCCTGGCTACGTCCACGGAACAGGTTCTCCTCGATGGATTCGAGGCTCAACAGGTCGACCAGGTCGTCCAACACATGACTCATCGGCGGTTCTCCGTAGGAGCGAGCCTAGCTCGCGATGCGCCGCCCGAGCGGCGCTCGATTTCACAGGCGCTGATCGTGTTACGGGCAAGCGCCTTCCAAGTAGGCAAATGATACAGCGTTTGTCATTCGCGCCGGGCATGGCTGTGCATTCAGGCGCGCAGAGTGCGCTCCCAGTGCGCGCGATCGATCCGGTACAGCACATGCGGGCGCAGCGGGTGGCCGATGGGCAGGCGGGGGTGCTCGAAGCTGCCTTGCAGGTCCTGCTGCATGCCGATGGCTTGCATCACCTTCTGCGACGGCAGGTTGCATTCGCTGGTGAACGACACGACCTCCTCCAGGCGCAACTGGGCAAAAGCACAACGCAGGCAGGTCCACGCCGCTTCGCTGGCAAAGCCAAGGCCCCAGTGACGGCGTGCCAGACGCCAGCCGATCTCCACCGCCGGGGCAAAAGGCGCGTCGAAGTTGACATTGAGCAACCCGGTCATGCCGATGAACGCGCCACTGTCCTTGCGCTCCAGGGCCCACAAACCAAAACCGTACTCATTGAAATGCCCACGCACGCGGCCGATCAACGCAGCCGCCTCAACGCGCGTCAGCGGCGCCGGAAAGTAGCGCATCACCTGTGGGTCGGCGCACAGTGCGGCGAACTCGCGCAAGTCATCGTCATGCCATTGGCGCAGCACCAGCCGTGCGCTTTCCAGTTCAAGGATGGGGGTCATCGGGCCTGCTCCGGTTTACCGCCTTGCAGTTTACAGCGTAGGCGCGGGCGCGGGTTTCACCCAGCCGGCAGCCGCCAAATGCAATTTTCACACGCCCTTCACCGGCCCCCGACAGGCCGCTTGGCAGGATGCCGCCATCCACCACCGCGCCAGCCGCGGTATTGCCAACGGAGCAACGCATGCTATCGAGCAACACCCTGGGGCACCCTGCCATTCATGCCCGGCGCAAGCGACGCCTGGCTCGCAAAGCCGTCGGAGCCGCCCTGGGCCTGTGCATGGTCGTGGCGGCGTTGACCACCTGGCTGGTGACGAGGACGCACATCGTGGACCTTGGCAACGAGCAACAACTGAGTGACAGCGGCCTGCTGCAGGACTGGGCCGACGGTGCGGTGATGGTGATGATCCGCCACGCCGAACGCTGCGACAGCGCCCCCGGCCCCTGCCTGGACGACCCCACGGGGATCACCCTGAGCGGCAGCCAGGCCGCTGCCCGCGTGGGCCAAGGGCTGCACCAGCTGGGCCTGAACAAAGCCGACCTGCTCAGCAGCCCGAAACTGCGCACCCGGCAAACCGCGCACTTCATCCTCGGCCAGGCGGTGGCCAGCGAGGACTGGCTCGAAAGCTGCGACAGCCAGTTCGCCAACGAAGCGCTTGCACACAAACGCGCGGGCCACAACCTGGTGCTGGTGACTCACAACGGCTGCATCGACCACTTTGCCCGCCAGCAGCACGTTGCCGGCGGCGAACGTCAAAGCAACTATGCCAGCGCCCTGTTCGTATCGGTGGATGGCAATGGCAAAGCACGCATCCTCGGGCGACTGAACGAACCTGACTGGCAACGCGTATTGGCCAGCACAGGAAAATAGCCTATGTGGGAGCGGCCTTGTGTCGCGATTGGGCTGCGCAGCAGCCCCAAAATTTCAGCGCAGATGCACACATTGCTGGGGCTGCTGCGCAGCCCAATCGCGACACAAGGCCGCACAAAGGGCCGGTACCGGCGCAAGAAACAGGAACTCCCATTGCAGTCACCCGTCATGGCAAGATCAGCACTGGCCCTGATTGCGACCCCATCCATGCCGTTGCCGCTGATCTACCACGAAGATTACAGCCCGGAGTTCCCCGCTGAACACCGCTTTCCGATGGACAAGTTCCGCCTGTTGCACGACCACCTGGTCGGCAGCGGGCTGACCACCGACCAGGCCCTGCTGCGCCCGGACATCTGCCCCAACGACATCCTCGCCCTGGCCCATGACCGCAGCTACATCGCGCGCTACATGAACGGCGAGCTGTCGCGCGAGGACCAGCGCCGCCTCGGCCTGCCCTGGAGCGAGGCCCTGGCTCGGCGTACCGTGCGCGCCGTCGGCGGCTCACTGCTGACTGCCGAGATGGCGCTGCAGCACGGCATCGCCTGCCACCTCGCCGGTGGCACCCACCACGCCCATTACGACCACCCCGCCGGCTTCTGCATTTTCAACGACCTGGCGGTGATCAGCCGATACCTGCTGGAAGCAGGCCGGGTACACCGGGTGCTGATCTTCGACTGCGATGTGCACCAGGGTGACGGCACCGCGCGCATCCTGCACGACACGCCCGAGGCCATCACCGTGTCGCTGCATTGCGAGCAGAACTTCCCTGCCCGCAAGGCACAAAGCGACTGGGACATCCCCCTGCCCCGAGGCATGGGCGACGCAGCCTATCTGAAGGTGGTGGACGACGCCCTGAACTACCTGCTGCCGCTTTATCAACCCGACCTGGTGCTGTATGACGCCGGTGTCGACGTGCACAAGGACGACGCCCTGGGCTACCTGCAGCTGACCGACGCAGGCGTTGCCGCCCGTGACGAAGCCGTGCTGCGCCACTGCCTGGGCCGCGATATCCCGGTGATGGGCGTGATCGGCGGAGGCTACAGCAAGGACCGCACAGCCTTGGCCAGACGCCACGGCATCCTTCACCACAGCGCGGCACGTGTCATAGGTTGTTCACAATGACTGTGGAACCGCTTGTGGATAACCTGCGCGAAAGGCGCTGCAGCCCTTTACTGGCAAGGCCTGCGTGACACTGGCTATTTTTTGACCAGTGCTTCCATGGGCAGCGCTGCGGTAGAATGCGCCTCTTTTCCACAGCCTGCTGCCCACCATGCCCGATCTGACCCCCGCATCCCCTCCCCCCGCTGTCGTCATCGGTGGCGGCCCCGCCGGCCTGATGGCTGCCGAAGCACTGGCCAGGGCAGGCCTGGCGGTCGAGGTCTTCGATGCCATGCCTTCAGTGGGCCGCAAGTTCCTGCTGGCGGGTGTCGGCGGCATGAACATCACCCATTCCGAGCCCTACCCGGCGTTCGTGGCACGCTATGCCGAACGCCAGGGCGAAATCGAGGCCCTGCTACGCGACTTCGATGCGGACGCGTTGCGCCAGTGGATTCATGGTTTGGGCATCGAAACCTTCGTCGGAACCTCGGGCCGGGTGTTTCCTACCGACATGAAAGCCGCACCGTTGCTGCGTGCCTGGCTCAAGCGCCTGCGCGACAACGGGGTAGTTATCCACACCCGCCATCGCTGGTTGGGCTGGAACACCGATGGCAGCTTGCGAATTGCTTATCCACAGGGCGAACGGCAGGTGAAAGCCTCGGTCGTGGTGCTGGCGCTGGGTGGCGCCAGCTGGGCGCGCTTGGGTTCTGACGGCAGCTGGCAACCGCTGCTGGCAGAACGGGCTGTGGATATCTCGCCTTTGCAGCCGAGCAACTGCGGTTTTGAAGTAGAGGGCTGGAGCGCGCTGCTCAAGGACAAGTTCGCGGGCGCACCGCTGAAGAACATCGCCCTCAGCGTCCCGGGCAGCGCACCGCGCAAGGGCGAGTTCATCCTCACCGCCCAAGGTGTGGAAGGCAGCCTGGTGTATGCCTGGTCGGCACCGGTACGCGAGGCCATCCACCGTGAAGGCCGCGGGGTACTGTTGCTCGACCTGCTGCCGGACAAGCCTGTGGACAAGATTGCCCAGGCACTGGCCAAACCGCGCGGTTCACGCTCCATGGCCAAGCACCTGCACAGCCAGCTGGGGATTGATGGGGTCAAGGCGGCACTGCTGCGCGAACTGACCGATCAGGCGACCTTTGCCGACGTTGATGCTTTGGCCCGGGCCATCAAGGCATTGCCCATCACCCTGGTACGCACGCGGCCGCTGGATGAAGCGATCAGCAGTGCCGGCGGGGTCCGCTTCGAGGGCCTGGATGAGGGGTTGATGGTCAAGGGAATGCCGGGGGTGTTCTGTGCCGGCGAGATGCTGGACTGGGAGGCGCCGACCGGGGGGTATCTGCTCACGGCGTGCTTTGCCAGCGGCTTGCGCGCCGGGCGGGCAGCGGCAGATTGGGTGCGGGCTTCCTGACAGCTTGCCGGGGCTGCTTCCACAAGTACTGCGTCAATCCAGATTGTGCAGCCCATGTGGGAGCGGCCTTGCGTCGCGAAAGGGCCGCAAAGCGGCCCCAAAACCTCAAGGCTTGCGCTTGCGCGGCCCACCATTGAAGCTCGGCACCTTGCGTACAGCCTTCACCGCCGGTTCCGCACTGCCGGCTTCAGTGCTGTCCATCCAGCGCCCCAGCCCGCGCTTGGCGCTGTTTTCTTTCGGCTTCTTGGGCTTCTTCGGTTTCTTGATAACCTGCCCACTGGCATCGGTCATCGGCACCCGGTGCTCGGGGATGAAATCCGGCTCTTCATGACGCGGCAGGGTCTGCCGGGTCAGCACCTCGATAGCCGCCAGCAGTTGCACTTCATCCGCACACACCAGCGAAATCGCCTCGCCCTTGTTGCCCGCCCGCCCGGTACGCCCGATGCGGTGCACGTAGTCTTCGGCAACGATCGGCAGGTCGAGGTTGACGACCAGCGGCAAGTCATCGATATCCAGGCCACGGGCCGCCACATCGGTCGCCACCAGCACTTGCACCTCACGGGCCTTGAAGCTGTCCAGCGCACGCTGGCGGGTCGCCTGTGGGCGATCACCGTGGATGCCGTCGGCATTCACGCCTTCAGCCAGCAAGCGCTCCACCAGTTGGTCGACGCCATTGCGGGTCTTGGCGAACACCAGCACCTGCTTCCAGCGCTGTTTGCGCAGCAGGTGGCAGAACAGGTCGGCCTTGCGCTTCTTGTCCACAGGCACCAGCCACTGCTTGACGCTGGCGGCCGTGGCGTTGCGCGGGCTGACTTCGATACTAAGAGGGTCATTCAGCGCAAGCCCCGCCAGCATGCGAATCTGATCGGAGAAGGTGGCGGAAAACAGCAGCGTCTGGCGCTTGCGTGGCAGTGCCGCATACACCGACTGCAGCTCTTCGGCAAAGCCCAGGTCAAGCATGCGGTCGGCTTCATCCAGCACCAGTGTCTGCACCTGGTTGAACTTCACGGCGTTCTGCCGGAACAGGTCGAGCAAGCGGCCGGGGGTAGCCACCAGCAGGTCGACACCCCGGCGCAGGCGCATCATCTGTGGGTTGATACTGACCCCGCCATACACCGCGTAAGTACTCAACGGCAGGTTCTCGGCGTATTCGCGCACGTTGTTGTGCACCTGCTCGGCCAGCTCACGCGTGGGTACCAGTACCAAGGCGCGGATCGAGTTGCTGGCCACCTTCTCGCCCTCCAGCGCCAGGCGCTGCAGCACAGGCAGGGCAAAGCCTGCAGTCTTGCCGGTACCGGTCTGGGCTGCGGCCATCAGGTCGCGGCCGGCCAGCACGGCGGGGATGGCTTTGGCCTGCACCGGGGTCGGGGTGGTGTAGTCCAGTTGCTGCAGCGTGCGCAGCAGCGGTTCGATCAGGCCGAGTTTGGCGAAATTCATGGCAATACCGTCAGGGGGTTCAGCGAAGGCGGCAAGTTTACCGCATCGCCCCTGCCTACTTGCAGATTTCACCTTTCAACGGTGGCACAGGTTCAGGCGCCTTGCGCCACTGCGGCAAGCCGATCAGCACCACCGCGCCGATGATCACTGCCATCGCCACACACTCTTCAGCGCCAATCTGCTCACCGGCAAAGACGATCCCCAGCAGCACCGCCACCGCCGGGTTGACGTAGGCGTAGCTGGTGGCCGCTGCCGGACGCACATGCTTGAGCAGGTACATGTAGGCACTGAACGCCAGGATCGAACCGAAGAACACCAGGTAGGCCAGCGCACCCCAGCCAGCGGCGGTCGGCAGCTGTGTCATGCGTTCGCCCGATAGCACACTGCCCAGCAACAGCACCGCACCCCCGACCAGCATTTCCGCTGCGCTGGCCATCGGCCCCTGGGGCAGCGGCAAGGTCTTGCTCCACACCGAGCCAAACGCCCAGGACGCCGCCGCGAAGATGATCAGCGCCGCACCTATCGGGCTTGCCTGCAGGTTGGAGCCCAGGTTCAGCAGGCCGATGCCCACCAGCCCAAGGGCTATCCCCGCCCACTCCAGCTTCGAATTGCGGTGCCCGAACAACAGGCCGAACAGCAAGGTGAACAGCGGCACCGTCGCCACCGCCAAAGCCGCCACGCCCGAAGCCACGCCGGCATGCTCGGCCACGGTCACCCCGCCGTTGCCACAGCTGAGCAACAAGAAACCGATCGCCCCTGCCGCCCGCCATTGCGGCCAGGTAGGTGCCGGCACGCCGCGCCAACGCAGGAAGCCGTACAGCAGCCCCCCGGCGATCAGGAAGCGCACACCGGCCATAAGCATCGGAGGCCAGCTCTCGACGCCGATGCGAATGAACAGGTAAGTGGAACCCCAGACCAGATACAGGGCCAGGAAGGCGCCAATCAGCAGCAGCGGGAAACGACGGGAGGCAGGCATGGGGAAAACTCGAAATCCGTTTACGGGTGACTCAGTTTAACGGCCTGCCTGGGTGAAGGGACGTTACAGAACGGGTGCAAATGAGCGGCACAATTCTGGTGCGTTCGACGCAGGCGATAGTTCCCCAGACGTTCACTTGCTAATCCCTGCAGTACTTGGCCAGCGCTTCGCGCAGCTTCGCAGCCGGGGTCTTCTGCAGCCGGCAAAGCAGCTCGTGCGACAGTTGCTGAACCCCGTGGTCCTGGCGCAACACACCCGCCAGATGCTGCAGCAGGTTGGCGGCCATTTCGGCATCGGCCATGGCCCGGTGCGCAGTCCCCGTGTCCGGCAACCCAGCCCAGCGTGTCAAAGTGCCCAGCTTGTGGTTCGGCGCCGCGGGCAGCAGGCGCCGTGACAGCAACAGGGAACACGCGAAGGGCTGGCTGCGGCTGCGGCCAATACGGCTTAGCTCGTAGTCCCAGAACTTCTGGTCGAAAGCAGCGTTGTGCGCCAACAATGGGGTGCCACCGACGAACTCGGCCACCTCGTTCATCACTTTCTCCACCGGCGGCGCACTGCGCAGCATGGCGGTGGTGATGCCGGTCAGCCCTGCGACGAAGGCCGGCACCGGCACGCCAGCGTTCATCAGGCTCTGGTAGCGCTCGACAATGCGCCCACCTTCAAGCATTACCACCGCCACCTCGGTGGCACGGCAGCCGGTACCGGGGGAAATGCCGGTGGTTTCAAAGTCGATGACAGCGATACGTTCCATGAAAAGACCTTAGTGTTTAAGCAACAGCGCGCCTTCGATGGGCACGTAGCGGGTGGCAGCACGGATCAGTGACAACGCCGTCAGCCCCGGTACGCCATACACCACCGCTTCGGTGCCATGGCGCTGGATTACCCGTTCCAGCAGCAGGTCGAAATCACCGTCGCCGGAGGCCAGCACCACCTGGTCGACCCGGCTGGCCGCGTCGATCACATCCAGGGTAATGCCCACATCCCAGTCACCTTTGGCCGAGCCATCGCTGCGCTGGATGAACGGTTTGAGGCGCACATCGAAACCGAGGTTGCGCAAGATCTGCTGGAACTGCTGCTGTTTGCTGTCGCCACGGTCGATGGCATAAGCCACGGCCTCGACGATCTGGCCTTCGCGGCTGACATCGGCCCACAGGGCGGTGTAGTTGAAGTGGCAGCCGTGGGCCTGGCGCACGGTGTAGTAGAGGTTCTGCACATCGGCGAACAACGCGATCTTTTTCACCTGGGAACCTCATTTTTGGCCTGGAGTGCTGCGGGGGCTGCTGCGCAGCCCTTCGCGGGCACGCCCACCCCCACAGGTATCGCGCGTACACCTGTGGGAGCGGGCGTGCCCGCGAAGGGGCGCAAAGCGCCCCCGGAAATGCCAGCAGTATGCCAGACCTGTCAGACGTAAGAATCGTCGTCCGAGAAGAACCCGCCGTCATCGCTGCCAAAACCACCGTCGGCGTATCCACCCTGGTCACTGCCCCAGCCACCGTTGTCAGCCACTTGCTCCTGCCCGCCCTGGTCGTTCCAGCCGCCACTGTCGCTGGCTGGCGCCGGCTCTTCCTTGATGACCTCGACCACTTCTTCCGGTTGCGAGTTGTGGTTGAACAGGCTGCTGATCCCCTGCGCCAGCAGCACACCACCGGCCACACCGGCGGCGGTCTGCATGGCCCCGCCAAGGAAGCTGCTGGCCCCGCTGCGCGCAGGCGCGGCGCCATAGCCAGGCTGCGGCGTCTGAGGTTGGCCAAAACCAGGTGCCGACGGCTCGCGCCAGCCACCACCGGACGCTACAGGGGGCGCCGAAGGGCGCTGTGGCTGCACCGCCGGGGCTGCGTTGCGCCCACCCGAACCAAAGATGCTGGACAAGAAGCCACCCCCGCCATTGCTCGGCGCACTGCTGGCGGCTTGTGCCGCCTGAGCCTGGGCACGGGCCTGCTGCAGCTCGGCTTGCAGCTGCTTGTTCTGTTCGTCGAGGCGCTTGATTGCAGCCTCCTGCACCAAAATCGCCTGGGCCATGTAGTAAGGCGCCGCCGGTTGCTGACGCACGTGCTGCTCGATGCACGCCTGGGCTTGCGCGTCACGCGGCTGGCTCGGGTCTTCGGCTTGCTTGAGGCGGCCGAACAGGCCGTCGATCAGGGTTTGTTCTTCAGTGTTCATGGGGCGACCTCGTGGGGTAGCGGGACATCGGACAGCGTCAAAGATGGGGCGTACAGGCGCGGGATTCAATCACTGCTGCGGTGAAACTTTTTTCAGCAAGTGACAGCCCCAGGCCTGCTTTGGGCTAAAGTTAGGCCCCTGTTTTTACTGCCATGCGATGTTGACTGATGAATCCGCTGAGCGTTTTGCGCGACTCCTTGTACTTCTTCCGCCGTCACCTGCCAAACATCCTGCAGCTGTGCCTGCCGCTGGTGGTGGTGGAAGCCCTGCTCACCCAATTGCTGGACCGGCAGTTGGGCGACCAGGCATCACCGGCCTACGGCATGCTGGTCAGCCTGTTGTTCTACCCGCTGTACAGCGCAGCCCTGATCCTGTACCTGGACACGCGCAGCAACGGCCAGGAAATCGCCAAGCGCGACCTGTTCGCCCGCGCCCTGCAGCTGTGGCCGCAACTGGCTCTGCTGATCCTGATCAGCTCGCTGCTGATCATGGCCGGCCTTGCGCTGTTCATCTTCCCGGGGGTGTGGATCATGATCAACCTGGTGTTCGCCGAGTACCTGCTGGTGCTGCGCGGCCGGCCGGTGGTGCAGGCGATGCGCGAAAGCGCAAGCATGACCACCGGGCATTTCATGCGCATCATGATCTGCGTTTTAGGCGTGCTGGCACCGATCTGGCTCATCGACGGGCTGCTTTTGATGGCCTTCCCCGAGCCATCACCTGGCATGGAACTGGCCATGGACAGCCTCAGCGGCTTCCTGCAGCTGTTCAGCACCGTGGTGCTGTACCGCCTGTTCATGTTGCTGGAAGGTGAAGCCAGCAGCTGAGGCCACCGGGGAATGTTTTCGACCTGCCGGGCTGCCCAGCCCTGGCGCCAGAGTGCACATCCTCAATGCTGTTCAAGGAGTGCACCATGAACGAAACCATTCAGGCCGGGTACGCCAGGTCTTTTCGCGGCAAGCTGTACATGCGCGCCGTCGACCGGGACATCCCGCTACGCCTCAGCCGCAGTTCAGACAAGTTCGGCTGGGGCATTACCCCCGAGGATGACTGGTTGCAGGCGGGGGGAAGGCAGGACTCGCCGGTGATGGACTTTCATTACCACTCGCGGACCAACGATCGCCTGCACTACCGCATCAGCATGCCTGGGCGCCCGGGGACCAAGAAACTAGGGGTCAGCCGCAATGGCTATCTGGGCTTTTACTGGCATGCAGACGTTAGCGAATACTGGAAAATCGAGCCGCTGGCGCTGACAGATGAAGGCCTTGTCTGCCATCTGCGCGACCAGCGGGGCTACAGGGTCGGCGCCCTCACGGATACGCCGCACAGGAGTGGGGAGTGGGTAGCCTGGCTCAACGTCGAGGAAGGCGAAGTGATCACTTTCCTATTGAGGCAGGCAGATCGAGCTTCACTGGCGGGTGCAATACGATGAATGGCACCACCACTGACACGTGGTGACCAGAGCATGATTTTTTCGGCCTGCCGCACTCGGTGGTGTGCATCAGCGCCCTCTCGGCTTGGCCCTGGCGGTAGCCTCGGCCACCAGAGGGTCGTCCGGCCAGTAGTGCTTCGGATACCGCCCTTTCAGGTCTTTCTTAACCTCGGCATAGGTCGTGCGCCAGAAACTGGCCAGGTCCTGGGTCACCTGCACCGGCCGACGCGCCGGTGACAGCAGGTGCAGCTTGACCTGCTGCCGGCCATTGGCGATGCGCGGGGTGTCGGCAAGGCCGAACAGTTCTTGCAGACGCACGGCGAGAATCGGCGGGGTTTCGCTGTAATCCAGGCGGATGTTCGAGCCGGACGGCACGGCCAAATGCACCGGGGCCTGTTCTTCCAGGCGTTGCGGCAGCGGCCAGGGCAGCAGGTTGCGCAGCATCGACGGCAAGTCCAGCGCAGCAAAGTGGCTGAGGCGCGATACTTTGCTCAGGTAAGGCTGTAACCAGTCTTCCAGGCTGGCCAGCAAGGCTTCGTCCCCCAGGTCAGGCCATTCGCTGTGGCCATCCTTCTGCAGGTCGAGCTGACGCAGCAGCGCCACACGTGCCTGCCATTGCCGCAGTTCCGGCGTCCAGGTCAGCAGGTTCAAACCTTTGCGCCGGACCAGGCCAAGCAGCGCTCGGGCCCTGGCTTCATCATCCAGCCCGGGCAACGGCTCGCGGCTGAGGACCAGTTCGCCAACCTTCACCTGGCGCTCGGCGCGCAACACCTGCTCGCGCTCGTCCCAATCGAGGATATCGACCCGCTCGACCTGCTCGGCCAGTACACCCTCGAGCAACGCCGGATCGAATTCGGCTGCCAGATAGATCCGCTCCTCACGCTGCCCCTGGCGGCTACCCAGGTCGGCGATCACCAGCCATGGGCACTTCATCAATGCATCGACTTCGCCAAACAGGGCCGCACGGCCGTTGGCGAGCCGATACTCCGCCCCACCCGCCCGGCGCTGCTGGGCGACCCGGTCAGGGTAGGCCAGCGCCAGCAGGGCGCCCAGCCAGCGTGGGTGGTCCGGGTCGGCGACCGGCGCACCGACCTTGCCACGCAACAGGCCACGGTATTGCCGGGCCAGCTGACGAGCACGCTGCACACCCCCCTGGCCGCCACGCTCAGCCTTGCTCTCACCGCTGACCAGCGCAAGCCGGCTGTGCAAGTCAGCACCACCGCCACGCTGAATGTCCCGCTCCCCCAGCAGTGCAGCCACATCGCATGCCATCTGTGCCAGGCCCAGGTCCTGGCCGCGCAGCAACAAGTGCGCGATGCGTGGGTGAGCCGGCAGTTCGGCCATGGCCTGGCCATGTTCGCTGAGGGTGTCGCGGCTGCCCGGCTTGAAGGCGCTGAGTCGCGCCAACAGGTCCTGTGCCTGGGCGAACGCTGCAGCCGGTGGCTGGTCGAGCCAGCGCAACTGCTCGGGCGTTACACCCCAGCGCGCCAGCTGCAGGGCCAGCCCGGCCAGGTCGGCCTGGAGAATCTCGGCACTGCCATGGGCGGCCAGCTGGTCATGCTGGGCCTCGGACCAAAGGCGGTAGCACACGCCGGGCTCCAGGCGGCCGGCACGCCCCGCGCGCTGGGTGGCGCTGGCGCGGGAAATGCGCTGGGTGTCCAGGCGGGTCATGCCGCTGCCGGGGTCGAAGCGCGGCACCCGGGCCAGGCCTGCGTCGATCACCACGCGCACGCCATCGATGGTCAGGCTGGTTTCGGCGATGTTGGTGGCCAGCACCACCTTGCGCAGGCCCTTGGCCGGCGGGTCGATAGCGGCGCGCTGGGCATTGAGGTCGAGCTCGCCATGCAGCGGGCACAGCAGAATCTCGGGGCGCGCGCCCAGCGCCTCCTGAAGGCTTTGGTGAACCCGGCGGATCTCGGCTTGCCCAGGCAGGAACACCAGCACGCTGCCGGCCTGGTCAGCCAGCGCATGCAGCACGCAGTCCACCACCCGTGGCTCGATGAACTCGCCTGGCTGAAACGGCCGCCCCCAGCGGATATCCACCGGATGCATGCGGCCTTCGCTGCTGACCACCGGGGCATCGTCCAGCAACCGCGACAGGCGTTCGCCTTCCAGGGTCGCGGACATCAGCAGAATCTTCAGTGGCGGGTCGTCACGCAGCAACTCGCGGCCGTTAAGGCTCAGCGCAAGTGCGAGATCGGCATCCAGGCTGCGCTCGTGAAATTCGTCGAAGATCAGCAGGCCCACCCCTTCCAGCGCCGGGTCGGCTTGCAGGCGGCGTGTGAGGATGCCTTCGGTCACCACTTCGATCCGGGTTTTCGGCCCGACCTTGCTGTCCAGGCGGATGCGGTAACCCACGGTTTCCCCAACCTGCTCGCCCAGCTCACTGGCCAGCCGTTCGGCCGCTGCCCGCGCAGCCAGGCGCCGTGGCTCGAGCATGAGGATGCTCTGCCCGGCCAGCCATGGTTCGTGCAGCAGCGCCAGTGGCACGCGGGTGGTCTTGCCAGCGCCGGGCGGCGCTTCAAGCACCGCTTCGTCACGGTTTTGCAGAGCCTGGCGCAGGGCGGGCAAGGCAGCATCAATGGGTAATGAAATCATGGTGGTCCTCGAACAGTCTCGCGAGTATAACGGCGAACCCAGCCTGCTCTATCATGGTCTTAACATCAGGTGCAGGCGCTTCGCTTGTCCTGCTGAACACCTTTTCGGAGATTTACATGCGCATCTCGACCCGCGTCATCGGTGGCGCCCTCATCGCCACCCTGCTGACACAACTGACGGCCTGCGGCACCATTTTCTACCCGGACCGGCGCGGCCAGATCGGCGGCAAGATCGACCCTGTGGTTGCCGCCATGGATGCCATTGGCATCCTGTTCTATGTAATCCCGGGGCTGATTGCCTTCGGTATCGACTTCGCCACCGGCGCCATCTACTACCCAGGTGGCCGCACTGCCCAGGTTGACCCGGCCAAACTGCAAGAAGCCGTCAGCCCGGATGGCAAGGTCGACAACCTGAAGCTGCAGGCCATTCTGGAAAGCGAACTGGGCCAGCGCCTGCCGCTGAACGACCCACGGCTTATCCAGCATCGAGGCAGCATCGAACAACTGGCCAGCCTGGGCCTGGTCCCGGCAGCCTGAGCCACACGGACACTGACCACGGATGATCACTACCCCGGCTGAACACCAGCGCCTGCTCCGCCTGGCCACGCGCGCGTCACTGGCGGTGGCCAGCATCCTGGTGCTGAGCAAGGCGCTGGCCTGGTGGCTGAGCGGGTCGGTGAGCCTGCTGGCCGGGCTGACCGACTCGGCACTGGACGCCGTGGCCTCGTTCCTCAACCTGCTGGCGGTGCACTACGCCCTGCGCCCGGCCGACGACGATCACCGGTTCGGCCATGGCAAGGCCGAGGCCTTGGCCGGTATGGCTCAGGCGCTGTTCATCGGTGGCAGTGCGGTGCTGATCGGGGTGCAGGCGGTCGAGCGCCTGTCCACCCCGCAACCGCTGGGCGATACCTCAATCGGTATCGCGGTGATGCTGCTGTCGCTGGTGCTGACGGTCGCCCTGCTGGCACTGCAGCACAAGGTAATCCGGCTCACCGGCTCTACTGCGGTACGGGCAGATTCCCTGCACTACCGTTCTGACTTATTGCTCAACGGCAGCATTCTGCTGGCCCTGTTGCTGGCGCGTTTTGGCTGGCCGCAGCTGGATGCGCTGTTCGGCCTGGGCATCGCCTTTTACATCCTCTGGAGCGCGCTGCAAATTGCCCGCGAAAGTACGGCGATCCTGATGGACAAAGCGTTACCCAGCGACGTTGGCGAGGACATGGCTGCGCTGGTGCTGGCCGTTGCAGGCGTGAAAGGCGTGCATGACCTGCGCACGCGCGTGTCGGGCAACCAGTGGTTTGTGCAACTGCATCTGGAACTGCCGGGGCAACTGCCGCTGCATGAGGCACATAGCTTGTGCGTGGAGGCCTCGCGGGTAATCCGCCAGCGTTACCCACAGGCGGATGTGATGGTGCACGCCGACCCGGTATGAGGTAACCACCCATGCCCCACCGATTACGCAATCCCTTGTAGGCGCGGGTTCATCGCGAAAGGGCCGGGGCTGCTGGCCAATTTCCACCTGCCGATCACCGTTGCCGCCGCTACCGTATTCGCGGGTAAACCCGCTCCTACACAGTTCCGTGCAGGGATCAGTTGATGCTGTAACCCCGACCACTGAAGCAAGCCCCCAGCGCCCGCTGGTAGTGGCTGAGCACCGTGGCCGCCGGTGCGTACGTCGCCGTCGCCGGGTCGAAGCCTGACTGGCTCACCGCCCAGCGATGGCACTGGTAGCGGTCCTGTTCCTGCTGTTCCTGACCCTGGCCATACATCGGATAAGCCACCACGTCATACCCGCCATTTGTCGGGGCCACCGGCACGGGCGACGGCACGCCGACCGGCGGGTTGACCACCACATATTCCTGGCTGTCTGCCAGGTACTGGTAATAGGTATCGGCCACCAGAAAGAACAGCGCGCCACCCAACCACACTTCCCGCGCATAAGGCGGCAGGTAATTGACCCGTACGCCGTACGGCGGGGTCACCACGATGTAACTGCCCCCGTGCGGGCGGTACCAGTAACCCCCCGAGTAGAAATAGTCAGCGCCCCGGTAGGGTACTTTCCAATAGCGGTCAGAAAAATGGTCCACCGTGTGCCCTGGTCGATACTGCGGCCCAGGCCCCCAGCCATTGCCGTGGCCATCCGGGCGCCCGTGCCAGTCGCCACCGGGCCGTTGCCCCGGGCCACCGGCTTGCCAATGGTGATCATCACCGTGGCGGCGAGGAATGTCCTGGTAATACCCCTGGCGCGGCGGTTGGGTCTGGCGCACTTCGTCGCGCGAGTTGAGCGAGCGCCCCGGCCCCCCCTCACCTTGCACCTGCTGGCCACGTTCACCGGGCCCTTCGCCGGGCCCTTCAGCCAAGGCCCCAAGGCTGATGCTCAAACCCAGCAAACCAACACCTGCCAACTGCCAGATGCGCGACGTCATGGTGTTCCTCTCGGTAGAAAAAACTGCAACCAACGCCAGTCTACCGCGCCCACCACACAGGCCAATTAAAATTCCCGACATGAAAAAAGGGAGGCCACAGGGCCTCCCTTCAGGAATTGTCGTCCGTGCTCGGCACTTGTGGCGCCGGCTCACCTCACAGCGTCTTCTGGAAGCTGTGTAGCCCGGGGGCCTGCAGATCCTGTTGGATGGCTGGCCGCGACCGCCCGCCTAGGGCGCGTCGCCGTGGACTGATGTCCGGGCAGTGATTCTGGTGATAAAGATACCGGACAGGCTACGACAGAGGATTGCGAAGATTGCTCAGATAAATAGCACTTGCGCAATTTTTCACCCTGGATTGATAATTCGCAGCAATTCGAACAGAAAAGGCAAATGCCATGAGCAAACTTGACCGCTACGACCTGAGCATCCTCGCCGAATTGCAGCGCGATGCGCGCATTTCCAACCAGGAATTGGCCGAACGCATCGGCCTGTCGCCATCGCCATGCTCGCGTCGGGTCAAGCAACTGGAGGACGACGGCTACATCTCGCGCCAGGTGGCCCTGCTCGACCGCAAGAAGCTGGGCCTGAGCCTGACCGCCTATGTGCTGATCGGTATGGACCGCCATACCCCGGAGCGCTTTGAAACATTCGAGGCCGCCATCCGCAACCTGCCACAGGTGCTCGAATGCAGCCTGGTCACTGGCATGGATGCCGACTATCAGTTGAAAGTGGTGGTGCCGGACATGGACCATTACCAGAAACTGCTTCTCGGCAGCCTGACCCGTATCGAAGGCGTCACCAGCGTGCGCTCGAGCTTCGTGCTCAATCAGGTACTGGCCAGCACCGAGCTGCCATTGACCCACCTGCGTTAAATGCTTACGCCAGCCGACGTATAATCGGACGCTCAACCCGCCTGGAGAACACCGATGGATCCCGCCGTATTCGAAGAATGGATGATGATCATTCTGGTCACCGTGTTGATCGGTTTCATGGGCTTCATCGTCTGGGACCTGGCAAAAAAGTCAAAGGCGGGTAAGTTCGGGACGCTGATCCTGTTCTTCGTGCTGGGCCTGGGGGTGCTGGCCTTCATCATCAAAAGCGTGGTGGTGGGGTTTCTGGAAGGCGTATAAAACATTTCAGGGCCATTCGCGGGCACGCCCACTTCAACCGTTGGCGCTACCTTCAAGTACTGCGACGTCCCTGTGGGAGCGGGCGTGCCCGCGAACATGCCCCTGACCTGAACTAAAGCTTGGCAGGGACCTCCCGCCAGCAACCCTGCGCCAGCCCATCCAGCGCCCAGTCACCAATGCGCACGCGCACCAGGCGCAAGGTCGGCAGCCCCACCGCCGCCGTCATCCGCCGCACCTGGCGGTTACGCCCTTCGCGAATCACCAGCTCCAGCCAGCTGGTCGGCACGCTCTTGCGAAACCGTACCGGCGGGTTGCGCGGCCACAGTTCGGGTTCTTCCAGGCGCCGCGCCTCGGCCGGCAAGGTCGGCCCATCGTTCAGCTCCACGCCATCACGCAAGCGCTGCAACTGCTCGTCACTCGGTTCGCCTTCCACCTGCACCCAGTAGGTTTTGGCCAGCTTGTGCTTCGGGTCGGCGATCCGCGCCTGTAGCCCACCATCATTGGTCAGCAACAGCAGACCTTCGCTGTCGCGGTCCAAACGCCCGGCCGGGTATACGCCCGGAATGTCGATGAAGTCCTTGAGCGTCGCGCGCCCTTCACCATCGCTGAACTGGGTCAGCACGTCGAACGGTTTGTTGAACAGGACCAGGCGCGGCTCGGCGGGTGGCGCCTTGGCCTGGCGACGCGGGCCGGCGGCAGGCCGCGCCTGAGGGCGGCGCGGCTTGTTACGGGGTGGCAGTGACATGAATCCTCAGCGGAACGGCGGCTCATCGAAGCTGCGCAGTTTACGCGAGTGCAGCGAGTTGAGCTCGGTGCGCAGCAGGTCGAGGGCAGCAATGCCGATCTTCAGGTGCTGGCTGACCGCCCGGTTGTAGAAGGCGTTGGCCGAACCTGGCAGTTTGATCTCGCTGTGCAGCGGTTTGTCGGACACACACAGCAAGGTGCCGTAAGGCACGCGCAAACGGTAGCCCTGGGCAGCAATGGTGCCGCTTTCCATGTCCACCGCCACGGCACGCGACAGGTTGATCAGCGGGCGTTCCTGAGCCCAGCGCAGCTCCCAGTTGCGGTCGTCGTAGGTCAGCACGGTGCCGGTGCGCAGGCGCTTTTTCAACTGCTCGCCACGCTCGCCAGTGACCTGCGCGGCGGCCTCCTGCAAGGCCATCTGCACTTCGGCCAGGGCCGGGATCGGGATATTCGGCGGCACGACCCGGTCCAGAATGCCGTCACGGCGCATATAGGCGTGTGCCAGCACGTAGTCGCCGATGGTCTGCGACTGCCGCAGGCCGCCGCAGTGGCCGATCATCAGCCAGCAATGCGGACGCAGCACGGCCAAGTGGTCGGTGATGTTCTTGGCGTTGGACGGGCCCACACCAATGTTGACCAACGTAACGCCATCGCCGTCGGCGGCGATCAGGTGATAGGCCGGCATCTGGTAGCGGTGCCAGACCACGCTGGCCACCAGGGCCTGGGTTTCGCCATGGTCCATGCCCTTTTCGATCACGACGTTGCCTGGCAGCACCATACGCACGAAGCGTGGGTCGTCACGCAGTTGTTCCAGGCCATGGCTGATGAACTGGTCGACATAGCGGTGGTAGTTGGTCAGCAGGATCCACGGCTGTACATGGCGCCAGTCGCTGCCAGTGTAGTGCACCAGGCGGCGTAGCGAGAAGTCGACGCGCGCGGCATCGAACAACGCCAGTGGCATGATTTCAGCACGGTCCCAGTCGTACAGGCCATCAGCGATGTTGTCGGTGGCCGCCGACAGGTCGGTGCTGGGGAACACCCGCGCCAGCTGCGCAGCGGTAATGCCACTACCGGCCAGCTCGTCGCCCTGGTCGACCACATAGGGGTAAGGGATGTTCTGCTCGCTGACGCCGACTTCTACCGTAACGGTGTAGTCATGCATCAGCGGGCGCAGTTGCTCCAGCAGGTAGCCACGGAACGCAGCGGGCTGGGTGACGGTGACGCTGTAGGTGCCGGCAACCTGGACCTTGGCATAGGCGCGGGTGGTGGCGGCGACTTCGCCATGGCTGTAGTAGGTCAGGCGCAGTGCCGGGTAGCGGAACAGGTCGCGCTCATCTGTATCGGGCTCGGTACGGTCCTTCAGGTAACGCTTCAGGGCCTGACTCAGGGCACCTGTGGCCTGTTCATGCAAGGCCGCCAGACGGTCGACGGCCTGTTCGGGGGTATCAACGACTACAAAAGCGTGGCTCACACTGTGCTTCCTGTCTGGACATGCATGTGATCCATCTTGCCTGCCTTCTTGGTTAAATACACCCCCATTGATCGGTGTTGGGTTCATTCGCGGGCAAGCCCGCTGCTACAGCGGCCAGGCAGGCGTAGCCCTTGTGACCAATGCCATCACATCCACACCTCGCGGCAGCGCCCCGTACACCCGGCCACCACCGGCCAAGCGGCTGCCGATAAACGCATCACTGACGTCTGCATTCCCGGCCTCCAGCAGCAGCTTGGCCTGCAACGCCAGGGCAATATCCTCGGTCAGTTGCCGCGCGCGGTACTGCATGTCGCCGGTGTCGGCAAACGCCCCCTTGAGGTTGCCGATATGCGCCGCCAGGCGCGGGTCACCATGCCCGTCACCCAGCTCGACAAACAGTGCATCGAGTACGCCCGGCTCCTTGGACAAGGCCCGCAGCACATCCAGGCACTGCACGTTGCCCGAGCCCTCCCAGGTCGAGTTGACCGGTGCCTCGCGGTACAGCCGTGGCAGAATGCTGTCTTCCACATAACCCGCGCCACCCAGGCATTCGGCGGCTTCGTTGATCATGGCCGGCGCACGTTTGCAGATCCAGTACTTGCCCACCGCCGTGACCAGTCGGGCGAAATGCGCCTGTTGCGGGTCGTCCAGTTGCTCCAGCGCCTGGCCCATGCGCAAGCTCAGGGCGAGCGCAGCCTCGCTTTCCAGGGCCAGGTCGGCCAGCACGTTCTGCATCAATGGCTGCTCGTTCAGCACCCGCCCGCCGACCTTGCGATGCGCGCAATGGTGGGCCGCCTGCGTCAACGCCTGGCGCATCAGCGCGCTGGAGCCGACCATGCAGTCAAATCGGGTCATGGCGACCATCTCGATGATGGTCGGCACGCCGCGCCCCTCTTCGCCAATCATCCACGCCAGCGCACCGCGGAACTCCACCTCGCTGGAGGCGTTGGAGCTGTTGCCCAGCTTGTTTTTCAGGCGCTGGATATAGAACTGGTTGCGGTTGTCATCGGGGCGGTGGCGCGGCAGCAGGAAGCAGCTCAGGCCTTTTTCGGTTTGCGCCAAGGTCAGGAAAGCGTCGCACATCGGCGCCGAGCAGAACCACTTGTGACCAACCAGCTCATAAGCCTGACCCGGGCCCGGCGCACCGACCGGATAGGCCCGGGTGGTGTTGGCGCGTACATCGGTGCCGCCCTGCTTTTCGGTCATGGCCATGCCCAGGGTGACCCCGGCCTTGTGCCGGTCGCCAACGTTGCGCGGGTCGTATTCGCAGGCAAGGATTTTCGGCAGCCAGTATTCCGCCAGCTCAGGCTGCAGGCGCAATGCCGGCACGGCGGCAAACGTCATGGTCAGCGGGCAGCCGGTGCCGGCCTCGGCCTGGCTGTGCAGGTAGGTCATCGCAGCCCGTGCAACATGGGCACCAGCACGGGGTTCGGCCCATGGTAAAGAAGGCAGGCCATGTTCGACGGCGGTACGCATCAGCTCATGGTAGGCCGGGTGGAACTCCACCAGGTCGATGCGATGGCCATAGCGGTCGTGGCTGCTGAACTCGGGTTTGTGCGCGTTGGCCAGGAAGCCTGCCTGCATCAGCGGGCCGCCGGCCAGGGCACCATAGGCGTCGATCCGCGACTCGGCCCAGCCCGCGCCAAAACGCCTTGACCATTCTTGCAATGGCAGGTCGAGGCGGTACAGGTTGGCGCCGTCGAGCGGCGGTGGCTGGTTGGTGACTTCGTGGGTTTCAGCGTACTGGTGCAGGCTCATCGGGGGGCTCCTGAATCCGGGTAGGCTTGAGAGACCCAGTGAAGCACTGCTTGCGGGGTAGTCAAAGGGGTATTAATGACTAAACGTGTGGTTGCTGGCGTGTGCGCGCGCGTAGGAGCGGGTTTACCCGCGAATACGGTGGTGGCGGCAGCGGTGAACGGCGGCTGGAAATTGGCCAGCAGGGCCGGCCCTTTCGCGGGTGAACCCGCTCCTACAGCGAGCGCCGCGCCTGCAACATGTGCGGGCTCATCTGCGCCTGCGAAATCGCCATGTTCAAACTCAACTCGAAGCGGCTACCCAACCCGCGCGTCGATTCATGTGCCAATCTGGCCCCCAGCAACTCCCCCATCTGCCGGCAAATCGACAACCCAATCCCCAAACCGCCATACCGCCGGGTCATCGAACCATCGACCTGGAAGAACCGCTGGTACAGGATCGACTGCTCCAGATCATCGAAACCGATACCGCTGTCGCTGACGGTAAAGGTCAACGCCAGATCATTCGGCCCCACCCGGCGGCCGCGCACCTGGATCATCACACCGCCCTGATGGGTGAACTTCAAACCGTTGTCCACCAGACAACCCAGGCAGTGCGCCAGCTTCTGCCCGTCACCGAGCAACCCGTCCGGCAGGTCGGCCGGAATGTCCAGGCTCAGGTACAGGCCTTTGCCCAGCGCCTGCCCGGCATAACCGGCGCGCAAGCCCTGCAACAGGGCGCGCAGGCTGAACGGTGCCGGCTGCGCCCGCAGGCGGCCGGCCTGCAATTCGGACAGGGTAAGAATGGCATCGACCATATCCATCATGCCTTGGGCAGACCCCACTGCCGTGTGATGGTACTGAGCCATTTCAGCCCCCATCGGCAGGGTGTGCATCAGCTCGAGCGAGCCAATCACACCATTCATCGGGGTGCGCAGTTCATGAGTCACGCTGGCCAGGAACTCGTCCTTCAGGCGATTGCTCCTGGCCAGTTGCAGGTTCAGTTGCTCCAGCGTACGCCCTGTATCACGCAAGGTCTGCGCCTGCTGCTCGCGCAGGCTGTTGATGCGGTCGGCCAGCGCCAGCGACAGCAAGGCCACTTCCAAGGCCGAACCCAGCTGGCTGGCATACATGGTGATGAACACGTTCGGCAGGTAGCCCAGCACCATCAAGGTGTTGACCAGCCCGCCAAGCAGGAACGCCGTCCAGGCGATGATGAACCAGCGCGCCACTCGCAAGCCGCGCCACCAGGCATACAGGCCGGCGCTGAAGACGCTTATGGTGAACAGCAGCGCCAGCAGCGTGGCCATGCGCAGCGCAATGCCGTAGGGCATGCTCACCGCCAGTACCATGACCAGCGCCCCCCCCAGCATCAGCAGTTGCAACAGGCGATCAAAGCCACGGTTGATGCTGCCCAATTGCAGGAAGTGCCGGGCGAACTGGCAACCGAACAGCCCGGCTGCACCAATGAACAAAGGCGTGGAGGCATTCGCCCACCAAGGGCTGTCTGGCCAGAAATAGGCTACACCGGCGCCGTTCACCGAGACCTGATAAAGGCCGAACGACGCGATGTAAAGGATGTAATAGAGGTAGCTGACGTCACGCACGCTGAGGTAGATGAACAGGTTGTACACCAGCATCACCAGCAACACGCCGTAGATAATCCCCAGCACATACAAGCGCGTGGGCTGCTCTTCCAGGTAGGCTTCAGGGGACCATAGCGCCAGCGGCACTTGCACCGAACCCTGGCTGTGCAGCCGCAGGTACGCAGTGGTCACCTTGCCAGGCGGCAATTGCAGTTCGAACAAGTAGTTGTTCTGCCGGATCTGCCGGCTGTCGTAAGGCAAGGCATCGCCGGTGCGCTGCGCCAGGCGGTACAAGCCGCTGCTGTCAGGCAGATACAGTTCGAGGTGATCCAGCGGCGGGTAGGCCAACTCCAGCAGCCATGACCTCGGGGCAGCGTTGGGCGCGGCAGTGGGGCGCAGTTCGAGCTTGAGCCAGAACACCGAGGTGGAGTAACCGGCGTTCAGCACATCCTCATGGTGGGGCTGAAAGTGTTTGGCGAAACCGGGGGCACTGATCTGAGCAATGCTGGCATTGCCATCGGGGTCTTCATAAACCTGCATGGCCTTGCCCAGTGGAAGATGCCGGGTAGCGTCGTCGAAATCGACCGCTCCGGCCAGCACGGGCAGCAAACCCAGAAGCACAATCAGCAAATAGCGCATACAGCCCCAGCATGGCCTGTCCGGTCGCGTCGCGGTAGCCTCCCATCCGTTTGAGACGACGTGATCCTGCAGAACCCGTTTATCGAGTTATCCGAGCACTCTAGCATAGCCTCACAACCTGGCAATCGGCCACATAAAAACACAAAGAAAAGGCTCTAAATCAATGCTTTCAATAGAAAATCAATCGACAACTTGACCGATCGATCAGTAAAACTCGTTTGTCGGACGATCCGCCCAAACAGGTTTGGTGGTAAGCTCGCCGACCATGAATATCTACAGCTCCCGCCCCGTTGTCCTCTGTCTCTCCGGCCACGACCCCAGTGGCGGCGCCGGCTTGCAGGCAGATATCGAAGCCCTGATCGCCCAAGGCTGCCACGCTGCACCTGCAGTGACCGCCCTGACCGTGCAGGATACCGTCAACGTTTCCGACTTCCGCGTGCTCGACCGCGAGTGGGTGCTGGCCCAGGCCAACGCCGTGCTGGCCGACTCCACGGTGGCCGCCGTCAAGTTGGGCATGCTCGGCTCGATCGAGATGGTCGACACCGTCGCCGAACTGCTGGCCGCCCACCCTCACCTGCCGCTGGTCTGCGACCCGGTGCTGCGTGCTGGTGGCGGTGGCCGCCTGGGCAAGGACGAAGTGGGCTACGCCCTGCGTGAACGGTTGCTGCCGCTGGCGACCATCGCCACACCGAACCTGCCCGAAGCACGCATCCTCGCCGAACTGCCCGAGGGCACCGCTGACGAATGTGCCGAGAAACTGTTGCCGTTCTGTAGACACCTGCTGATTACCGGCGGTCACGGCGACGAAGACGAAATCCACAACCGCCTGTACACCCAGGAAGGCCAGCACTTCACCTGGACTTGCCAGCGCCTGCCGGGCAGCTACCATGGCTCGGGCTGCACCCTGGCCAGTGCCCTGGCCGGCCGCCTGGCGCTCGGCGAGCAGCTGGAAAGCGCCGTGCGCACCGCCCTGGACTACACCTGGCGCACCCTGCGTGACGCCGAGCAACTGGGCAAGGGCCAATACGTGCCGCGCCGCCTGCCCCTGGACTTCTGCTCCTGATACGAGGCTTTCAATGAAGCTACGCGGTCTGTACGCCATCACCGACAGCCAGCTGCTCGCCGGCCGTTTCCTGTCCCATGTCGAGGCGGCCCTGGAAGGCGGCGTTTGTCTGCTGCAGTACCGCGACAAGAGCGACGATGCAGCGCGCCGCCTGCGTGAAGCCGAAGGGCTGATGAAGCTCTGCGAGCGTTACGGCACCCAGTTGCTGATCAACGACGACGCCGAACTGGCCGCCCGCCTGGGTGTCGGTGTGCACCTGGGCCAGACCGACGGCCCGCTGACCCCGGCCCGCGCACTGCTCGGCCGCCAGGCAATCATCGGCTCCACCTGCCACGCCAGCCTCGAACTGGCCGCCCAGGCTGCCAGCGAAGGCGCCAGCTACGTGGCCTTTGGCCGCTTCTTCAATTCTGTCACCAAGCCGGGCGCGCCCGCTGCCAACGTCGGCCTGCTCGAGCAGGCCCGCGCCCAGGTGAAACTGCCGATCGCCGTGATCGGCGGCATCACCCTCGACAACGCCGCCCCGTTGGTCGCCCACGGCGCCGACCTGCTGGCGGTGATCCACGGCTTGTTCGGTGCCGACAGCGCGCAGGAAGTCACCCGCCGCGCCCGCGCCTTCAACGCCTTGTTCGCATCCTGATTCGAGAGATACTTCCATGTCCCGTTCCGAAGCCCTGTTCGCCCAAGCCCAGAAGCACATCCCTGGCGGCGTCAACTCGCCGGTCCGCGCTTTCAAGAGCGTTGGCGGCACGCCGCTGTTCTTCAAGCATGCCGAAGGCGCCTATGTCGTTGACGAGGACGACAAACGCTACGTCGACTACGTCGGCTCCTGGGGCCCGATGATCCTCGGCCACGGCCACCCGGACGTGCTGGACTCGGTACGCAAGCAGCTGGAGCACGGCCTGTCCTACGGCGCGCCCACCGCCATGGAAACCGAGATGGCCGACCTGGTCTGCTCGATCGTACCGTCGATGGAAATGGTGCGCATGGTCAGCTCGGGCACTGAAGCCACCATGAGCGCCATCCGCCTGGCCCGTGGCTACACTGGCCGTGACGCCATCATCAAGTTCGAAGGCTGCTACCACGGCCACTCCGACAGCCTGCTGGTAAAAGCCGGCTCCGGCTTGCTGACCCAAGGCGTGCCAAGCTCGGCAGGCGTGCCAGCGGACTTCGCCAAGCACACCCTGACCCTGCCGTTCAACGACATCGCCGCCGTCGAGAAGACCCTGGCCGAAGTTGGCCAGACCGTGGCCTGCATCATCGTGGAGCCGGTGGCCGGCAACATGAACTGCGTACCACCGGCACCGGGCTTCCTCGAGGGCCTGCGCGAGCAATGCGACAAGCATGGCGTGGTGCTGATCTTCGACGAAGTGATGACCGGTTTCCGCGTCTCGCTCGGCGGCGCCCAGGGCCATTACGGCATCAAGCCGGACCTGTCGACCTTCGGCAAGATCGTCGGTGGCGGCATGCCGGTCGGCTGTTTCGGCGGCAAGCGTGAAATCATGGGCTGCATCGCCCCGCTCGGCCCGGTCTACCAGGCCGGCACCCTGTCGGGCAATCCGCTGGCCATGGCCGCCGGCCTGACCACCCTCAAGCTGATCAGCCGCCCAGGCTTCCACGCCGAGCTGACCGACTACACCAGCCGCATGCTTGACGGCCTGCAGCAACGCGCCGATGCCGCTGGCGTGCCATTCGTCACCACCCAGGCCGGTGCCATGTTCGGCCTGTACTTCAGCGGCGCCGACGATATCGTCACCTTCGAAGACGTGATGGCCAGCGATGCCGAGCGCTTCAAGCGCTTCTTCCACCTGATGCTCGACGGTGGTGTATACCTGGCACCGAGCGCATTCGAGGCGGGCTTCACCTCCATCGCCCATGGCGACAAAGAGCTGCAGATCACCCTGGATGCGGCTGAGAAAGCCTTTGCTGCCCTGAAGTGATGGCCAGCCTGTACCGGCCTCTTCGCGAGCAACCCCACGCCTACACTCATGAAAGCGACACCCCCTTGTAGGCGCGGGTTCACCCGCGAAGAGGCCGGCACAGGCAATAATTACGCACGCACAATCAGCTGACTTCCCCAACCAAGCAGAAATTCGAGTAAAACTTTGTAAGGTTGGCGCTGCTTATCCCATAATGTGCCACCAGAGACATTGGCCGCAGCTTTGCAGAGGTAAGTCGATCCCCATGAACCGCACCGGCCGCGCCCTGACCCTGGGCTGCCTGTTGCTTCTTCAGCCCCTGCTGGCCCTGGCGGAGGGCGGTAACTCGTTGCTGATTCCGGCGGCGGGCCGCTGCACCTTGAACGTTCAGCCTGAAGACCTGGCAAACGCCCTCAAGGCCTGCGAGCAGACGGCGACTGCGGGGGATGCCCAGGCGCAATTCGAACTGGGCGAGTATTACTACACGCAAACGCCAAAAAACCTGGGCAAAGCCCTGGACTGGTTCCAGAAGGCATCGCTGCAGGGCCAAGCCGACGCCCAATACCGTCTGGGTGCCATGTTCTTCCATGGCGAAGGGGTCAAGGCCAACAACGTGCAGGCCTACATCCTGCTGAAAATGGCTGCGGTCAATGGCGCCGAAGATGCGCTGGACATGGCCGACGAAGTGACCGAGCAAATGCCCCGCGACGAACTGGAGCATGCCACCCAGGTGCTCGGCCAGATTTTCCGCAAGTACCTGCTCGAACTGCAGAACGCCGAAGGGCGCACGCCGTTCTCGCCGCTTCCCTGAAGGTCACTTTTCCGGCATTGGCATCGGGAACGGCATCACATTGCCGCCGCCCTTGGCCTCGCTGATCTTCGCCGTGCCCAGGCGCTCCACCTCATCGATGCGCACAATCGAGTGCATCGGCACGAAACTGCGGACCACTCCGTCGAACTGGCTCTTGAGCTTCTCCTCACTCGGGTCCACTACCAGTTGCGAGCGCTCTCCGAACACGAACTCCTCGATTTCCAGAAAACCCCACAGGTCACTCTGGTAGATCTGCTTGGCGTACATCTCGAAGACCTGACCCTGGTTCAGGAAGATCACTTTATAGATGGCGGGTTCGCGTTTGCTCATGTTCGGCCAGATAACACATGCGTAAGAAAAGGTAGGCATGATACCTGTTCTGGCCTGTTCACGGGTGGACCCGCGCCCACAGGATCCCCACCAGCCTTGCAGGAGCGGGTTGACCCGCGGGGAGGCCAGAACAGCCCGTACATACCGTTGAACGTTTCAGTGCTTTCGCCACTGCCATTCAAGGGTTATTCTTGAGTTCAACTCCATCGCCGTCGAGCGGCTAAAAACGACCTTGAACGCACCCATAGAACCCCATCGTTTCATCCTCGAACCCTTCGAGGCCCACCGTTTCGCCAACTTGTGCGGCCAGTTCGACGAGCACCTGCGCCTGATCGAACAGCGCCTGGCCATCGAGATCCGCAACCGTGGCAATCAGTTCGAGCTGATCGGCGAACCCAGGACCACCTCCGCTGCCGAACAGCTGCTGCGCCGTCTCTATCGCGAGACCAAGGCCACCGACCTGTCACCGGAAACCGTGCACCTGTACCTGCAGGAGTCGGCTGTCGAAAACATCGACAACCCGGCCGTCAACGAGGTCAGCGTGTCGCTGCGCACGCGCAAGGGCAACATCCGCCCGCGCGGGCTCAACCAGCAGCGCTACGTCAAGGAAATCCTGGCCAACGACATCAATTTCGGCATCGGCCCGGCCGGTACCGGCAAGACCTACCTGGCCGTAGCCTGCGCCGTGGACGCGCTGGAACGCGAACAGGTGCGCCGCATCCTGCTGGTGCGCCCGGCGGTCGAGGCGGGTGAAAAGCTCGGTTTCCTGCCTGGCGACCTGGCACAGAAAATCGACCCGTACCTGCGCCCGCTGTACGACGCCCTGTACGAAATGCTTGGCTTCGAACACGTGGCCAAGCTGATCGAACGCCAGGTGATCGAAATCGCCCCTCTGGCCTACATGCGTGGCCGCACCCTGAACAACAGCTTCATCATCCTCGACGAAAGCCAGAACACCACGCTCGAGCAGATGAAGATGTTCCTTACCCGCATCGGTTTCGGATCAACTGCGGTGATCACCGGTGACATCACCCAGGTCGACCTGCCCCGTGGCACCAAGTCGGGCCTGGCGCACGTCATCGAGGTGCTGAAGGACGTTCCGGGGATCAGCTTTACCCATTTCCAACCCAAGGATGTGGTTCGTCACCCACTGGTTCAGCGTATCGTCGAAGCCTATGACCGCTTCGAAGCCCGCCAGCCCAAGCCCGAGGCGCCCGGCAAAGATGCTTGAACTTGATATCCAACGGGCCACGGATGCTGCCACTCCAGAAGACGCCGCCTTGCGCCGCTGGTGCGAATTGGCGTTGCGCCAGCGCAGCGCCGACTCGGAAATGACCATTCGCCTGGTCGACGAAGCCGAAGGCCGCGAGCTGAACCACACCTACCGGCACAAGGACTACGCGACCAATGTGTTGTCGTTCCCGGCCGATGTGCCCGATGAGCTGCTCGATATCCCGCTGCTGGGCGACCTGGTCATCTGTGTAGCGGTGGTCCAGCGCGAAGCGGCCGAACAAGGCAAATCGCTGGAAGCGCACTGGGCGCACCTGGTCATCCACGGTTGCCTGCACTTGCTCGGCTATGACCACATCGAGGATGAGGAGGCCGAGGAAATGGAAAGCCTGGAACGGGAATTGCTGGCAGAACTGGGTCACCCTGACCCGTATGCCGATGATGAAACCGACTCAATCACACACTGATACACGAAGGATCACGAGAACCGCCATGAGCGAAGATCGATCGAGCAACGGGCAGAAGTCCTGGCTGGGTAAACTGACCCAGGCTTTTGCCCATGAGCCGAAAAACCGCCAGGAGCTGCTTGAGCTGCTGCGCGAAGCCCATCAGAACAAATTGCTGGACAGCGAAGCGCTGACCATCGTAGAAGGCGCCATTCAGGTCGCCGACCTGCAAGTTCGCGACATCATGGTGCCGCGTTCGCAGATGAACAGCATCAAAGCCGGCCAGTCGCCTCGCGAGTTCCTGCCGGCAGTGATCGACGCCGCGCACTCGCGCTACCCGGTAATTGGCGAAAGCCATGACGATGTGCTCGGGATCCTGCTCGCCAAAGACTTGCTGCCGTTGATCCTCAAGGAGAACGGCGACAGCTTCAACATCAAGGACCTGCTGCGCCCGGCCACCTTCGTACCCGAGTCCAAGCGCCTGAACGTGCTGCTGCGTGAATTCCGCGCCAACCACAACCACATGGCCATCGTCATCGACGAATATGGCGGCGTGGCGGGCCTGGTCACCATCGAGGACGTGTTGGAGCAAATCGTCGGCGATATCGAAGACGAGCACGACGTCGAGGAAGACAGCTACATCAAACCGCTGCCCAGCGGTGATTTTTTGGTCAAAGCGCTTACCCCGATCGAGAACTTCAACGAGTTCTTCGACAGCGAGTTCTCCGATGACGAGTTCGACACGGTCGGCGGCTTGGTGATGAGCGCCTTTGGCCACCTGCCCAAGCGCAACGAAACCACTGAGATCGGGTCTTACAAGTTCCGTATTCTCAACGCCGACAGCCGGCGGATACACTTGCTGCGCCTGACCCCGATCACCCGTTAAGGACAAACATGCGTTGGATCACCCGCCCCGGCTGGCCCGGTAATCTGCTGGCCCTGGCGGCCGGTGCTTCCACCCTCCTGGCCCTGGCGCCGTTCGACATCTGGCCGTTGGCGGTGCTGTCCATCGCGGTGCTCTACCTTGGCCTGCGCGAGCTCAGCCCGCGCCAGGCCATGTGGCGTGGCTGGTGGTTTGGGTTTGGCCTGTATGGCGCCGGCACCTGGTGGATCTACGTCAGCATGAACACCTACGGCGGCGCCTCGCCGCTGCTGGCAATCGTGTTGTTGCTGGCGTTCTTCGCCGCACTGGCCTGGTTCTTCGCCCTGCCCACCTGGCTGTGGGCGCGCTGGCTACGGCGCAACGAAGCACCACTGGCCGACGCCCTGTGCTTCGCCGCCCTCTGGCTACTGCAAGAGGCCTTCCGCGGCTGGTTCCTGACCGGCTTCCCCTGGCTCTACGCCGGCTATAGCCAACTGGACGGCCCGTTGGCCGGCCTTGCGCCGCTGGGCGGGGTATGGCTGATTTCCTTCACCCTCGCCCTCACCGCCGCCCTGCTGTGCAACCTGCACCGCCTGCGCACCCGCCCCTCGTTCCTGGCCGTGGCCAGCGTGCTGTTGCTGGCCCCTTGGGTGCTGGGCCTGGCGCTCAAGGGCCATGCCTGGACCATTCCGGCAGGCGATCCGCTGAAAGTGGCGGCGATCCAGGGCAACGTCGAGCAGGACCTGAAGTGGGACCCCGCGCACATCGACGCGCAACTGGCGCTATACCGCGACCTGAGCTTCAGCTCCAGGCCGGTGGACCTGCTGGTGTGGCCGGAAACCGCCGTTCCGGTGCTCAAGGACCAGGCCCAGGGCTACATCGACGTGATGGGCCGCTTCGCCGCCGAGCGCCACTCGGCGCTGATCACGGGCGTGCCGGTGCGTGAAGAAGTGCACCACCAGCGCCGCTACTACAACGGCATCACCGTCACTGGCGAGGGCGATGGCACCTACCTCAAGCAGAAGCTGGTGCCATTTGGCGAGTATGTGCCGCTGCAAGACGTGCTGCGTGGGGCCATCGAGTTCTTCAACCTGCCCATGTCCGACTTCGCCCGCGGCCCGGAAGACCAGCCGCTGCTGCAGGCCAAGGGCTACCAGATTGCCCCTTACATCTGCTACGAGGTGGTCTACCCCGAGTTCGCCGCCGGCCTGGCTGCGCGTAGCGACCTGCTGCTGACCATCAGCAACGACACCTGGTTCGGCAAATCGATCGGCCCCTTGCAGCACCTGCAGATGGCGCAGATGCGCGCGCTGGAAGCCGGCCGCTGGATGATCCGCGCCACCAACAACGGCGTGACCGCGCTGATCGACCCGTTTGGCCGCATTACCACGCAAATTCCGCAGTTCCAGCAGGCCGTGCTGTATGGCGAGGTGGTGCCAATGCAGCAGCTGACGCCTTACCTGCAATGGCGCTCATGGCCGCTGGCGATTGTCTGTGCATTGCTGCTGGGCTGGGCGTTGCTGGCAGGGCGTATTGCAAAAACCGTCTGATTGGCGATACGCGGCCACTGTAGGAGCGGGTTTACCCGCGAATACGGTAGTCGCGGCAACGGTGAACGGCGGGTGGAGATTGGCCAGCAGGGCAGGCCCTTTCGCGGGCAAGCCCGCTCCTACAGGGGATTATGTAAGCCGGTGAATCAGTAGAACACCCGATACCCCATTAACCCCACCACTTCATTGAACAACTGCCCGCTCTGCCACATCGCCCGGCTCTCTGGCAGCAGACCGCCAAACGGCCGCGCATGATCGCGCCCAAGGAACCCCACCGGCGCCGGCACCACCTCGAACCCCGCCTGTTCAAAACTCCAGCGTGAGCGCTGCATGTGCCAGGCCTGGGTCACCAGCACCACCCGGCGAAACCCCAAAGGCTGCAGCACCTTGGCCGTCAGCTGAGCATTTTCCCAGGTCGTGCGGCTGGCCTCTTCGCGCCATTTCACCTCGACAGCGAAATCTTCATGCAGGCGCTCCGCCATCAGCCTCGCCTCGCTGGGCGGCGTGCCGTAATGCAGTCCACCACTGGTCAACACTGGCAGGCCCGAGGCCTTGGCCAGCCGCGCGGCAAAGCGCATACGCTCCAGTGCCGTGGCCGTGGGCTGGTCACCGCCACCCCAGGCCGGGTCCCCGCGCTCGCGCCCGGCGCCCAGCACCACAATGGCATCCGCCCGGCGCGCCAGGCCGGCCCAGTCGCTCACGGCCAGCGGCGGCTCACTTTCCAGCACACGGGCTGTTTCCTGCACCACCAGCGGCAGGCTCATCAACCACAGGCCACCCAGCCCTACGGTAAAGCAAAGCGCCGCCAACCGGGGCCGACGCGTACGCAGCCACCATGCCGCAAGCAGCAGCAAGAACAGCACGCCCGGCGGCATCAGCCATTGTTTGATGAAGAATCGGATCGGCATCGGCCACACCTCCTTGGCAGGCGTGCAGCCTAGAAGGATCGACGCCGGTCAACAAGTGCGTACCGGCGTCGATCTTGAGTTGTGTGATAGTGAAGAACCGGCGCGCGATAGCCTGCGCCTGGCGTCCTGAACGGCTAGCGATGTGGCAGCGTCCTGGATCTCGCCGTACTGGCGGGGCGTTTCTTGTCCTTGAGCCAGATGATCTTGGCCGATGTCGGCTCCGCTTGTGGGTAACTGCCGACAGGGGCATTGTGGCGCTCCGGAAGGGATTCCAGGTAGGCCTTGATCACTTCGAACTCTGCGTGGCTCAGGCCACGCAACTCAAGCTCAGCTGGCATCTCGTCGCGCAATCGCACCGAGGTCCTGGCCGTTTCCAGTGCCAGGCCAAGCCGGTCGATCAGGCGCTCGTAAAGCTCCGGTCTGATTGCGGGTAGCTGCGTCTCTCCCATCCGTTCACCTCATTGAAGGTAAGAATATCTCCCCCCACACCTGAGCTTAGCGTCGTTGCAAAAAGCAGCCGTGCGCCGCGACCAGCGGGCATTCGCAACGAAGGTTTCCCACGATGCGCGGCGCTGCTGTATGCTACGGCGTTCACTCTAAACGACACCGGAGTGCCGGACGCAGCGAGGTTCCGCTGCCTGGAACAAGGTCTCTTCTCTCTCAGCCAAAAGTAGCCATGCACGAACAATACACGCCCCGTGATATCGAAGCCGCCGCCCAGAAGTTCTGGGACGAGCAACAATCGTTCGCTGTTACCGAACAGCCAGGCAAAGACACCTACTATTGCCTATCGATGTTCCCGTACCCGAGCGGCAAGCTACACATGGGCCACGTGCGCAACTACACCATCGGTGACGTGATTGCCCGCTACCAGCGCATGCTGGGCAAGAACGTCCTGCAGCCGATGGGCTGGGACGCTTTCGGCATGCCCGCGGAAAACGCGGCGATGAAAAACAACGTCGCCCCGGCCAAATGGACGTACGAAAACATCGACTACATGAAGACCCAGCTCAAGAGCCTGGGCCTGGCCATCGACTGGGCACGTGAAGTCACCACCTGCAAACCCGACTACTACCGTTGGGAGCAGTGGCTGTTCACCCGCTTGTTCGAAAAAGGCATCATCTACCGCAAGAACGGTACCGTGAACTGGGACCCGGCAGACCAGACCGTACTGGCCAACGAACAAGTCATCGACGGCCGTGGCTGGCGTTCGGGCGCGCTGATCGAGAAGCGCGAAATCCCGATGTACTACTTCCGCATCACCGATTACGCCGACGAGCTGCTGGAGAGCCTCGACGAGCTGCCGGGCTGGCCTGAACAGGTCAAGACCATGCAGCGCAACTGGATCGGCAAATCGCGCGGCATGGAAGTCCAGTTCCCGTACGACAAGGCCAGCATCGGCCACGAAGGCACCCTCAAAGTCTTCACCACCCGTCCGGACACGCTGATGGGCGCCACCTACGTCGCCGTCGCCGCCGAGCACCCGCTGGCCACCCAGGCTGCGCAGGGCAACCCGGCGCTGCAGGCGTTCATCGATGAGTGCAAGAGCGGCAGCGTTGCCGAAGCCGACATGGCCACGCAGGAGAAGAAAGGCATGGCCACTTCCCTGCTGGTCGAGCACCCGCTCACTGGCGAGAAGCTGCCAGTATGGGTCGCCAACTACGTGCTGATGCACTACGGCGATGGCGCGGTAATGGCCGTGCCGGCCCACGACGAGCGCGACTTCGAGTTCGCCCACAAGTACAACCTGCCGGTCAAGGCCGTGGTGCGTACCAGCGCTGGCGATGAAGTCGGCAGCGAGTGGCAGGCCGCCTATGGCGAGCACGGCCAGCTGATCAACTCCGCCGAGTTCGACGGACTGGACTTTGCTGGCGCCTTCGACGCCATCGAAGCGGCCCTGATCCGCAAGGAACTGGGCAAATCGCGTACCCAGTTCCGCCTGCGCGACTGGGGTATCAGCCGCCAGCGCTACTGGGGCTGCCCGATCCCGATCATCCACTGCCCGTCCTGCGGCGACGTACCAGTACCGGAAGACCAGCTGCCGGTCACCCTGCCGGAGAACGTGGTGCCGGACGGCGCCGGTTCGCCACTGGCGCGCATGCCTGAATTCTACGAATGCAGCTGCCCGAAATGCGGTGCTGCGGCCAAGCGCGAAACCGACACCATGGACACCTTCGTCGAGTCGTCCTGGTACTTCGCCCGCTACGCCTCGCCAAACTACGACAAAGGCCTGGTCGACCCCAAAGCCGCCAACCACTGGCTGCCGGTAGATCAGTACATCGGCGGTATCGAACACGCGATCCTGCACCTGCTGTACGCGCGCTTCTTCCACAAGCTGATGCGCGACGAAGGCCTGGTCACCTCGAACGAGCCATTCAAGAACCTGCTGACTCAGGGCATGGTGGTCGCCGAAACCTACTACCGCGTTGCCAGCAACGGCGGCAAAGACTGGTTCAACCCGGCCGATGTCGAAATCGAGCGTGATGCCAAAGCCAAGATCATTGGCGCCCGCCTGAAGACCGACGGCCTGCCGGTGGAAATCGGTGGCACCGAGAAGATGTCGAAGTCGAAAAACAACGGCGTCGACCCGCAGTCCATGATCGAAGCCTACGGCGCCGACACCTGCCGCCTGTTCATGATGTTCGCCTCGCCACCCGACATGAGCCTGGAATGGTCCGACTCCGGCGTCGAAGGTGCCAGCCGCTTCCTGCGCCGTGTCTGGCGCCTGGCTCAGGCTCACGTCAGCCAGGGCCTGCCAGGCAAGCTGGATGTTGCCGCCCTGGACGACGCGCAAAAGGTCATCCGCCGCGCCATTCATGCGGCCATCAAGCAGGCCAGCACCGACGTGGGCCAGTTCCACAAGTTCAATACCGCCATCGCCCAGGTGATGACCGTGATGAACGTGCTGGAAAAGGCCCCGCAAGCCACCGAACAGGACCGCGCCCTGCTGCAGGAAGGCCTGGAAGCCGTCACCCTGCTGCTGGCGCCGATCACTCCGCACATCTCTCACGCGCTGTGGCAGCACCTGGGCCACGCAGGCTCGGTGATCGATGCCGCCTGGCCAAGCGTCGACGAACAGGCGCTGGTGCAGGACTCCATTACCTTGGTGGTTCAGGTCAACGGTAAACTGCGCGGCCAGGTCGAGATGCCTGCCGCTGCCAGCCGCGAAGAAGTCGAAGCCGCTGCCCGCAGCAACGAGAATGTCCTGCGCTTCATCGATGGCCTGACCATCCGCAAGGTCATCGTGGTACCGGGCAAGCTGGTCAACATCGTCGCCAACTGATGAAAACGCCCACCCGCATTGGCTGCGGGTGGGCGGAACAGGCCCAAAAGGGAGCAACAACATGATCAAACGCAATTTGCTGGTAATCGGCCTGGCGGTCATGCTCAGCGCCTGCGGTTTCCAGCTGCGCGGCACCGGCGCCACCGAGCTGAGCGTGAAGGAAATGGACGTCAGCGCGCGCAATGCCTATGGCCCGACCGTGGTCCAGCTGCGTGAAGTGCTGGAACGTAGCGGCGTCAACGTGCACGCTGGCGCACCGTATCGCCTGGTGCTGACCAACGAACAGGAGCGCGAGCGCTCGGCGACCTACAACAGCGGCAACCGTACCGCCGAGTACGAGCTGACCACCAAGCTGGACTACAGCATTCTGGGCCTGAACAACCTGGAGCTGATGAGCGACAAGCTGGAGGTGCGCAAGGTCTACGTGCGTGACGGCTCGAACATCACCGGCTCCGAGCAGGAAGCCAAACGCGCCCGCGAAGAAATGCGCCGCGACCTGGTCAACGCCATGGTCGTACGTTTGCAAATGCTGTCCCCGTCCCAACTGGATGAGCTGCAGCGTAAAGCCGACGAGCGCGCCCAAGCCGAAGCTGCCGCGCTGGAGGCTGCCCGCCGCCAGCAAGCCGAGACGCCTCAGCAATCGCCACTGGAAGTACCGGGCAACTAAGCCCGTGAGGGGCGCCCTCGGGCGCCCCGCTTGCTCCCCATGAAACTCGCCCCCGCCCAACTCAACAAGCACCTGCAAGGCGCCCTGGCACCGGTCTATGTGGTCAGCGGCGACGACCCGCTGCTGTGCCAGGAAGCTGCCGACGCCATCCGCAATGCCGCGCGTCAGCAAGGTTTCGATGAACGCCAGGTGTTCAGTGCCGACGCCAACTTCGACTGGGGCACCCTGCTCCAGGCCGGTGCAAGCCTGTCACTGTTCGCCCAGCGCCGCCTGCTGGAACTGCGCCTGCCCTCGGGCAAGCCCGGTGACAAGGGTGCCGCTGCGCTGATGGAATACTGCGCCAACCCCGCCGAAGACACGCTGCTGCTGATCAGCCTGCCCAAGCTCGACAGCAGTGCGCAGAAGACCAAGTGGGGCAAGGCGTTGATCGAAGGCACCCATTGCCAGTTCATCCAGATCTGGCCGGTGGATGTGCACCAGCTCCCTCAGTGGATCAACCAGCGCCTGCAACAGGCCGGCCTGTCAGCCCAGCGTGATGCCGTCGACCTGATTGCCGCGCGCGTGGAAGGCAACCTGCTGGCAGCCGCGCAGGAAATCGAAAAACTCAAGCTGCTGGCCGAAGGCAGCCAGATCACCGTGGAAACCGTGCAGGCTGCCGTCGCCGACAGTGCCCGCTTCGATGTCTTCGGCCTGGTCGATGCCATTCTCAACGGCGAGGCTGCGCATGCCCTGCGCATGCTCGAAGGCTTGCGCGGTGAAGGTGTGGAGCCGCCAGTCATCCTCTGGGCCTTGGCCCGTGAGCTGCGCCAACTGGCGGGGCTAGCCCAGCAGTTCAGCCAAGGCGTGCCATTGGACAAAGCGTTCAGCCAGGCCCGCCCGCCCATCTGGGACAAACGCCGACCGCTGGTCAGCAAGGCCCTGCAGCGCCTCTCGGCGCAACGCTGGGCGCAACTGCTGCAGGATGCCCAGCGAATCGATGCGCAGATCAAAGGGCAGGCTGAAGGTTCGCCGTGGATTGGCCTGGCGCGGCTGTCGCTTTTGATGGCTGGCCAACGCCTGGCCCTGCCTCCCGAGTAACTGCGGCCACTGTAGGAGCGGGTTTACCCGCGAAGAGGCCGGCCCTGCTGGCCAATCTCCACCCGCCGTTCACCGTTGCCGCCGCTACCGTATACGCGGGTAAACCCGCTCCTACATAGGCACCAGCGCCTCGACCATATACACAATCAATTGGCCCCCACCCCTCGGGGGGCCTACAGTGCGCCGCGAAACCCACCCAACCCGGGAAGCCCGCCATGAGCAAAAAGCTGAAAAAGCACGGCCCCAACAAGGCCAAGTCCATCGTTGCCCAGCCACTGTTCCGCTGCCGCCAGGAACAGCCGAACAAGGGCAAAGGCAGCTACCGCCGCGAAGCCTTCCAATCGAGAGATTGGGAGGCTTCCTACTTTTTGGCTGCATGAAAGCATCGCAAGCGCAGGCATGGTATGGTCGTCACCTGACCTGCAACTCTGGATCTGTGCATGCTCTTCCGTCTTATCCCCCGCTGGGAAACCCGCCAGCTGATCGCGGCCTCCAGCTTCATTCTGCTCGTGGCCTGTGCGGAAAAGCCCACCGCCGCCGACGCGCTGCCGCTGGCCCCTGCCCAACCCAATCCCGTGGTGACCGTGCCCGGCGCAACGCCCGACGTCAGCACTGACATCCAGCCCCTGCAAACCTTCGCCCAATGGCAAGCGGGCTTCCGCGAGCAGGCCCTGCAAGCCGGCATTTCGCCGAGCACCTTCGACCGTGCCTTCCTCGGTGTCACCCCCGACCTGGACGTGATCAAGGCAGACCGTAGCCAGCCGGAGTTCACTCGCCCGGTGTGGGAATACCTCGAAGGCGCCCTGTCGCCCCTGCGTGTGCGCAACGGCAAGAAGCTGCTGGAGCAGAACGCCGAGCTGCTGACTCGCCTTGAGCAACGCTATGGCGTGGACCGCCAGGTGCTGGTCGCGGTGTGGGGCATGGAAAGCAACTTCGGCCAGTTCCAGGGCAGCAAGTCGGTAATCCGCTCGCTGGCCACTTTGGCCTATGAGGGCCGCCGCCCACAGTTCGCCCAGGATCAGCTGATTGCCGCGCTGCAGATCATCCAGCATGGTGACATCCAGCCTGAAGCCATGCGTGGCTCGTGGGCCGGCGCCATGGGCCAGACCCAGTTCATCCCGACCACCTACAACACCCATGCCGTTGACTTCGACGGCGATGGCCGCCGCGACATCTGGAACAGCACACCAGACGCCCTGGCCTCAACAGCGCACTACCTGCAGAGTTCGGGCTGGAAACGCGGCCAACCGTGGGGCTTCGAGGTACAGGTGCCGGCGGGCTTCGACTTCTGGCAAGCCGATGGCGCACTGCGCAAACCAGTGAGTGAATGGCTGGCGATGGGCGTGAAACTGCCAGCAGGCACCCAGCTGCCGGCAGGTAGCAACCAGCTGTCTGCCGCCCTGCTGCTGCCGGCCGGTGCACGCGGCCCGGCGTTCCTGGTGCTGGACAACTTCCGCGCCATCCTCAAGTACAACAACTCGTCGTCCTATGCCTTGGCGGTGAGCCTGCTCGGGGATCGCTTCAGCGGCTGGGGCTTCATAGCCGGCAGCTGGCCGAAAGAGGATTTGCCGCTCAGCCGCAGCGAGCGCATGGAGTTGCAGAACCTGTTGAACAGCCGCGGGCATGATGCGGGTAATGCCGATGGCATTATCGGGGCCAATACCCGCAAGGCGATCCGCAATGCCCAGCAAGGGCTGGGCTGGCCGGCGGATGGCTACCCGACCCATAAGCTGCTTGAGAGCCTGCGGCAGCAGTAAGCATTTCGGGGCCGCTGCGCGGCCCCGGTAGTTTCACGCCCTGAACAGATCCTGCTCCAGCACCAGTGTTTGCTGAACACTATCCAGCGTCACCCGAGCCCCCAGGGGCAAACATACATTCGGGTCACAATGCCCGCTGCGCCAGCCCGCCAGCACCGGTACACCCAGCGGTGCAAACGTATCCTCCAGCAATGGTGTCAGCGCGGCTGTGGTAATACCGGCAAAGTCGCCCACCAGCACGCCTTTGATCCCCTCCAGCTTGCCTGCCAGGCGTAACTGGGTCAGCAGCCGATCCACCCTGTACAACGGCTCGTTGACATCCTCGATGAACAGGATGCAGCCCTGGGTATCCAGCTCGGCAAGCGTCCCCATGGTCGCACCCAGCATCGACAGGTTGCCCCCCAGCAGCAGCCCGCTGGCCGCCCCCGGCAGCACGCAGCCCAAAGCGAAACCCGCCGGGTGCGCGACCTGCTCGCCTGCCCTCACATGCCCACCCAGTTGCGCCAGCAACGACGACTCGGTCGGTGGCAACTTGGCCCCCAACAGGTCGGCATTGAGCATTCCCCCATGGAAGGTCACCAGTCCGGCATGCCGGTAGATCGCCGTATGCAGCGCGGTGATGTCGCTGTAGCCGATCAGCGGCTTGGGGTTGCGCCGGATCAGTTCAAAGTCGAGCTGGTCAAGCAGGCGCATGCTGCCGTAGCCGCCACGCATGCACAGGATGGCGTCCATGGCCGGATCGGCAAACGCTGCATGCAAGTCCTGCAGGCGTTGCTGGTCCGGCCCCGCCAAGTAGCCCTGCGCCTGCAGGGCACCCGGGTAGATATGGCAACGGTAGCCGCGGTCAACGAACCACTGGCTGACCTTGTGCGCATCAAGCCGCGCCGCGCCCGCCGGGGCGACAATGGCAAAACATGCGTTGGCCGGCAGCGCGGCTGGCAGGGTGGGTTGGAAGGTTTTGGCGCAATACATCGCGGCTCCTTGCAGCGCATGGGACACAAACAAAAATGCCGATGCCGCCCTTGGGCGCGCATCGGCATCTGTGGCTCTGCTCTAGGCTAGAGCATAGCTCAGAGCTTGATCTTGGCTTCGTGGGCCTGCTGGTCGGCGTGGTACGAAGAACGCACCAGCGGGCCAGAAGCAACGTTCTTGAAGCCCATCTTGTAACCTTCCTCGGCAAACCAGGCAAAGGTGTCCGGGTGAACGAAACGCTGCACCGGCAAGTGGCTGCGCGACGGCTGCAGGTACTGGCCGAGGGTAAGCATGTCGATGTCATGCTCGCGCATGCGGTGCATCACTTCGATCACTTCCTCGTCGGTTTCGCCCAGGCCGAGCATCAGGCCCGACTTGGTCGGTACGTGCGGCACCAACTGCTTGAACTTCTGCAGCAAGTCCAGCGACCAGTCATAGTCCGAACCCGGGCGCGCGGCCTTGTACAGGCGCGGTACGGTCTCGAGGTTGTGGTTGAACACATCCGGCGGCTCTTGCGCGGTGATTTCCAGGGCAACGTCCATACGGCCACGGTAGTCCGGCACCAAGGTCTCCAACTGCACGCCCGGCGACAGCGCGCGGATTTCGCGGATGCAGTCAGCGAAGTGCTGGGCACCACCGTCACGCAGGTCGTCGCGGTCCACCGAGGTGATCACCACATACTTCAGGCGCAGGTCGGCAATGGCAACCGCCAGGTTTTTCGGCTCGTCCAGATCCAGCGGCTTCGGTCGGCCGTGACCAACGTCGCAGAACGGGCAACGACGGGTGCAGATGTCACCCATGATCATGAAGGTGGCGGTACCACCCGAGAAGCACTCGCCCAGGTTCGGGCAGGAGGCCTCTTCACACACGCTGTGCAGTTTGTGCTTGCGCAGCAGTTGTTTGATGCGGTCAACCTCGGGCGACACCGGGATACGCACGCGAATCCAGTCGGGCTTCTTGGGTAGCTCATCGGTAGGGATGATCTTCACCGGGATGCGCGCGACTTTGTCGGCACCACGCAGCTTGACCCCAGCTTCCACCTTCTTCGGCGCTGGGCGCGGGGTGGCATCCTGGGTAGGTATCAGGTTCGGCACGGCTTCTTGCACAGTTGTCATATTCAGTCGATTCCGCCCGTGAGGGTCGTCTGCTCAGCGTAGTCGAGGTGCTTGACCAGCTGTCCGCGCAGCCTTGTCCTGACCTCGTCGAGTTCGATCGGACCTGCCAGGTCGCGCAGCTGGGTCATCGCCAGCCCCGCATAGCCGCAGGGGTTGATTCGGCGGAATGGCGCAAGGTCCATGTCCACGTTCAGGGCAAGGCCGTGAAACGAACGGCCGTTGCGAATTCGCAGGCCGAGGGAGGCGATTTTCGCTCCGTCGACATAGACACCCGGGGCATCGGGCTTGGCAGACGCCTGAACAGCATAGCTGGCGAGCAGGTCGATCAGGGCCAGCTCGATACGGCTGACCAGCTCACGCACGCCAAAGCCCAGCCGGCGCACATCCAGCAGCAGGTAGGCCACCAACTGCCCGGGGCCATGGTAAGTGACCTGACCGCCGCGGTCGGTCTGCACCACCGGTATGTCGCCCGGCACCAGCAGGTGCTCGGCCTTGCCGGCCTGCCCCTGGGTGAAGACCGCAGGGTGCTCGACCAGCCAGATTTCATCCTGGCTGTCCGGGCTGCGCTGCTCGGTAAAACGACGCATGGCCTCCAGCACCGGTTCATAGGGCTGCAGGCCAAGCTCGCGAAAACCGAGGCAGGCGGACATCAAAGCACCATTTTCACGATGCCGGTAGCGCGCAGGGCGCTGTTGATATCGTGCAGCTGGTTCTCGCTTTCGGCAACGATGTGCAATTGCACGGTGGTGTATTTGCCTTCCTTGCTCTGGCGTTCGGCCAGGGTGGAAAGGTCGACTTTGGCGTGCTTGCTGAGAATCTCGATCACCGTGTCCTTGAAACCGACAACGGTGTCACCGATGACCTTGATCGGGTAATCGTCGCAAGGGAATTCGATCTTGTGCGACTTGACGTCTGGTTCGCTCATGGCGGAAACGGCCTCGTAAGCCGTGGCAACAACAACACCCCCGCGGTAGGCGCGGGGGCATGCAGGTCACGTATCAGTTGAACAACCCGTAGAAGAATAGACGGATGCTATCCCACATACGGCGGAAGAAACCACCTTCCTCGACGCCATCAAGGGCGATCAGGTCGGCGCTGTGAACCACTTTCTCGTCCAGTTTGACTTCCACTTTGCCGATCACGTCACCTTTGGCGATCGGTGCGGTGAGCTGCGGGTTCATGGTCATCGAAGCCTGCAGACGCTTCAATTGGCCTTTAGGCATAGTCATGGTCAGGTCGTCAGCCAGGCCAGCCTTGATCTGGCTGGTAGCGCCCTTCCAGACCGGGGCCTGGGTCAGCTCGGTGCCCTTCTGGTAGAAGGTCTGGGTTTCGAAGAAGCGGAAACCGTAGGTCAGCAGCTTCTGGGTTTCGGCAGCACGCGATTGTTCGCTGTTGGTACCGAACACCACTGCGATCAGGCGCTGGCCGTCACGAACGGCCGACGCCACCATGCAGTAGCCGGCTTCGTCGGTGTGACCGGTTTTCAGGCCATCGACGGTCTTGTCACGCCACAGCAGCAGGTTGCGGTTAGGCTGCTTGATATTGTTCCAGAAGAACTCTTTCTGCGAGTAGATGGCGTAGTGGGCCGGGTCGACGTTGATGATCGCACGGGCCAGGGTCGCCATGTCGTGTGCCGACGAGTAATGCTCGGGGTGCGGCAGACCGGTCGGGTTCATGAAGTGGCTGTTGGTCATGCCCAGGTCGGCAGCCGTCTTGTTCATCATGTCGGCAAAGGCGTCTTCGCTGCCGGCGATGTGCTCGGCCAGGGCGACCGAGGCGTCGTTACCGGACTGGATGATGATGCCGTGCAGCAGGTCGCTGACCGTTACCTGGCTGCCAACCTTGATGAACATGCGCGAACCGCCGGTACGCCAGGCGTTTTCGCTGACAGTAACCGGGTCGCTTTCACCGATCTGGCCGCGGCGGATGTCCAGGGTGGCGATGTAGGCGGTCATCAGCTTGGTCAGGCTGGCTGGCGGCAGGCGCTCGTCACCGTTGTTCTCGACCAGCACGTTGCCGCTGGACGCGTCCATGAGTACGTAGGACTTGGCTGCCAGTTGCGGTGGCGCCGGCGTCATCTGCTCCGCCGCAAAGGCGGCAGGCGTGATCAGCAGCAGTACAGGCAGGCAAAGTCGTTTGGCAAGGTTGGTGATGTTCATCCGTCTCTCGAAAATCGCTAATGGTCTGAGATGTTCCCTGGGCAAGATCATGTGCCCAGCGCCAGTCAGTCTAGTTTTATGGCCAATGGCCTGGCCCGCGAATGTGCGGCTTTATGTCGCTGCGGGCAAAAGCGGTCATTGTACATGGCCGCGACCGGCAATTCATGACAAAACCGATAGTTTGGTGTTGCCGTCTTCGCAGGCGCGCCCGCTCCCACAGTCAGTCTGCTGTGACCAGCTTTGCCTGCCCCAAGTTCGCCAGGCGAATGCTGTCCTGTGCTTGCTGGATCTCGCCCTGGCTGCCGATCGGCCCCAGGCGCACGCGGTGCAGGGTCTGCTGGTTACGCACGATCGAGCTGATGAACACGGGTGCATTGACCATGGTGCTGAGCTTGGCGCGCAGTAACTCGGCAGCGTCCGGGTTGGCGAACGCGCCTACCTGCAAGAAACTGCCACCGTTACCACCGGGCACGTTGTTGCCACCCACCTGCACGGGTACCACGGGCGCTGCGTGCTGCTGTGGCGGCGGGGTCCACTGCTCGACCCGCCCGGTACTGGCCGGTATTGCCTGGGTCTGCGCCACTTGCGGCTCCTTCAGCACCATCGGCGGCGTTTGGCCGCGCTGAGCCCACCACTGCTGCGGGTCGATACCCTCGACGCGCACATGCGCGGTGCCGATCTCGGCATAGCCAAGCTTTTTCGCGGCAGCATAGGACAAGTCGATGATTCGGTCGGAATAGAACGGGCCACGGTCGTTCACCCGAAGGATCACGCTGCGGCCGTTCGCCAGGTTGGTCACCCGCACATAGGCTGGCAGCGGCAGGGTCTTGTGCGCTGCGCTCATGCCATACAGGTCGTACAGCTCGCCATTTGCAGTGTTCTGCCCGTGGAACTTGGTGCCGTACCACGATGCCGTACCCTCGGCGCGGTAGTTGCGCGAGTCCTGCATCGGGTAGTAGGTCTTGCCAAGCACTGTGTACGGGTTGGCCTTGTAGTTACCGGTGTGCACGGTCGGGGTGGCATCGGGGATCTTGTTCACATCCACGTCCCACCACGGCGCGCCGTCCTTGTGCGCCCGGTTGATGTCCAGGCCCGGCTGGCTGCGCACGACGTTGCCACTGCTTTTCGGGGCCGGGCGGTTGGAAGAGCAGCTGGCCAGCGCCACACCGACGGCGAGGCAGGTGAGCAGCTTGAAAGCGTTGGCAGAGATGATTGCGCGCATTACTTGACGCCCCGTACTTGAACCAGCTGTTCCGCAAGCTGATGTACCGCCATGGCATACATCACGCTGCGGTTGTAGCGAGTGATCGCGTAGAAGTTCTTCAGGCCCATCCAGTACTCGGGGCCGCTCTCGCCCTCGAGACGGAAGGCGGTAACCGGCAGATCATCGCGCAGCGAATCATGAACCGACCAGCCAAGCGTACGCAACTCCCCTACCGTTTTCACCGGCTCGATGCCGGTGGTCAGGCCTTCGTCGGCGCGCTCACCTTCCACCCAGGCGCGACTGACCACACCCTCGCCGGCCACCCAGCCGTGGCGCTTGAAGTAGCTGGCCACGCTGCCGATGGCATCGTCAGGGTTGTTCCAGATATTGATATGGCCGTCCCCGTCGAAGTCCACCGCGTAGTTGCGGAAGCTGCTTGGCATGAACTGCGGCAGCCCCATGGCGCCGGCGTACGAGCCCTTGAGCGTCAAGGGATCGAGCTGTTCCTCACGGGCCAGCAGCAGGAACTCACGCAGCTCCTTGCGGAAGAACTCGGCCCGTGGCGGGTAGTCGAAGCCCAGCGTCGACAGGGCGTCGATCACCCGGTAGTTGCCGGTATTGCGGCCAAAGAAGGTTTCCACGCCAATGATCGCGACAATGTACTGCGCAGGTACGCCGTACTCCTGCTCGGCACGTGCCAATACAGCCTCGTGCTGACGCCAGAAATCCACACCGCGAGCGATACGTGCATCGGTGATGAACATCGGCCGGTAGTCCTTCCACGGTTTGACCCGCTCGGCCGGGCGCGATATGGCGTCGAGGATCGACTGCTTGCGCTGCACCTCACGAAACACACCCATCAGTTGCTCAGGCGCAAAACCGTAGTCGCGGCTCATTTCGCCAACAAACGCGGCTACCTCGGGCGAGCCGTCGTATTCGCCGGCATGGGCCAGCTGTACAGCGCCGAACAGGCCCACCGCACCGATCCAAGGCGCACAACGGGCAGCCCAGTTACGCACTGCTTGCATGAAATTGTTCACCTTATTCAAACCTGCGCGATCCATTTGCGGTGCGTATGGATCGACATCAAAACGCCAAACGCTGACAGCAGCGTCACCAACGATGTTCCGCCATAGCTGATGAAAGGTAACGGCACGCCCACCACGGGCAGAAGGCCGCTTACCATTCCGATATTGACGAACACGTATACAAAAAAAGTCATGGTCAGGCTGCCCGCAAGCAGCTTGCCGAACAGGGTCTGCGCCTGGGCGGTGATCACCAGGCCACGGCCGATCAGCAGCAGGTAGACAATCAGCAGCAGGCAGATGCCGACCAGGCCGAATTCCTCGCCGAGCACGGCGATGATGAAGTCGGTGTGGCTTTCCGGCAAAAAGTCCAGGTGCGACTGCGTGCCAAGCAGCCAGCCTTTGCCAAACACCCCGCCCGAGCCGATCGCTGCCTTGGATTGGATGATGTTCCAACCGGTGCCCAACGGGTCGCTTTCAGGGTCGAGGAAGGTCAATACCCGCTGCTTCTGGTAGTCGTGCATGACGAAGAACCACATTGCCACCGCGACTGGCACGGCTGCCGCCAGCACGCTGAGGATCCAGCGCCAGCGCAAGCCGCCCATGAACAGCACGAAGGCACCGGAGGCCAGGATCAGCAGCGCGGTCCCCAGGTCGGGCTGACGTACGATCAGCATGAACGGCACGCCGATCAGCACCAGGCTGATCGCCACGTGCTTCAAATGGGGCGGCAAGGTGCGCTTGGACAGGTACCAGGCGATGGTCGCCGGCATGATGATCTTCATGAATTCCGAGGGCTGGAAGCGGATCACCCCAGGAATGTTGATCCAGCGTGTGGCCCCCATGGCGTTGTGGCCCATTACGTCGACCACTACCAGCAACAGCACCCCGGCCAGGTAGGCCAATGGCACCCAACGCGCCATGAAGCGCGGCTCCAGCTGGGCGATGACGAACATCGACACCAGACCGATGCCAAACGAGGTGGCTTGCTTGAGCAGCAGGTCCCAGTTCTTGCCACTGGCCGAATACAGTACGAACAGGCTGCCGGCTGCAAGGGTCAGCAGAATGATCAGCAAGGGGCCGTCGATATGGATGCGTTGCAGAAAGCTCGCACGCCGACGCATCACATCCTCGCTGGAGAGCATGCGATCGAAATTGTTCATCACAGGGCCGATTCCTGGGTAACGGTGGCGGGCGCGAACTCGGGTTTGAGCCGGCCATTTTCGTCGAGCAGCCAGGCGTCCATGATCTGGCGTACCACCGGAGCGGCGACACCCGAGCCGGACTCACCGTTCTCGACCATCACCGAAACCACGATTTTCGGGGCTTCGGCTGGGGCAAACGCGACGAACAGGGCATGGTCACGGTGGCGCTCCTGGAGCTTGTTGCGGTCATACTTCTCGCCCTGCTTGATCGCCACCACCTGGGCGGTACCGCTCTTGCCGGCAATGCGGTATTGGGCTCCGGCAGCTGCCTTGCGCGCGGTACCGCGGGCGTTGTGCATCACCTGTTCCATGCCATGGGTGACCTTGGCCCAGTCGGACTTGTCACGCAACACGATGTCTTCCATGGGGTTGTCGTCTACCGGCGGCAGGCCTTCGATGGTCTTGGCCAGGTGCGGGCGGTTCCACACACCTTTGTTGGCGATCAGTGCAGTGGCTTGGGCCAGTTGCAGCGGCGTAGCCTGCATATAGCCCTGGCCGATGCCGAGAATCAGGGTTTCGCCAGGGAACCAAGCCTGGCGACGGGTGGCACGCTTCCATTCGCGCGACGGCATCAACCCGGCAGACTCCTCGAACATATCGAGGGAAACCCGCTGGCCAATACCGAACTTGTTCATGTAGCTGGACAAGCGATCGATGCCCATCTTGTGCGCAAGGTCATAGAAGTAGGTGTCGTTCGAGCGCATGATGGCGGTGTCCAAGTCGACCCAGCCATCCCCGGAACGGTTCCAGTTACGGTATTTATGGTCGTAGTTGGGCAACTGGTAGTAGCCAGGGTCGAACACCCTGCTGCTGGCATTCACCACGCCACTGTCCAGACCGGCAATAGCCACCGCCGGCTTGATGGTCGACCCCGGCGGGTACAAGCCACGCAGCACGCGGTTGAACAGCGGCCGATCGATCGAATCGCGCAATTCGGCATAGGCCTTGAAGCTGATGCCGGTGACGAACAGGTTGGGGTCGAAGCTAGGCTGACTCACCATCGCCAGCACCTCGCCGGTTCGCGGGTCGAGCGCAACCACTGCACCACGCCGGCCTCCCAGCGCGGCTTCAGCGGCCTCCTGCAGCTTGATATCCAGGCTCAGCACAATGTCCTTGCCCGGCTTCGGGTCGGTGCGCTTGAGCACCCGCAGCACCCGGCCACGGGCGTTGGTCTCGACTTCCTCGTAACCCACCTGACCATGCAGGGCGGCCTCGTAGAAGCGCTCGATGCCGGTCTTGCCGATATGGTGGGTGCCGCTGTAGTTCACCGGGTCGAGCGTTTTCAGCTCTTTCTCGTTGATCCGCCCTACATAACCCACCGAATGGGCGAAATGCGCACCCTGCGGGTAATGCCGCACCAACTGTGCCACCACTTCCACACCCGGCAGGCGGAACTGGTTTACCGCCACGCGGGCGATCTGCTCTTCGTTGAGCTCGAACAGGATCGGCACCGGCTCGAATGGCCGGCGGCCCTGGCGCATGCGCTTCTCGAACAGGGCACGGTCGTCAGCAGTGAGATCAAGCACTTCGACAATGGTATCCAGCACTTCCTGCCAGTTACCCGCACGTTCGCGGGTCATCGACAGGCTGAAGCTGGGCCGGTTGTCGGCAACGATCACCCCGTTGCGGTCGAAGATCAACCCGCGGGTTGGCGGGATCGGCTGCACATGCACCCGGTTGTTCTCCGACAGCGTGGAGTGGTAGTCGTACTGGATGATCTGCAGGTAGTACAGCCGTGCGATCAACACACAAACAAGCAGCATGATCGCCACTGCGCCGACCACGACGCGGTTGCGCACCAGGCGGGCGTCTTTCTCGTGGTCCTTGAGACGGATCGGCTGCGACATCGGACTGCTTACAGGCTCATTTGTGGTAAGGGTGCCCGGACAACACGGTCCAGGCGCGGTAGATCTGCTCGCCGATGAGTATCCTTACCAACGGGTGCGGCAAAGTCAGCGGCGACAGCGACCAACGTTGCTCGGCGCGCGCGCAAACCTCAGGCGCCAGGCCCTCCGGGCCGCCCACCATCAAATTCACCGTGCGCGCATCCAGGCGCCAGCGGTCCAGCTCGGTGGCCAGCTGCTCGGTACTCCAGGGCTTGCCATGGACCTCGAGGGTGACAATGCGTTCCCCAGGCTGCACCTTGCTCAGCATGGCTTCGCCCTCCTGACGGATCAGTCGGGCGACGTCGGCATTCTTGCCACGGGTGTTCAGCGGGATTTCCACCAGCTCCAGCGACAGCTCGGCGGGCAGGCGCTTGGCATATTCATGCCAGCCTTCCTCGACCCACTTCGGCATGCGCGAGCCGACCGCAATCAGGCGCAGACGCACAGCGCTTTCCTTATTCGCGGTCTTTGAGCTTGTCGGAGTACTCGTGAGCATGGTCCGGGCTGTGGTGCTTGCCATCGGCGGCACGGCTTTGCTCGGCACCCTGCCACAGACGCTCAAGGTCGTAGAACTGGCGGGCAGCGGCGGTCATCATGTGCACGATGACGTCGTTCAGGTCCAGCAGCACCCAGTCGCTGTCGCCTTTGCCTTCTTCACCCAGTGGCTGGGCGCCCTTGGCCTTGACTGCTTCACGGACCTTTTCGGCCATCGCGTTGATCTGGCGGTTGGAGGTACCGGTGGCAATGATCATGTAGTCGGTCAGGCTGTGCTTCTCGCGCACGTCGATGACCTGGATGTCCTGGGCCTTGACGTCTTCCAGCGCTGCCTTGGTCACTGCGACCAGTTCTTCGCCGTAAATTTTCTGCTTGGTCATATAAAACTCGTTCAACTCGTTGGATGAGGCGCCAGAGGCACCGTCAGTTGGGCGCACGATACAGTTCGTGCGCCTCGATATAGGCCAGTACGGCGTCCGGCACCAGGAACCTCACCGATTTGCCGCTGGCCAGCAGCTGTCGGATCTGTGTAGCCGACACCGCAAGCGGCGTCTGCCAGACGAACGAAATATTTCCCGCCGGGCCGGACATGGCGGTGGGATCGCTCTCCGAGCGCGCAGCCAACAGGTTGCGCAACTCGTCAGGGGGTTCTACGTCGGCATCCGGACGTTGCAGTACCAGGATGTGACAGTGTTGCAGCAATTCTTCCCAGCGATGCCAGGCGGGCAGGCCACAGAAGGCATCCCAACCCAGCACCAGGAATAGCTGGTCGTTGCCGGACAGCTCGGCGCGGATCGATTCCAGCGTATCGATGGTGTACGACGGCTTGTCACGTTCCAGCTCGCGGGCATCGACGCTCAGGCAAGCGACGCCCTGCACCGCTTCACGGACCATGGCCAGGCGATCCTGCGCGGCCACCTGTGGCGTGTCGCGGTGCGGCGGCCGGGCATTGGGCAGCAGGCGTAGCTCATCGAGCCCCATGAACTCGGCCACTTCCAGCGCGCTGCGCAAGTGGCCGATATGCACGGGGTCGAAGGTACCACCTAGAATGCCGATACGCCGGACTGCCTGGGCCTTGCTCAACTCAGCAGGACCCCTGGCCGCGCAACTGGCCATCGCCGATCACCACATACTTCTCGCAGGTCAGGCCTTCCAGGCCGACAGGGCCGCGGGCATGCAGCTTGTCGGTGGAAATACCGATTTCCGCACCCAGGCCGTACTCGAAGCCATCGGCAAAGCAGGTCGGGGTGTTGAGCATGACCGACGCCGAGTCGACCTCAGCCATGAACTGACGGGCTTCACCCTGGTGTTCGCTGATGATCGAGTCGGTGTGGTGCGAGCCATAGTGGTTGATGTGCTCGATGGCCTGGTTCAGGCCGTCGACCACGCGAATCGACAGGATCGCATCGAGGTATTCCGTGTGCCAGTCGGCTTCGGTGGCCGGTTTGGCGCTGATGATAGCCTGGGTACGCTCGCAACCGCGCAGCTCCACGCCCTTCTCCACGAAGCGGCGGGCCATTTCTGGCAAAAAGCGCTCAGCCACTTGCTGGTCGACCAGCAGCGTTTCCATGGCACCGCAGATGCCGTAGCGGTAGGTCTTGGCGTTGAAAGCCACATTCCAGGCCTTGTCCAGGTCGGCATGCTGGCTGACATAGATGTGGCAGATGCCGTCCAGGTGCTTGATCACCGGCACGCGGGCATCGCGACTAATGCGCTCGATCAGGCCACGGCCTCCGCGCGGTACGATGACATCGACGAATTCCGGCATGCTGATCAGCGCGCCCACGGCTTCGCGGTCGGTGGTTTCGACCACCTGCACCACCGCCGCCGGCAGGCCGGCTTCGGCCAGGCCACGCTGAATGCAGGTGGCAATGGCGCGGTTGGAGTGTATGGCTTCGGAACCGCCCCGCAGGATGGTTGCATTGCCCGACTTGAGGCACAGGCTGGCGGCATCAATGGTCACGTTCGGGCGCGATTCATAGATGATCCCGATCACCCCCAGCGGGGTACGCATCTTGCCTACCTGAATGCCCGATGGACGGTAGCTCATGTCGCGGATGGCACCGACCGGGTCCGGCAGGCTGGCCACCTGGCGCAAGCCGGTGATCATGCCGTCGATACGCGCCGGGGTCAGCGCCAGACGGTCGAGCAGTGCGGGCTCCAGGCCACTGGCGCGGCCGGCGGCCAGGTCCAGCTCGTTGGCAGCGGTGAGTTCGGCACGGGCAGCGTCCAGCGCGTCGGCGGCGGCTTGCAGGGCGCGGTTCTTCTGCGCAGTGCTGGCACGGCCAATCACCCGGGAAGCCTCACGGGCAGCGCGACCCAAGCGGGTCATGTAGTCAAGAACGGACTCAGTCATGGGTTCGGTGTCTTGGCGAAGGGGAAATCGGCTGATTATAACTGCCGCGCAGGTGTACGCCCAGCGGCGGGTGGCGGATGGTAGAAAATGGATGGGGCAATGTGTAGGAAAGATGTAACCGGGGTTATCGAGATTTCCACCTCCTGTTGCGGCCCTTTCGCGGGCGCGCCCGCTTCCACAGGGATTTGTGTAGGAGCGGGTTTACCCGCGAAAGGGCCGGCACTGCCAACTTCACCCTCCAATTCAGCCTCGATTAAGCCATTCATTGCTATCATCCCCGCCTCTCCAGCCACGAACTGCCCGCATGCCAGCCCTGCCCGACAGCTTTTTCGACCGCGACGCCCAGACCCTGGCCAAGGCCCTGCTGGGCAAGGTCATCCGTCACCGCCACGGCGACCTGTGGCTGGCCGCGCGGATCATCGAGACCGAGGCCTACTACCTTTCCGACAAAGGTAGCCACGCTTCGCTCGGCTACACCGAAAAACGCAAGGCGCTGTTCCTGGATGGGGGGCACATCTACATGTACTACGCCCGCGGCGGCGATTCGCTGAACTTCAGCGCCCACGGGCCGGGCAACGCGGTGCTGATCAAGTCTGCCTATCCTTGGCAGGACACCCTCTCGGGGCCCGACAGCCTGGCGCAGATGCAACTGAACAACCCCGATGCAAGCGGCAATATCCGCCCGCAAGAGCGCCTGTGCGCCGGCCAGACCCTGCTATGCCGGGCCCTGGGCCTGAAAGTGCCGCATTGGGACGCCCAGCGTTTCGACGCCGAACGCCTGTACGTCGAGGACTGCGGCAACGCCGTGCCCCGGGTGATCCAGGCTGCTCGCCTGGGCATCCCGCACGGGCGCGACGAGCACCTGCCATACCGCTTCGTCGATGCCGAGTACGCCCGTTTCTGCACACGGAACCCGTTACGTCGCGGCCAAGTCGAAGGCCGTGATTTCTTCATTCTCGAACAAGGAAGCTGAACATGGGCCAATGGCTCGACAGTCTGACCGGCTGGCTCAGCGCCAACCCGCAGTGGCTTGGCCTGGCGATTTTCCTGGTGGCCTGCATCGAATGCCTGGCCATCGCCGGCATTATCGTGCCGGGCACCGTACTGCTGTTCGCCGTTGCCGTACTGGCCGGTAACGGCACGTTCAGCCTGGGCGAAACGCTGCTCCTCGGCTTTCTCGGCGGCCTGCTGGGCGACGCCTTGTCTTACGCAGTGGGCAAGTACTTCCACCAGAACATCCGCCGCCTGCCGCTGCTACGCCACCATCCGGAATGGATCGGCAGCGCCGAAAGCTACTTCCAGCGTTATGGCATCGCCAGCCTGCTGGTAGGCCGTTTCATCGGCCCGCTGCGGCCGATGCTGCCAATGGTCGCCGGCATGTTCGACATGCCCCTGCCGCGCTTCATCGCCGTCAGCCTGTTGGCGGGCGCCGGCTGGTCGGTAGCCTACCTGCTACCCGGCTGGGCCACCGGCGCCGCCATGCGCCTGCCCCTGCCGGAAGGTTTCTGGCTGGACGCCGGGATCATCGCCGGCGCCCTCGCGGTGCTGATCGGCCTGAGCCTGAATACCAGCCTGCGTGACCAGCGCCACGGCACCCGGCTGGTTGCCGCGCTCAGTTTCATCACCCTGGCCGGTGTATTCCTCGGCTGGCGCTACTTCCATGAATTCGACCAAGGCGTGATGACACTGGTCCAGGAGCATCGCAGCCAGGCCATCGACAGCACCGTGGTGCTGGTGACACGGCTAGGCGATTTCCGCACCCAGTTGTTCCTCGGCGCCCTGCTGACCGGCCTGCTGCTGCTTGCCCGTCAGTGGCGACACGCATTTTTCGCGGCGGGCGCGTTGATGGGCACGGCGATCGCCAACGGCACACTGAAATGGCTATTTGCCCGAGCCAGGCCGGAAGTACTGACCGATCCACTGACCAGCTACAGCATGCCCAGCGGGCACAGCTCGGCATCGTTCGCGTTCTTCCTGGTAATGGCCGTACTGGCAGGGCGTGGGCAGCCACCCCGGATGCGCCTGACCTGGGTCATGCTGGGGTGCATTCCAGCGCTGGCGATTGCCCTGTCGCGGGTGTACCTGGGGGCGCACTGGCCAACCGATATCCTGGCTGGGGCCCTTCTGGCCTGTTGCGTATGCGCACTCAGCCTGACACTGGTGCAACGCCAGCAGCCCCTGCCAGCCCTGCCGCTACGGGTGTGGTGGCTGGTGTTGCCGGCATGTGTGGCGCTGCTGGCGTTCTTCGCCATGCATGCGTTGCCGCAGGCGTTGGCCAGGTATCAGTATTGATGTTGCCTGTGCCGGCCTATTCGCGGGTGAACCCGCTCCTACAATGGGTATCGCGTGGTTCACAGGGTATTACGCGCGTTGTAGGAGCGGGTTTACCCGCGAAGGGGCCGGCACCGGCAATACAGCACCATCAGGCGAACAATTCACCCTGAATCCGCTCCAGCAGCTTCTGGATTTCCCCCAGCCGCTGCTGCGGCGAATCGAGGGTCAGCAGGTCCAGCTTGTCCTCTTCCATGAACGGCAACAGATACGCCAGCTGATTGGCCAGCGCCTGACGCCCGTCCACCGGGCGCGGCATGCCCAGCGCTTCGACCATGGGGTGCTCACCCAGAGCCACCAGCAGCGCCAACAGGTCGTCATCGGCTTCCAGCAATGGGCTGTCTGCCTGCTCCGGCAGCCATTGCACCTGGCCCACCAGCAACTGGTCCTTCTGCACCTCGGAGCTTTCCAGGTTGAAGCGCCGCACGCCCTCGACGCGGATACCCAGTAAGCCGTTATCCTGCTGCACGAAGTCGCGGATCACCGCTTCACAGCCGATCGAGGCGACCACCGGCGGTGCCTTGCCGACTTGTTCGCCCTCAAGGATGCACACCACCCCAAACCCTTCGCCCTGCTTCATGCAGCGCCCGATCATGTCCAGGTAGCGCGCCTCGAAAATCTGCAAATCGAGAAAGCAGCCAGGAAACAGCACGGTATTGAGCGGAAACAGCGGTAGCGTCATCACAATTCCTCAAGCCACCAGGCTGACTGCCAGCGGCAGGAACACCGCTGTAGCCACTCCCATCAGGCTCATCGCCAGCGCGGCAAAGGCGCCGCATTCGTCACTTTCCTGCAGGGCCACCGAAGTGCCCACTGCGTGTGCGGTCACGCCCAGCGACATGCCGCGCGCCTCAGGGCTGTGCACGCCGAAGCGGCTCAGCAACGCCGGGCCGAAGATCGCCCCGATCACCCCGGTAATCAACACGAACACCGCGGCCAGGGCCGCCACGCCGCCAATCTGCTCAGCCACCAGCATGGCGATCGGCGAGGTGACGGACTTCGGCGCCATGGTCATCAGGATCATGTGCTCGGCACCGAACCACCAGCCCAGCACCAGGCAGCAGAGCGTGGCGAACAGGCCTCCGACTACCAGCGTAGTAAATGTAGGCCAGAACAGCTGGCGGATGCGACGCAGGTTAAGATAGAGCGGCACAGCCAGGGCCACGGTAGCGGGCCCCAGCAGGATGTTCATGATTTCGGTGCTTTTGCGGTACTCGCTGTAATCGATGCCGCACAGCAGCAACACACCGATCACCAGCAGCATCGATACCAATACAGGTTGCAGGAAGATCCAGCGGGTTTTCTCGTAGGCTGCCAGCACTACCTGATAGGCCCCCAGCGTGATGCCGATACCGAACAATGGGTGATGAATGACCGCATCGAGCGCGCCCTGCCAATCGAGCATCATGGCTGCTCCTCACGCTTGCCCTGGCGCTGGATGAGCTTTTGCATCAGCACACCGACGAATACCAGGGTCACCAGGCAGGAGATCAGCAAGGCCCCGGAAATCGCCCAGAAGTCGGCAGCAATGTCCTTGGCATATACCATCACCCCGACTGCCGGCGGCACCAGCAGCAGCGGGAGATAGCGCAGCAAGCTGCTGGCGGCCTCGTTCAGCGGCTTGCCGACCTCACCGCGGGCCATGAGGAAGAGCAGCAGCAACAACAGGCCGATGATCGGCCCGGGCAAAAACGGCACAAACAGGTGATTGATCGCCGTCCCCAGCAGCTGGAACAGGACCAGCCAGGTCAAACCACGCAACAGCATAAGCATCTCCCTCGGGCATGGCCGCCATTATAAGCACGCACAGCTTCAGACCGATATTCGCCGAAAAGCGGGCAACTTGACTGAAACGGTTCGCCGTGCTGATCTTGTACTTTCGTACCAATTGACAGCCCGGAGAGTCCGCGATGCCCCATGTACCGGTTACAGAGCTTTCGCAGTACGTTGGCAAGGAGCTGGGCCACTCGGAGTGGTTGAAGATCGACCAGCAGCGCATCAACCTGTTCGCCGAGGCGACCGGCGATTTCCAGTTCATCCATGTCGACCCTGAGAAGGCGGCAAAAACCCCGTTTGGCGGCACGATCGCCCATGGTTTCCTGACCTTGTCGCTGATCCCCAAGCTGATCGAGGACATCCTCGTCCTGCCGCAAGGGTTGAAGATGGTGGTGAACTACGGGCTGGACAGCGTGCGCTTCATTCAGCCGGTCAAGGTCGACAGCCGGGTTCGGCTGAAGGTAAAGCTGGGCGAGGTGGTGGAGAAAAAGCCGGGGCAGTGGCTACTCAAGGCGATTGCCACGCTGGAGATTGAGGGTGAAGACAAACCTGCTTATATAGCCGAGTCGCTGTCACTCTGTTTTGTCTGATACATGCCCGGGGGCTGCTGTGCAGCCCCCGATCCACAAATCCCCCGCACTCGCGTAAACTGCCAGCCTTCGCGCAGCCTAGGGCTGCCCCTGTCGATTTATCAAAGGTGCCCGCCATGCCCTGGCTGCAAGTACGCCTGGCCATCAGCCCGGAACAAGCCGAAACCTATGAAGATGCGCTACTTGAAGTAGGCGCCGTCTCGGTCACGTTCATGGATGCCGAAGATCAACCGATCTTCGAACCAGACCTCAACACCACCCCGCTGTGGTCGCATACTCACCTGCTGGCGCTGTTCGAGGCCGATGCCGACCCTGAACAGGTGTTCGCCCACCTGCGCCTGCTGACCGGCGCCGAGCTGCCCGAGCACCAGGCCGAGGTGATCGAGGACCAGGACTGGGAACGCAGCTGGATGGACAACTTCCAGCCGATGCGCTTCGGCCGCCGCCTGTGGATCGTGCCCAGCTGGCACGATGCCCCGGAAAAGGACGCCGTGAACCTGCTGCTCGACCCGGGCCTGGCCTTTGGCACCGGCACCCACCCCACCACGGCCCTGTGCCTGGAATGGCTCGACGGCCAGCAGCTTGAAGGCACCCAGGTGCTGGACTTTGGCTGCGGTTCGGGCATCCTGGCCATCGCTGCGCTGCTGCTGGGCGCTCGCGAAGCGGTAGGTACCGACATCGACGTGCAGGCCATCGAGGCTTCGCGCGACAACGCCCAACGCAACGGCATTGCCGACGAGAAACTGGCGCTGTACCTGCCCGAGCACATGCCGGCGATGCAGGCCGACGTACTGGTTGCCAACATCCTCGCCGGCCCCCTGGTGTCGCTGGCGCCACAGTTGTCCGGCCTGGTTCGCCCAGGTGGTCTGCTGGCGCTTTCGGGCATCCTCGCCGAGCAAGGTGAAGACGTGGCCGCCGCTTATGCCGCCGACTTTGAACTGGACCCGATCGTCGTGCGCGACGGCTGGGTGCGCATCAGTGGTCGGCGTCGCTAAGCGGGCCTAGAATACTTTTCTGCACAGCTCCCCGGATCGCCGCATGACCGACAGTTTCGTCACCCAGTGCCCGCATTGCCAGACCAGCTTTCGCGTCACCCACCACCAGTTGGGCGTGGCGCGTGGCGTGGTGCGCTGCGGTCACTGTCTGCAGGTATTCAATGCCGCCAAGCAGCTGCTGGAGCAAAACCGTGCCGCTACCACCAGCGCCCCCGTGGTGCCAGCACCGGTACCTCCAGCGCCTGCCGCCCCACTGGCCGAGCCGGCGCAAGAGCCCGCCGACAGCGTACGCGGCACCCCTCCTGACCAGGACTGGGCGCTGACTGCCCAGGCGCTGGACGAGCTCGACCTCGACAAGGAACTGGAGCGCCTGGAGCGTCGCGGCCAACCGGCCCCGGCCCGCACGGCCAGCCAGGATGAGAACCTGCAGGCCCGGCGCGATGAACTTCACCCGGACGAGCACGCAGAAGACCTTTTCGGCACGGCTACCGATGAGCCCTACGTGCCGCAGGAACCGGCAGAGCCTACCCCGGTGCTGCTGGAACCGGAACCTTTGGAGCTCGACCTGGAGCCTGCACCCGGCGAACGCACCGAGCCTACCCTGGGCAGCAACCTTGACCTGGACATCGATGGCGAGCCCCCCGTGCACGGTGCGGCCGTACGCGATGACCAGCCCGCATTCAGCGAACCGCTGCGCATCAGCGATGACGAAACCCCGGAAAAAGGCCTGAGCGCCCGCGACGATGAACCACTGGCGCTGCGCCTGTCGGCGCATGACGACGAACCCGTCGAGCCGCTGCCCGGAGAGCGCCTGGAACCAGGCTTTGCCAGCAAACCCGAGCGCCCCTCGCGCAAGGAGCCGCTGGTCGACGTGGTCGACGACCCGCTGCAGCTAGGCTGGGAAAAACCCGCACCCAACTGGGGCAAGCGCCTGCTGTGGGGCTTTCTGACCCTGCTGGCTGCCGGCCTGCTGGCGTTCCAGTACGTGTGGTTCCATTTCGACGAAATGGCCCGCCAGGACCAGTATCGGCCGATTTTCCAGCAGATCTGCCCGATGGTCGGTTGCCAGGTGCCTACCCGCGTCGATATTGCACGCATCAAGAGCAGCAATCTGGTGGTGCGCAGCCACCCGGACTTCAAGGGCGCACTCATTGTCGACGCGATCATCTACAACCGCGCACCGTTCGCCCAGCCGTTCCCATTGCTGGAGCTGCGCTTCGCCGACCTCAATGGCCAACTGATCGCCAGCCGTCGCTTCAAGCCCAGCGAGTACCTGTCGGGCGAACTGGCAGGGCGTGGCGAAATGCCCAGCCAGACGCCAATCCACATTGCCCTGGACATCCTCGACCCTGGGCCGAAGGCCGTGAATTACAGCCTGAGCTTCCGTTCGCCGGAGTAGGCGGCAAGCGGCCAGCAGCAAGCGACAAGACAAGAAGCCCCAACCGTGACCGCTTTTCGTCTTGTCGCTTGCTGCTTGAAGCGCAAAGGCATAAGCCGACAACTGTTCAGATTTTATCCAAATCCATCTTTATCCAGTCATCGAGAGCGGGTATCATGCCAACCCTTTTTCGAACTCCAAGATTCGGCCCCACAACAGGGATCACCTATGTCGGCGGTACGCATCGGCCAATACACACTACGTAACAACCTGATCCTCGCGCCCATGGCCGGGGTCACGGACCAGCCTTTCCGTACACTTTGCCAGCGCCTGGGCGCCGGCATGGTGGTGTCGGAAATGGTAAGCAGCGACATGAGCCTGTGGAACAGCCGCAAGTCGAGCCTGCGCCGCATCCATGAAGGTGATCCCGAGCCACGCTCGGTGCAGATCGCCGGCGGTGATGCGCAGATGATGGCAGCGGCGGCAAAGGCCAATGTCGAAGCAGGTGCCCAGATCATCGACATCAACATGGGCTGTCCGGCAAAAAAAGTCTGCAACAAAGCCGCAGGCTCTGCTTTATTGAGAGATGAAGCCTTGGTCAGCGAGATCCTCCACGCCGTGGTCAGCGCCGTGGACGTACCGGTGACCCTGAAAATCCGCACCGGCTGGGACCGGGCGAACAAGAACGGCCTGAACGTGGCGAAGATCGCCGAACAGGCTGGCATCCAGGCGCTGGCGGTGCATGGCCGCACACGTGCCGACCTGTACACCGGCGAAGCCGAGTACGACACCATCGCTGCCATCAAGCAGGCGGTGTCAATCCCGGTTTTTGCCAACGGCGATATCACCTCGCCAGAAAAGGCCCGGGCGGTGCTGGAAACCACCGGGGTCGATGGCCTGTTGATTGGCCGGGCTGCCCAGGGGCGGCCATGGATCTTTCGCGAGATCGAGCATTACCTGCGCACTGGCGAACATCTGCCAGCGCCGCAACTGGACGAAGTGGAACGCATCCTGCTGGAGCATCTGGCCGCGCTGCATGCCTTCTATGGCGATGTGATGGGCGTACGTATCGCCCGCAAGCACGTTGGCTGGTACCTGGCAACACGACCCGGCGGCAAGGAGTTTCGCGCCCGGTTCAACGCTTTGGAAGACACACAAGCGCAGTGCGCCAACGTTCGCGCGTTTTTCAGCGAACGTCGACAGAGCCTTGAGACAGAGGACGGACAAGGGGTGGCCGCATGACGATGATGACCGAGACATTTGTGAGTGGAACAACGCCCGTGAGCGACAACGCCAACCTGAAACAGCACCTCAACACGCCGAGCGAAGAGGGCCAGACCCTTCGCGACAGCGTCGAGAAGGCGCTGCACAACTACTTCGCCCACCTGGAAGGCGCGACCGTGACGGACGTGTACAACCTGGTGCTCTCCGAAGTCGAGGCGCCCCTGCTCGAAAGCGTGATGAACTACGTGAAGGGCAACCAGACCAAGGCCAGCGAGATGCTCGGGCTGAACCGAGGCACCCTGCGCAAGAAGCTCAAGCAGTACGACTTGTTGTAAGCCAGAATCCCATCCAGAAAAGGCGACTCCCTGAACAGAGGCGCCTTTTTTGCTGACTCCACCGCGTTATTGGAACCCGAAATGACCGACCAGACTACCCGCCTGCCAGTCCGCCGCGCCCTGATCAGCGTCTCCGACAAGACCGGTATCCTCGAATTCGCCCGTGAGCTGCAGCAGCTCGGTGTCGAGATCCTGTCCACCGGCGGCACCTACAAGCTGCTCAAGGACAACGGCGTAAACGCGGTGGAAGTGGCCGACTACACCGGCTTCGCCGAAATGATGGATGGCCGGGTCAAAACCCTGCACCCGAAGATCCACGGCGGTATCCTCGGCCGTCGTGGCACCGACGACGCCATCATGAACGAGCACGGCATCAAGCCGATCGACCTGGTTGCGGTCAACCTGTACCCGTTCGAAGCCACCATTTCCAAGCCTGGCTGTGACCTGCCGACCGCCATCGAGAACATCGACATCGGCGGCCCGACCATGGTCCGTTCGGCAGCCAAGAACCACAAGGACGTGGCCATCGTGGTCAACGCCAGCGACTACGCCGGCATCGTCGAAGGCCTCAAGGCCGGTGGCCTGACCTATGCCCAGCGCTTCGACCTGATGCTCAAGGCGTTCGAGCACACTGCCGCCTACGACGGCATGATCGCCAACTACATGGGCACCATCGACCAGGCCAAGGACACCCTGAGCACTGAGGCGCGCAGCGAATTCCCGCGCACCTTCAACAGCCAGTTCGTCAAGGCACAGGAAATGCGTTATGGCGAGAACCCGCACCAGAGCGCGGCGTTCTATGTAGAAGCCAAGAAAGGCGAAGCCAGCATTTCCACCGCTGTCCAGCTGCAAGGCAAGGAACTGTCATTCAACAACGTGGCCGACACTGACGCCGCGCTGGAATGCGTAAAGAGCTTCGTCAAGCCGGCCTGCGTCATCGTCAAGCACGCCAACCCGTGCGGCGTGGCGGTAGTACCGGAAGACGAAGGCGGCATCCGCAAAGCCTACGACCTGGCCTACGCGACCGACACCGAATCGGCGTTCGGCGGCATCATCGCATTCAACCGTGAACTGGACGGCGAAACCGCCAAGGCCATTGTCGACCGCCAGTTCGTCGAAGTGATCATCGCCCCGAAAATCTCCCAGGCCGCCCGCGAGGTGGTGGCTGCCAAACAGAACGTACGCCTGCTGGAGTGCGGCGAGTGGCCAGCCGAGCGCGCTGCCGGTTGGGACTTCAAGCGCGTCAACGGTGGCCTGCTGGTGCAAAGCCGCGATATCGGCATGATCACCGCCGATGACCTGAAGATCGTCACCAAGCGTGCCCCGACCGAGCAAGAGATCCACGACCTGGTATTCGCCTGGAAAGTGGCCAAGTTCGTCAAGTCCAACGCCATTGTCTACGCCAAGCAGCGCCAGACCATCGGCGTCGGCGCCGGCCAGATGAGCCGCGTCAACTCCGCCCGCATCGCTGCAATCAAGGCCGAGCACGCTGGCCTGCAGGTGCAGGGCGCGGTCATGGCGTCGGATGCATTCTTCCCGTTCCGTGACGGCATCGACAATGCAGCTAAAGTGGGTATCAGCGCCGTGATCCAGCCGGGTGGTTCGATGCGTGATGCTGAAGTCATCGCTGCTGCCGACGAGGCCGGCATCGCGATGGTCTTCACTGGCATGCGTCACTTCCGCCACTAATTACGCGGATCCCGAGGCGAGTCGAGATCCTGTGGGAGCGGGCTTGCCCGCGAATACGATGGTGGATTCACCGCCGCATTCGCGGGCAAGCCCGCTCCCACAGTGTTCGGCGCAAGCCACGGGATCACTTGAATCGAGGTTTTGACATGAAAGTTTTGATCATCGGCAGCGGCGGCCGTGAGCACGCCCTGGCCTGGAAAGTCGCCCAGGACCCACGCGTCGAGAAAGTCTTCGTTGCCCCGGGCAACGCCGGTACCGCCATTGAAGCCAAGTGCGAGAACGTCGCCATCGACGTGTGTGCCCTGGAGCAACTGGCCGACTTCGCCGAGAAAAACGTCGACCTGACCATCGTCGGCCCGGAAGCACCGCTGGTTATCGGCGTGGTCGACCTGTTCCGCAGCCGCGGCCTGGACTGCTTCGGCCCAACCAAGGGCGCGGCCCAGCTGGAAGGCTCCAAGGCCTTCACCAAGGATTTCCTGGCGCGTCACAAGATCCCGACCGCCGACTACCAGAATTTCACCGAGATCGAGCCAGCGCTGGCCTACCTGCAGGAAAAAGGCGCGCCAATCGTGATCAAGGCCGATGGCCTGGCGGCTGGCAAGGGCGTGATCGTCGCCATGACGCTGGAAGAAGCCGAAGCCGCCGTGCGTGACATGCTGGCTGGCAACGCCTTCGGTGAAGCAGGTTCGCGTGTCGTGATCGAAGAGTTTCTCGACGGCGAGGAAGCCAGCTTCATCGTCATGGTCGACGGCCACAATGTGCTGCCCATGGCCACCAGCCAGGACCACAAGCGCGTCGGCGACCAGGATACCGGCCCGAACACGGGCGGCATGGGCGCCTACTCCCCTGCCCCGGTCGTTACCGCCGACGTGCACCAGCGCGTGATGGACCAGGTGATCTGGCCAACCGTGCGCGGCATGGCCGAGGAAGGCAACGTCTACACCGGCTTCCTCTACGCCGGCCTGATGATCGACAAGGCGGGCAACCCCAAGGTCATCGAGTTCAACTGCCGCTTCGGCGACCCGGAAACCCAGCCGGTCATGCTGCGCCTGGAGTCGAGCCTGGTCCTGCTGGTGGAAGCTGCATTCGCCAAGGCACTGGACAAGGTCGAAGCACAGTGGGACCCGCGCCCGAGCCTGGGCGTGGTCCTGGCCGCGGGCGGTTACCCGGGCGACTACGCCAAGGGCGACGTGATCAACGGCCTGGACGCTGCCGCCAAGATCGAAGGCAAGGTATTCCATGCCGGTACTGCGCTCAAGGATGGCAAGGTAACCACCAACGGCGGGCGCGTGCTGTGTGCCACCGCCATGGGCAGCACCGTTGCCGACGCGCAGCAGCAGGCTTATCGCCTGGCCAAGGAAGTCAGCTGGAACGGCAGCTTCTACCGTTCCGACATCGGCTATCGGGCCATCGCCCGCGAGCGCGGTGAGCACCAGCAGTAAGTACTACCGGTATGCCGTAGCGGTTTCAGCCTGCGGCATCCGGCTCGTCGACAGGGCCCGGAATGGGCCTTGCCTTCGACTTGGCGCGCCGCGCATAGTGAGTACCCGGCACATCGGCCAAGAAGGGATTTCGTAGTGCGTCGGCTTCGGATTGCCTCAGCTCTGATCGTCAGCTTGCTGACCCTGCTCTGCATGTTTCCGGCTGCGGCCGAACATGACGGTGGCTGGACCGTTCTGCTCGACGAACAGGCCAACCTGCAACTGAGCGATGTGCGCTCCGAGCGCTATCGCAACCAGTTCAGCCCACTGCCTCTCGCCGACCTTGATGCTGCCCCGGCTGGACAGGCCTTGTGGCTGCACTATCGTCTGGCACCAGGTGACCAGGAGCAACTGCTGCGGGTATTTGCCCCGGACCTTTCTGGCCTGGACCTCTATGCCCTCGAAGGCGAACAACTTCTGCGTCAGCTGCACCACGGGCACCAGGCCGGCAATGCCAGCCCGACCCTGCGAGGCAGCGACCATGTATTGCCCCTGCCCAACAGCAGGCAACCGCTGGACATCTACCTGCGCCTGGTCTCAGAGCACCAGCTGCGTCCGGCCATCAGCCTTGAGCCTGCGGCCGAGGCAGCCTCTGACCAACGCCAGCCGCTGCTGTTCGGCATGCTGTTCGGCGGTCTGATCATGCTGATCATGCACAACCTGATCCGCTTCCTCTACACCCGCTCCAGCACCACCCTGATCCTGGCGCTGTACCACGGCCTGATGCTGCTCAGCGGCCTGATCCTGCTGAACCTCAGCGGCCCTTGGTGGCATGTGTGGCACAGTGCGCAAACGCCTGCCGCCTATCTGACGCTGGTCCTGGCCGGCCTGTCCGGGTTGTATTTCACCCAACATTTCTTTTCGCCGTGCAATTCGCCCCGGCTTAACCGCCTGCTGCAAGGTGAGATGCTGATTGTCGGGCTCAGTGGGCTGGTGCTGCTGTTCATCGATACCCTGCCACTGAACCTGATGACCTACGCCCTGATGGCGCTGGGCAGCGTGAGCATGCTGCTGGTCAGCAGCTACCACTGGTACAAGGGTTATGCACCCGGTCGCCTGTTCAGCCTGGCCATGGTGGTGTTCAACCTCGGAGGCCTGGTACTGCTGCCAGCCCTGCTGGGCCTGACACGCACCTCGACACCCTGGCTGCTGTGTATCCTGCTGGGCCTGACCGTGGTCAGCGGCCTGCTGCTCAACCTGGCGGTCAGTGAACGGCTGCGGCGCATAAGCGAGGAGCGCTTCAGCGCCAGCCGTGCGCTGGCCGCCAGCGATGCAGAAATCAACGCCAAAGCCGAGTTCCTGGCCAAGATCAGCCACGAAATCCGCACCCCGATGAACGGCGTGCTCGGCATGACTGAACTGCTGCTGGGCACACCGCTGTCGGTGAAGCAACGAGATTATGTGCAGACCATCCACAGCGCGGGCAACGAGCTGCTGACGCTGATCAACGAAATTCTGGACATTTCCAAGCTGGAATCCCGGCAGATCGAGCTGGATGATGTGCAGTTCGACCTTAACGCGCTGATCGAAGATTGCCTGAACATCTTCCGCGCCAAGGCCGAGCAACAGAACATCGAGCTGATCAGCTTCACCCAGCCACAAGTACCGCGGGTCATCAGCGGAGACCCGACGCGCCTGCGCCAGGCCTTGTCGAGCCTGCTGGAAAACGCCCTGAAAAACACCGACCAGGGCGAGATCCTGCTGGTGGTTGCGCTTGATCAACGCGGCGAGGTGCCACGCCTGCGTATCGCCGTGCAGGACAGCGGCGAGCCGTTGCCCGCCGCCGACCGTGAAGCCTTGCTGCAGGCCGAGCTGCACAGCCACCACTTCCTTTCCAGCAACAAGCTGGGCGGCCACCTGGGGCTGGTCATCGCCAAACAGCTGATCGGTCTGATGCAGGGCGAGTTCGGCATCAAGAGCAGCACCGGCATGGGCAACACCTTGTGGCTGACCTTGCCGCTGGACCCTTCACGCCTGGAACAGCCACCGGCGGACCTCGACAGCCCGTTGCGCGATGCCCGCGTGCTGGTAGTGGACGACAACGACACGTGCCGCAAGGTGCTTGTACAGCAGTGCAGCGCCTGGGGCATGAACGTCAGCGCGGTGCCGTCCGGCAAGGAGGCTCTGGCCCTTTTGCGCACCAAGGCACACCTGCGCGACTACTTCGACGCGGTGCTGCTGGACCAGAACATGCCCGGCATGACCGGCATGCAGCTGGCCGCCAAGATCAAGGAAGACCCGAGCCTGAACCACGACATCCTGGTGGTGATGCTCACCGGCATCAGCAATGCACCGAGCAAAGTCATCGCGCGCAACGCCGGGGTCAAGCGAATACTGGCCAAGCCGGTGGCTGGTTATACATTGAAGACCACCCTGGCCGAGGAGCTGGCCCAGCGCGGCCGCGAACAGGCGATGCCTGCCAGCCTGCCTGGCATCCCGCAGGCGCTGGACCTGCCAGGCGACTTCCGCGTGCTGGTCGCCGAAGACAACAGCATCTCGACCAAGGTGATCCGCAGCATGCTCGGCAAGCTCAACCTCAAGCCCGATACCGCCTGCAATGGCGAAGAGGCCTTGCAGGCAATGAAAGCGCAGCATTATGACCTGGTGTTGATGGACTGCGAGATGCCGATACTGGACGGTTTCTCGGCCACCCAGCAGTTGCGGGCCTGGGAAGCTGAAAACCAGCGCCAGCGCACGCCGGTGGTGGCACTGACAGCGCACATACTGGCCGAACACAAGGAGCGCGCGCGGCTGGCAGGCATGGACGGACACATGGCCAAGCCGGTGGAGTTGTCGCAGTTGCGTGAGCTGATTCAATACTGGGCCAATCACCGGGAAGCCAAGGTGGACCCGGCACATACGTCCTGACCGATATCCAATGCTCTTGCAGGAGCGGCCTCGCGACACAAGGCTGCGCCGGCATAAACCCAAGGAACACTGCTCATGCTCCATGAGTTGTTCAGCGTCTACCTGAAAATGCTCGTGCTCTACAGCCCGTTCTTCGTGCTGTCGTGTTTCATCAGCCTGACCCGCGGCCACTCCAGCAAGGAGCGCAAGCAACTGGCCTGGAAGGTCGCGTTCGCAGCCTTGGTCGCCAGCGTGATGCTCTACCTGTTCGGGCGCGCGATCTTCGGAATATTCGGCATCACCGCCGATGCCTTCCGCATCGGTGCCGGCAGCGTGCTGTTCATTTCGGCCCTGGGCATGGCCCAGGGCAAGCCGGCGGTACAAGCCGACAACGTGCAGCAGGATGTGACCATCGTCCCGCTGACCATTCCGCTGACCGTTGGCCCCGGTACCATCGGTGCCCTGTTGGTGATGGGGGTGAGCCAGCCACACTGGGATGAAAAACTGCTGGCCATCGTCAGCATTGCCCTGGCCAGCTTCACCGTAGGGCTGGTGCTGTATCTATCGCACGGTATCGAGCGCCTGCTCGGTGACCAGGGTTTGCAAATCGTCAGCCGCCTGATGGGCCTATTCGTCTGCGCCCTGGCAGCACAGATCATCTTTACCGGGATTCGCGGTTACCTGCTGCCCTAGGGGGCAGAGCCTAAGCTGTCCAGATCGGTAGGCCGCAGGCCTACAACTGCAGCTCAAGGATAGCCTTGCCATTTTGCTTGTCGACACTGGCCTGGGCCCGCTTGCGGTAGTCTTCGCGGAACCCCTGCAAGTTGAAGTGGATCACTTCGACACGCATGTCCAGGATTTTTACTTCACTGTTCAACTGCATGAACAGGAAGTCCCTGGAGGTCTTTTTCATCGACATTTCCATGTGGACCAACACCATGTCGATGAAGCCGCTCGACTGCTGTGAGCATGGCAGCAACTGAAAGCGCCCGACCGCTTTGGAGACTGCCCTGGATTCAAACGCGGTCAGTGCCTGGCTGTCATTGCGCAGCGCCTGAAGCGACGACTGGGCAGATTGATAATGACCGGCGGAGCCTTTCTGGCGAACCTGGGCAAGCGCCTGCTCGGCAAGGCTGGCCCTGTCGGGCCCCGGTCGAGTCGCAGTGGGCGCGAGCTTGCCATCAAAGCCCAGAAACGCAAGGTTACGCCAGTAGTTCCTGAACCAGTCCGGCTCCAGGCCTTCGTTAAAGTCCCCCCAGGCTACTTGCTGGGCAAACGCATTGGCCAACAGGATGTCGTCACGGGCTTCGCGGCTAACACCTGGCAAGAATGACAGCAGGCTGCTGTGGACGAGTTTGCCACTGGCGACACCTTGATTGAACTCACTCATTTTCGACTCCTGATGTTGTGGCAAGTTTGACCTGGCTGCGGTACTGCAATTGCTTGACCTTGATAGCATCATGCAAGCCCGGACTTATCGAACTGATCACTTTTTCATGGGTGAAATAATTGGCATCGAACTGCTGAGTGGCATGGGCTCTTGAAAGATTCAGCGGCTGCCACAGCCAATCCATCGCCAGATGCTCTGCTGTGCTAAAGCCCAACTCGGTACTGATGACGCCTGAATCGGCCAGTATCAGGCGCAACTCCATACGCACATGGCTCACGCCTTCATCGTCCGGGGGCCGAACACATTCCGCCCATAACAACTGTTCCATGGCATCGTCTGGTTGGTCGGAGTAGGCGTCGAGGCATCTGGCTACCGGCCCCTGCAGGGCGCTGGGCACACCTGCCAAGAGCTTGGCCCGCAGCATGCTCCACGGTTCACAGGCCACTGCGGTTGCAGCAGGCACGGCGCCGGAATGCAAGGTCGCGACAGTGCAGCCGAAGTTACCCTGAATTCGCAGATAGTCCTTGTGCCAATCAGCGTCCTGAATGGCGTGCCCCTTGTTAGCGGTCAGGTAGGCTGCCAGCTGAACATCCAACAGTGCTTCTGCTCGTGAAGCACTGACATTGTTGTTGATCAATACCAAGCTATTGCCGTTCAACCACAAAGTGTAATTGGCTTGCATCAGTATGCCCTCCAAGCCCGTCGACGCCGTGTCGACAGGCCAACTTCATGGTCAGAGTTCCAGTGCAAGCAGGACCTGCAGGGCATTGTCGTCAAGTTTGGTTTCTACAATGGCGCGAACTTTGTCATATTGGCGCTTATCGAAATTCAACACCGCACCACAAGCAAAGTTGGAAGTACCGTTGCTTTCCCACTTGAACAGCAGATAGTTGGCAGCCTTGTCAGGCTTGGCGTCGGTTTGGATCGCACTGACCAGCATCGCCACTTGGCCGCCGTCCGTCTGCTCGCACTTGGTAAGGCTCAGCCCGGTTCGGTCATCTTCAACCGACCTGCGGTCGAGCAACTCGACGTTTTTGGTGCTGGCGGCCAAGGCTGAAACAACCGTTTTGCCGAGATTGTCCAGGGCGGTTGCCACATCACCAGTGAAAACGCCATATGCCGCCTGCAGGCCCTTGCCCAGCAAGTTGCTGATCTCAAGGCGCATATTGCGTTCAGTGACCTGCTGTACATCGACATTGGTCGGCGCCCAGCCCATCTTGGACATCAGGTAGATGTAGTGTTTGAACCAGAGTTGCGTTTCACGGATAGGGTCATGCTGCTTGTTGGCACCTTGCGTTGCCAGGGCATGACAAGCCTTTGCAGCATCGCGGTTTTGCTCACCCATCAGGTCGGGGAACACGAACAGATTCTTGTCCGGCAGAACCTGAAGCTGCAGCTTCTCTTTATCGGTCGTCATGGGAAAGGTCTCCAGGAAGGGTACGGTCGGAGCCAAATAGCTCCAGCCGCAAACCTACCTACGACCTTTACCTCAATCTGCCACGAAGCAGTTCCTCATCTGCCCGCGCTACCGCCGCTTACGGCTTTGCGCCATACCAGCGCGGGGTATACACCCAAACCCCGCCAGCTGCGCGGTCGAAAGTGCAGGTAGTGGAAGATCCAACCAGCACCATGGTGCGCATGTCGACCATTTCTGGCAGCAGTTCGGCCAAGGTGACTACCTTCAGCGTCTGCCCCGGCCTACCGATGTCACGGCCTAGGACTACAGGCGTATTCCCGTCACGGTGTCGACGCACAACCTCCAGGGCCACACCGAGCTGGTGTGGCCTGGCCTTGGAGATCGGGTTGTAAAAGGCCAGCACCAGGTCGGCCTGGGCAGCCAGGTCCAGGCGTTTTTCAATGATCGACCAGGGCTTGAGGTTGTCCGACAGCGACATCACGCAGAAGTCATGCCCCAGCGGTGCACCTGCCTGGGCGGCGGTTGCCAGCGAGGCTGAAACCCCCGGCAAGATCTGCAGGTCAACGCGATGCCAGGTGGGGTCGCTGGATTCGTGCAATGCTTCGAGCACCGCAGCAGCCATGGCGAAAACGCCCGGGTCACCCGAAGAGACCACCACCACCGAACGGCCTTGGGCCGCCAGTTCGAAGGCATGTCTGGCACGCTGCATCTCTTCGCGGTTGTCGGTGCAGTGCAGCACCTGGTCGCGGCGGAACGGGCCAGCCATGCGCACGTAAGTTTCGTAACCGAGCACATCTTCGGCCTGCGCCAGTTCGGCCTTGACCGCCGGCACCATCAGCTCCGCCGCACCTGGGCCAAGGCCGATGACCGCCAGGCGACCGCGACGGCGGCCGACCTGCGCTACGTCGACCGGGGCAGGCGCCACCGCGACCACGACTTCTTCAAGCGCTATCAACTCGGCATCGGGCACCGCCGCAGCGACCATGCTGGCCACATCGCCAGAGCGGGTAGCGAAGCGCAAGGGGACACCCAGGGCCTGCGCAGCTTCTTGCAACGCGCTGTCGGCCATGGTTCGCTCGTCGGCCAGCACGCAGGCTACCGAGGGCTCGGCAATGCCGGCCTGCTGCAGTGCTGCGCGAATACTGTGCAGATTGCCACCTGCAACGCCCACGACCACCAGGCGCGGGTGGATCAGCAGCTCGTCGCGGTTGGCCGGGCGCGCCTGATGCCCCACATGGATGGTGCGCTGCGCCGCTTCGCTGGCGGGCAACTGCGCCAGCTGCAACCACGGGGCGTTACCTTCGATGCGCACAGACTCACCCGCCAACAGGTCGGATACAAAGCGCTTGCCTTGCTCGATGTCGGCCAATGCATAGCCCTGCGGCGGGTTCAGCAGGCAAGTCCCGAAGCGCAACTCGCCACTGGTAGTGATGGCGGCGGAAACGCCCAGTGCGTCAGCGATTTCGCGTGCCATCACGTTCACCCCGCCGAGGCCTCCGAGCAACGGCACTACCGCACTACCATCCTCGGCCACGGCCAGTACCGGCGGCTCGCTGCCCTTCTCGCTGAGCAGGCTGGCCAGGCTGCGGATGACGATACCCGCGGCGCACAACGCAATGATCGGCGTGTCTTGCTGGTACAACCCGCGCAGGGTATCGCCGAACGACGCGTACGACTGGTCCGCACCCTCGACACGCCCCTCGAGGCCATGGATCGTGGCCTGTGGATAACAGGCCTGGATACGCTGCGCCGTCGCCAGGCTGCCCGGGCCGAGAATGACGATGGCCGGTGCCCTGCGCATGTTCAGCCCTGCCATTTTTCCCCCGGCACGATGATCAGCGAGAAGTAGGGTGACGACTGCGGGTCGACCTGGTCCAGCGGCACGATCTTCTGGTTGGCCATGGTCGCCCGTTCCACATACAGCGCACGCCCATCCAGGCCCAGGTCGGCCAGCACTTCGCGCACCTTGGGGAAGTTGCGCCCAAGTTTCATGATCACCGCTGCATCGGCGTCGGCCAGACGGCGCTTGAGCTCTTCAGCGGGCAACACGCCGGACAACACCGACAGGCTCTGGTTACGGTACACCAGCGGTGCCCCCAGCACCGAAGCGCCACCGAGCATGGAGCAGACACCGGGGATCACTTCTGCCTCGTAGCGCTGCGCCAGGCGGTCATGCAAGTACATGTAGGAGCCATAGAAGAACGGGTCGCCTTCGCAAATCACCGCCACGTCGCGGCCGGCATCCAGGTGCTCGGCCACCTGGACGCTGGCCTCGTCGTAGAAGTCGCTGATCACTTGCTCATAGGACAGCGGCGCCGGCAGCACTTCGGTGGTGACCGGGTAGACCAGCGGCAGCAAGGTCTGCTCGGGCTGCAGGTGCACCTCGATAATGCCGAAGGCATTGCCACGCTTGCCCTTGGCCACGAAGTAGCCGACCACCGGTGCCTCACGCAACAGGCGCAGGGCCTTGAGGGTAATCAGTTCAGGATCGCCAGGGCCCACGCCCAGGCCAAGCAGTCGTCCGCGCGGGGCCATCATTCCACCTCCGTGGCCAGGGCGTTGACCGCCGCGGCGGCCATCGCGCTGCCGCCCAGGCGGCCTTGCATGATCACGAACGGCACGCCACGGCTGTCGGCGGCGAGCATGGCCTTGGACTCGGCAGCCCCGACGAAACCGACCGGGAAACCGAGGATCAGCGCCGGCTTGGGCGCACCGGCGTCGAGCATTTCCAGCAGATAGAACAGCGCGGTAGGGGCATTGCCGATTACCACCACGCTGCCTTCCAGGTGCGGGCGCCACAGCTCCAGGGCTACGGCCGAACGTGTGTTGCCGGCATCTTTGGCCAGGCCCGGCACGCTTGGGTCGCGCAGGGTGCAGATGACTTTGTTGTCGGCTGGCAGGCGGGCCCGGGTGATGCCTTCGGCCACCATGTGCGCATCGCACAGGATCGGCGCGCCGTTAAGCAGCGCCTCGCGCCCGGCCCGGCCGGCACCTTCGGAGAACTGCAGGCCATTGATGGCATCGACCATGCCACAGGCGTGGATCACGCGCACGGCGAGCTTTTCGAGGTCTGCGGGGATCCGCTCGAGTCGGGCTTCCTCGCGGATGATCCGGAAGGAATTGCGATAGATCTCCTGACCATCGCGGATGTAGTCAATCATCAAGGTGCTCCGTCGGCAGGTCGAGCATGGCGCCTGCTTCATTCAAGGTAAGGTCGGTGGCGCGCAGGGCACCGAAACCCGGCTGGCGCGCATCACGCAGGTACAGGTCGTAACGGCCCGGCGAACGGGCCAGCAAGGTGGCCGGGGCAACATGGGCCACGGCGCAGGAACGGGGGCAGCCGGACAGGTGCACGCTGGCAGGCACGCCAGGGCCCAACAACGCGGCCAGGACAACGGCGTCAGCCTTGGTCTCGGCAAGGGCCTTGGCGCAGCCGCTGGCACCGGTGCAGGCGCTGATACGCGCCAGGGGTTCATGGTCGTGGCACAGCAACCCCAACGCAGACAGTTCGGCCAGGGCCTGATCGATGTGCTGCGCTTGCAGGTTGGTCAGCACCAGGCTTTGCCAAGGGCTAAGGCGCATGCTGGCATCGCCCAGTTCACGGGCAATACGTGCGGCGCCACGCAGCATCGCGGGGGTCAGGCGGCCTTGCGGCGGGGCAGCGCCAAGGGCAATACCCTGCGCCTGGGGCAATCTGCCCAACCACGAGGCGCGGTGCGGTTCACGCCGCCAGGTGAGCACGGCAGCATCGCGGCGGATATCCAGGCCGAGCCCAGCGACAAAATCGGCTGTCGGGTACACCTCAAGCAGCTGGCGCATGCGCGTGTGCGTGGGGGATGCCAGATCGAGGAAGTGCTCCAGGACGGCGCGCACCAGCATCAGGCCCTGCGCCAGCGGCACCGCACCGAGCGCCTGGCCCTCTGCCGGGCAACCTGCCAGGCCAAACGCCAGCCAGGTCTGCTGGTCCAGGTGCAGGGGCGACAGCCACAGGTCATGAGGGTGCTCGAGCATCGCCAGGCGCTCGCCTGCATCCAGCTGCACAGCGAACTTGGCCGACAGCTGGTGAAAGCGCGGGGTGCCTTCCAACAGGTCGAGGATCTGCCCGGCCAGCGGCCTGGCGTCCAGCAGCATGAGCGGGTCATGCCCGGCCAGCGGGCTGAGCATCACGTTGCGCACATCGTCACCCGCGGCATCGCGTGGTCCCAGGCCAGCTGCGAGCAGTGCCTCGACCAAAGCGCGATGCTCGCTGCCAATGCCGCGAATCTGCAGGTTGCCACGGTTGGTGGCCTCGATCACGCCGCCAGCAAAGCGCTCGGCCGCCGCCGCCACGGCTTCGGCCTGCTCGGCCAGCAGCAGGCCACCCGGCAGCTTGATACGGCAGATGCCGCCATCACGGGCACTGACGATACGCCACAACCCCGGGCAGGCCGAGGGACGAGGGATGACAGTGGGGGCTTCGGCCTGGGTCAATGGGGTGTCCGGCAATCTGTGAAAGTGCGCTTGAGTGTAGAAGGCGCGGTATTATGCCTGCTTTGTCCGGTGGCATGAAAAGCCGGTGGTCGAGCATCCTCGGCGATTAAGTAGAAATTCAGGACCGCGTCGCCTTCTTCGCGGGCTCGCCCGCTTCCACAGGATCACTGCAGGCTGCACAGGCTGCCCGGTATCTGTAGGAGCGGGCTTGCCCGCGAAGGGGCGCGAAGCGGCCCCAAAAATGGCGGATCGAAATACATGACACCCTGGCTGACAGTAGTAGGCATCGGCGAAGACGGCTTCAGCGGCCTGGGCAAACAGGCCCGGCGCGCCCTGCTGGGCGCTGGGCGGGTCTTCGGCAGCCCGCGCCAGCTGGCCTTGCTGCCACGTTGCGTGACCGCTGAACAGCTGGCCTGGCCCAGCCCGTTCTCGTTGGCCCCGGTGTTGAACCTGCGCGGCGAGCCGGTGTGCGTACTGGCCAGCGGTGACCCTATGTTCTACGGCGTCGGCGCCAGCCTGGCGCGCCAGGTGCCTGCTGCAGAAATGCGCGTGCTGTCGATGCCCTCTTCCAGCGCCCTGGCCGCTGCCCGCCTGGGCTGGCCGCTGCAGGACCTGCAGGTGGTGTCGCTGGTGGCCCGCCCCCTGGCGGCGCTCAATGCCCACTTGTACAGCGGCATGCGCCTGCTGGTGCTGAGCAACGATGGCGACAGCCCGGCGGCAATTGCCGCGCAGCTGCGCGAGCACGGCTTCGGCCCAAGCCGCCTGCAGGTGTTCGAGCACTTGGGGGGCGTGGACGAACGTGCACTGGCCGGCACCGCCCAGGACTGGCCGCACACCGGTATCGCGGCGCTCAACCTGGTCGCCATCGAATGCCTGGCTACACCGGATGCCCCCCGCCAGCACCGGCTGGCCGGGTTGCCGGACGCCGCATTCCGGCACGATGGCCAGTTGACCAAGCGTGATGTCCGCGCCATCACTCTGGCGCGCCTGGCACCGCAGCCTGGCGAACTGTTGTGGGATGTGGGCGCGGGTTGCGGCTCGATCGGCATCGAATGGATGCGCGCCCATCCGTCATGCCGTGCCCTGGCCATCGAGGCCGACGAAGGTCGCCAGGGTTTGATTGAGCATAACCGCGATGCACTGGGTGTACCCGGCCTGCAACTGGTTCGCGGCCAAGCGCCAGCGGCGCTGCAAGGCCTGGAACAACCGGATGCGATCTTCATCGGAGGCGGCGTTACCCGCACAGGTGTACTGGACCTGTGCTGGGCAAGCCTGCGCCCCGGCGGCCGCCTGGTGGCCAACGCCGTCACCCTGCAAAGCGAACTGACCCTGGCGCACTTTCGCGAACAGCACGGTGGTGAGCTGACCCGTATCCATGTCGCTCATGCCCAGCCCTTGGGTGCGTTCGACACCTGGCGCCAGGCGCTGCCGATCACCCTTCTGGAAGTGCTGAAACCCGCCGATGCGTGAAGAAACCCGCGAACAGCCCGCGCCTCTGCGCAGCGGCCTTACCACCGGCAGCTGCGCCACCGCCACCAGCCTGGCAGCGGCCAAGCTGCTGCTCACCGGGCAGCGTGATGATGCAGTGGACATCACCCTGCCCAAAGGCAAGGTTGTGCAGATGCGCCTGGAATTCTGCCGCCTGATCGGCGAGTGCGCCGAGGCCGGCACCCTTAAGGATGCGGGTGACGACCCGGACGTGACCCACGGGGCCCTGCTCTATAGCCAGGTGCGCCTGCTGGCAGAACCTGGCATTGGTTTTGTCGCCGGCAGCGGCGTGGGCACGGTGACCCGGCCGGGGCTGGTGCTGGCGGTGGGTGAACCGGCCATCAACCCGGTGCCTCGGCGCATGATCAGTGAACACCTGCAACACCTTGCCGACGCGTGCGGCTACCTTGGCGGCTTCGAGGTCACGGTCAATGTGCAAGGTGGTGAGCAACTGGCCCTGAAAACCATGAACCCGCGTCTGGGCATTCTCGGTGGGCTGTCGATCCTCGGCACCAGCGGCATCGTGCGGCCGTTCTCCTGCGCGGCCTACATTGCCTCGATCCACCAAGGCATCGACGTGGCCCACACCAATGGCTACACGCACATAGCCGCGTGCACCGGCAATGCCAGCGAAGACACCATGCGCCGCGTCTACGGTCTGCCGGAAATCGCCCTGATCGAAATGGGCGATTTCGTCGGCGCGGTGCTCAAGCACCTGCGCAAGGTACCGGTGCCGCGCCTGACCCTGTGCGGCGGCTTCGGCAAGATCAGCAAACTGGCCGCCGGGCACATGGACCTGCACAGCCGTCACTCCAGCATCGACTTGCCGCAACTGGCAGGTTGGGCCGCAGACATTGGCGCTGACGAGGCGTTGCAGGCTGCCATCAGCAGCGCCAACACCAGCCAGCAAGCGCTCGCCCTGGCTCATGCGGCCGGCATTGCCCTGGGTGACGCGGTGTGTGCCCACGCCCTGGCCTTCGCCCGTAGCGTCGTGCCGGCGCAGGTGCACGTGGAAGTGTTCGCCATCGACCGCCAAGGCGGCATCGTCGGCCAGGCGGGTGTGCAATGACTGCGCGCATCCTGTTGCTGGGGGGGGTCACTGAAGCCCTGGCTATCGCCCGCCGGCTCGGGCCTCGACATGTCTACAGCCTGGCCGGTATCGGCCGCGTGCCGCAGGGCTTGGAATGCCAGGTGCGGGTCGGGGGCTATGGCGGTGTCGAGGGCCTGACCCGCTACCTGCGCGAAGCGGGCATCACCCTGCTGATCGACGCCACCCATCCCTATGCCGCGCAAATCAGCCGCAATGCCGCCAGCGCCGCACGCAACGCCGGCATCCCGTGCTGGGCCTTGCGCCGCCCCGCCTGGCAGGCGCAAGCGGGGGACGACTGGCGAGAAGTCGAGGATTGGGCAGGGTTGATCGAAACACTGAAGCCGTTCCGCAGGCCACTGTTCACGCTAGGACGCGAGCCGCTGCAGCACCTGGACGAGATTCCGCCAGAGCAGTTCTGGACCTTGCGTGCGCTGGAGGCGTGCCCTGGCAACGAGCGCTGTGAAGTGATTGGCGCACGTGGGCCGTTCCATATCGAGGATGAGCGGGCGTTGTTCCAGCGCCGCCACATCGATGTGTTGATCAGCAAGAACAGCGGCAGTGTGGCGACCGAGCCGAAGCTGGAAGTGGCGCGGGAGCTTGGCGTGCCGGTGCTCGTCCTGAAACGTCCGACACTACCGGAGGTGGACCGGACATTCGACTCACTGGTGGACCTGGCAACAGCGCTCGCCCTCTAGGCGCTGCCCTTTCCCGACACAAAGGCACTCCTACAAAGACTTCAGACTTTTCTTCCAACCAACCCAGTGGCCCGTTGCCGCTCTGCTGCCTTAAACTCGACGCCCCTCCCCCGGAAGGTTTCACCCATATGGAAATGCAATGGTGGATCTGGCTGGTCTTCGGCATCGCGCTGATCCTGCTTGAACTGGTCCTGCCAACGTTCTTCATACTCTGGTTCGGCATCGGCGCCGTGCTGGTCTCGCTGATCTCGCTCGCCGCACCCAGCCTGCAACTGGACATGCAGGTCCTGCTGTGGGTACTGCTATCGTCGGCCACCACCGTACTGTGGTTCAAAGTGTTCCGGCGCAAGCAACCGGATGTGCGCTGGACTGCCGACAGCGTGATCGGCGAAGTGGGCCTGCTGACCGCTCCCGTGTCGGAGTTCCAGAAAGGCCGCGTACGCTTTCAGAAGCCGATCCTCGGCAACGAAGAATGGACCTGCGTCGCCGATAGCCAGATCGCCGTCGGCGAGCGGGTACGCCTGACCGCCATTGAGGGGAACACCGCCCGCGTTATCCGGGCCTGAATCCGCATTAAAAGGAATTTTGCAACATGACCAGCCTCATCGTCGTCGGCGCCATCGCCCTGTTCGTCCTGATCACCGTGTTCAAGGGGGTGCGCATCGTGCCCCAGGGCGAGGAGTGGATCGTCGAGCGCCTGGGCCGCTACCACAGCACCCTCAAGCCGGGCTTGAACATTGTCATCCCCTACATGGACGTGGTCGCCTACCGCCTGCCGACCAAGGACATCATCCTCGATGTGCAGCAGCAGGAAATCATCACCAAAGACAACGCGGTAATCGTCGCCAACGCCCTGTGTTTCGCCAAGGTAGTCGACCCGCAGAAAGCCTCGTATGGCGTGCAGGACTTCTCGTTCGCCGTCACCAGCCTGACCATGACCTCGCTGCGCGCCATCGTCGGTGCAATGGACCTCGACGAGGCGCTATCCAGCCGCGAGCAGATCAAGGCTCGTCTGCGCGATGCAATGTCCGAGCAGACCGAAGACTGGGGCGTGACCGTACGCTCGGTGGAGATTCAAGACATCAAACCTTCGGAAAACATGCAGCTGGCCATGGAACGCCAGGCCGCGGCCGAACGTGAGCGCAAGGCCGACGTTACCCGCGCCGAAGGGGCCAAGCAGGCGGCGATCCTCGAAGCAGAAGCGCGCCTGCAGGCGGCCAGGCTGGATGCCGAGGCACAGATCAGCCTGGCCGAGGCCTCGGCGCGCTCGATTTCGCTGGTGAAGGAAGCGGTGGGCAACGAGACCGTACCGGCGATGTACCTATTGGGCGAACGCTATGTGGGCGCGATGGAGAACCTGGCGGGGAGCAGCAATGCCAAGGTGGTGGTGTTGCCCGCGGATCTGCAGGAGACCGTGCGTGGGCTTATGGGGCGCGGCAAGGCTTGAAAATGCTGGGGGCGCTTTGCGCCCCATTACCAGACCACCTGCGTCACTTCACCGCACCCCGGCATTTTTACCTATACTCCGCCGTACAATAGCCACCACGATTCCTGACCGGATCTCTCCATGCCCCCACGTCGGCACATTGCCTGGATAGCCTGCCTTGCAGTGCTGTTCAACCTGCTGGCCATGCCGCTGTCTTCTGCTGCGCCCAAGGGCCCGGCCGAGCAGTTGCTGTGGGGGGCTTTCTGTTCCAGCATGGCCAACAAGGCCAACGTCGACGTTCAGGCCCTGGCCAAGATCGACCTAGGCCCGCAAAGTGACGACAGCGTCGGCATGATGAACTGCTGGTGCTGCTCCGGTGCCGTGCCGCTGCTGGCCCTGCCCGGCTACCCGCCACAGTTGCACAACCCGCCGACACTGCTCAGCGGGCTGCTGCCGCCACCTGCCAAGTACACACCCACGCCCCGCCAGCTCTGGCCTGGGCTAAACCCTCGTGCCTCTCCACTAGCCTGAGTTCATCATGCTGTCTGCCTGAACCAGAACGGAAACGGAGATTCACCATGCTCAAGCACGCCCTCGTCATGGCCGCCCTGCTGCTGCCGGGCGCCTTTGCCAATGCCCACGAATACAGCGTGGGTGACCTGCACATTGCCCACCCGTGGTCGCTGCAGTTGCCACCCAACGCGCCTAACGTCGCCGCGTATTTCGTGGTGCACAACAATGGCCAGGCTGATGACCGCCTGCTCAGCGTCGACAGCCCCATCAGCGATGATGCGCAACTGCATGAGCATGCCATGAGCGCCACTGGCGCCATGAAGATGCAACAGGTGCCCAGCGTGGTAGTGCCTGCCGGCAAGGACCTGACCTTTGCCCCCGGTGCCTACCATGTGATGCTGATGCAGCCCAAGGACCGTAGCCTGCTCAGCGAAGGCAAACGCTTCCCGTTGACCCTGCACTTCGAAAAGGCCGGCGACATCACCGTCGAAGTGGCCGTGCAGAAGCAGGCGCCTGCGGACCAGCCGCAAGCCCACGAACACGCGCACTGATACCTGCTGACAGGCACGCGCCATGAGCCTGCCGCGCCACAGCATCGGCCGTACCACCCGCCCTGACCTCAGGCGCGCCGGTGGCGGATGGCTGAGCCTGTTCGCCATGTGGATGATCTTCATCGGCCCGCTGATTTCCCAGTCGATGCCGATGGACCACCACGCGGGCATGAACATGCCGATGGACATGCCGATGGCGGCTGCCCATCAGCATGGCGGCGACGCCCATCACGGCCACGGCGGCGATGGCCAGTTGCATGTGATGTGGGAAAAGTGCGGTTACTGCAGCCTGTTGTTCAACTGCCCGGCCCTGCCCCAGGCCCTCAGCCCGCTCAGCGCCGGCAGCATCGTCCCCACCACCCACCTGCTTGCGCCAACGCACCAGGGCCATGCCCGGCAGGCTGTATTCCCTGGTGCGCGCAGCCGCGCCCCGCCTTCTTCGATCAACGTCTGAAACCACATTTTGCGCACGAAGCCAGGAGGCTTCGCGCTAACTCATGACTGATCGACTGGAATCATTATGTCCGGCTGCACCCCTGTTTTTGCCTTGTCCCTGCGTGGGACCATCGCCGCCCTGTGCGGCTCGCTGCTCGCGCCCATGGCCCTGGCCGCCGACCCTGGCCATGAAGACCATATGCACGACGCACCCGAGCTGAGCCCGACGGTGATCACCGCCGTGGCCCCGAGTTCGCCGCTGACCGTGGTCACCAACCCGAAAGACCCGCGCCAGCCAGTGCCGGCCAGCGACGGCGCCGACTACCTGAAGACCATCCCCGGCTTCTCGGCGATCCGTGCCGGCGGCACCAACGGCGACCCGGTATTGCGCGGCATGTTCGGCTCGCGCCTGAACATCCTCACCAACGGTGGCCTGATGCTTGGAGCCTGCCCCAATCGCATGGACGCGCCCACGTCCTATATTTCGCCAGAAACCTACGACCGCCTGACCGTGATCAAAGGCCCGCAGAGCGTCATCTGGGGGCCCGGCGGCTCGGCAGGCACCATCCTTTTCGAGCGCGAACCGGAGAAATTCGGCACCCTCGGCAGCCGCGTCAACGCAAGCCTGCTGGCCGGCTCCAACGGCCGTTTCGACAAGGTACTGGATGCCGCTGCCGGCAACAGTCAGGCCTATGCCCGCTTCGTCGGCAACCAGTCACGCTCGGACGACTACCACGACGGCAACGACGACACCGTGCCGTCGCGCTGGGAGAAGTGGAACGGCGATGTCGCCCTCGGCTGGACACCCGACCAGGACACCTTGCTGGAACTGACTGCCGGCAAGGGTGATGGCGAAGCCCGCTACGCCGGGCGCGGCATGGACGGCTCGCAGTTCAAGCGCGAAAGCCTGGGCCTGCGCTTTGAAAAGTCCAACCTCGGCGAGGTGCTGGACAAGGTCGAGGCGCAGGTCTACTACAACTACGCCGACCATGTGATGGATAACTACAGCCTGCGCACGCCGTCGGGTAGCGGCATGATGGGCATGCCGATGGTCAGCAACGTCGACCGCCGCACCATGGGCGCACGCATCAAAGCCACCTGGCGCTGGGCCGACGTGCAGCTGATCAGCGGCATAGACGCGCAAACCAACGAACATCGCCAGCGTGGCGGTATGGGTGTGGACGCACACAAGGGCCAGGCCTGGACCAAGGACGCTGACTTCCACAACTACGGCGCCTTCAGCGAACTGACCTGGTACGTCAGCGGCGAGGACCGCTTGATAACCGGCGCCCGCCTGGACCGCGCCTCGGCGCGTGACTTCCGCAAAACCAGCGCCACCAGAGGCGACACCCGTGCCGACACCCTGCCGAGCGGCTTCATCCGCTACGAGCACGACCTGGCAGCCATTGCGGCCACCACCTACATCGGCCTCGGCCACGCCCAGCGCTTCCCCGACTACTGGGAGCTGTTCTCACCCAAGCTGGCACCCGCCGGGGCAGCCAACGCCTTCGACGGCATCAAGCCAGAGAAAACCACCCAGCTCGACTTCGGCATCCAGTACCGCACCGAGCGCCTGGAGGCCTGGGCTTCGGGCTATGTCGGGCAGATTCGCGACTACATCCTGTTCGACTACCGCACCGGCATGATGGGCATGAGCACCTCGCAGGCGCAGAACATCGACGCCCGCATCATGGGTGGCGAACTGGGCGCCGCCTACCAGCTGACTGACAACTGGAAGGCCGACGCCACGCTTGCCTACGCTTGGGGCAAGAACAGCAGTGACGGCAAGGCGCTACCTCAAATGCCTCCCCTGGAAAGCCGCCTGGGCCTGACCTACAGCCGCGATGCGTGGAGCGTCGGCGCACTGTGGCGGCTGGTGGCGGCACAGAACCGCATTGCCGAAAACCAAGGGAACGTCGTCGGCAAGGACTACGACAAGAGCGCCGGCTTCGGCGTGTTCTCCCTGAACGGCGCCTACAAGGTGAACAACAACCTCAAGCTAAGCGCAGGGGTCGACAACCTGTTCGACAAAACCTACGCCGAGCACTTGAACCTGGCCGGGAACGCCGGGTTCGGCTACCCGGCTACAGATCCACAGCCGGTCAACGAGCCAGGCAGGACCTTCTGGACCAAGGTCGACTTCAGCTTCTGACAACAACGGGCGCAGCTTCGGTTGCGCCTTTCAGCTGGTCAAAAAGGAGGTTCCCATGAGAGGAACACGCGTCTCTTTCTACAACCTGGCCTGGCGTTGGCATTTCTATGCGGGGCTGTTCGTGGCCCCGTTCATGATCCTGTTGGCAATCACCGGGATCATCTACTTGTTCAAGCCCCAGCTCGACCCGCTGCTGTACCGCGACCTGATGGTGGTCGAGGCCGGCCAGCACCGGCAGGGCGCAGACACGATGCTGGCTGAAGTGCGCCAAGCCTACCCAAAGGGCCACATCGCCCAGTACTTGCCGCCACTGAACGCCGAGCGCAGTGCGCAGTTCGTGGTGCATGACGGCGGGCGCGAACTGAACGTGTTCGTCGACCCATACAGTGGCAAGGTCCTCGGCGAACAGGACGGCAAGCAGAACCTGCAGGCCATCGCCCGCGCCCTGCATGGCGAGCTGATGGTCGGCACGGTCGGTGACCGGCTGGTGGAACTGGCTGCGGGCTGGGGCATCGTGCTGGTGGTATCGGGCCTGTACCTGTGGTGGCCGCGCGGGCGCAGTGGCGCTGGCGTGCTTTGGCCGCGGCTGACGGCACGCGGCCGGCTGCTCTGGCGTGACCTGCACGCGGTAACCGGTTTCTGGGGTGCGGCCTTGCTGTTGTTGATGCTGATCAGCGGCATGACCTGGACCGGCTTGTGGGGCAAGCAGTACGCTGATTTGTGGAACCGCTTCCCGGCAGCCATGTGGAACGACGTGCCCAAGTCGGACCAGCAGGCGCGTGAGCTGAACAGCGCACACCGCCAGACCGTGCCCTGGGCCATGGAAAACACGCCGATGCCACAGTCCGGTGCACACGCCGAGCACGCCGGGCACCACATGATGTCGGACATGCCCGCAGCGCCCCAGGTGAGCGTGCAGCACGTCGAAGACATTGCCACTTCGCGTCAGGTCGAGCCGGGCTACAGCATTACCCTGCCCACCACTGCCGACGGGGTGTTCACCATTGCCGTGTTCGCCGACGACCCGCGCAACGACGCCACCCTGCATGTCGACCAATACACCGGCAAGGTTCTGGCCGATGTGCGCTGGCACGACTACAGCCCGGTCGCCCGCGCCACCGAACTGGGCGTGATGCTGCACGAAGGCAAGATGTTCGGGGCGCTGAACCAGATCATCATTCTGCTGGTGTGCCTGATGATTCTGCTGGGTTCGGTGAGCGGGCTGGTGATGTGGTGGAAGCGCCGGCCTGAAGGCGGCCTGGGCGTACCGCCTTTGCGTCATGACCTGCCACGCTGGAAGGCGGCGGTGGCAGTGATGCTGGTACTGGGGGTGATGTTCCCGCTGGTGGGGGTGTCGATGGTGGTGATGTGGGGGGTGGATAGTTTGGTGGTGAGGCGCCGCCGGGTCTTGGCCAGCGCTTGAGCCTTGTATTGCCTGTGCTGGCCTCTTCGCGGGTAAACCCGCTCCTACGAGGGACCGTGTTGCCTTTGTAGGAGCGGGTTTACCCGCGAAGAGGCCGGTACAGGCGAAATGCTGAGCCGAAAATGCAGAGTCGATCTGTCGCGCCCCGATCTGGAACGCGCGTGTTAGCCTAGCCGGCTACCTCTGACAAGAAGACTGCAGCCTATGACGCAAACCTCACCCATAGCGACAGATGAACCGCACCTGCAACGCAACCTGACCAACCGCCACATCCAGCTGATCGCCATCGGCGGCGCGATCGGTACCGGTCTGTTCATGGGCTCAGGCAAGACCATCAGCCTGGCCGGGCCATCGATCATCTTCGTCTACATGATTATCGGCTTCATGCTGTTCTTCGTCATGCGCGCCATGGGCGAACTGCTGCTGTCGAACCTGAACTACAAATCGTTCATCGACTTTTCCGCCGATCTGCTCGGCCCCTGGGCCGGCTACTTTACTGGCTGGACCTACTGGTTCTGCTGGGTGGTCACCGGCATTGCCGACGTGGTCGCGATCGCCGCCTACACGCAGTTCTGGTTCCCCGACCTGCCGCAGTGGATACCGGCGCTGACCTGCGTAGGGCTGCTGCTGTCGCTGAACCTGGTTACAGTGAAAATGTTCGGCGAAATGGAGTTCTGGTTCGCCCTGATCAAGATCGTTGCCATCCTCGGTCTGGTCGCTACCGGCCTGTACATGGTCATCACCGGCTTCACCTCGCCCAGCGGGCGCACCGCCCAGCTGGCCAACCTGTGGAATGACGGCGGCATGTTCCCCCATGGCCTGATGGGCTTCTTCGCCGGTTTCCAGATCGCCGTGTTCGCCTTCGTCGGCATCGAGCTGGTGGGTACCACCGCCGCCGAAGCGAAGAACCCGGAACGCACCCTGCCGCGGGCGATCAATTCGATCCCGATCCGCATCATCGTGTTCTATGTGCTGGCGCTGATCGCGATCATGGCCGTGACCCCGTGGCGCGACGTGGTGCCAGGCAAGAGCCCATTCGTTGAGTTGTTCGTGCTGGCAGGCCTGCCGGCGGCAGCGAGCATCATCAACTTCGTGGTGCTGACCTCGGCGGCTTCGTCGGCCAACAGCGGCGTATTCTCCACCAGCCGCATGCTCTACGGCCTGTCGCAGGAAGGTGACGCGCCCAAGGCCTTTGAAAAACTGTCGAGCCGTTCGGTGCCGGCCAACGGCCTGTACTTCTCGTGCACCTGCCTGTTGCTCGGTGCAGTGCTGATCTACCTGGTGCCGAACGTGGTCGAGGCGTTCACCCTGGTCACCACCGTGTCGGCGGTACTGTTCATGTTCGTGTGGACGCTGATCCTGCTGTCATACCTGAAGTACCGCAAAAACCGCGCGGCGCTGCACCAGGCATCGAACTACAAGATGCCGGGCGGGCGCTTCATGTGCTACGTGTGCCTGTCGTTCTTTGCGTTCATCCTGGTGTTGCTGAGCCTGGAAGCGGATACGCGTTCAGCGCTGGTGGTGACACCAATCTGGTTTGTCGTGCTGGCAGTGACCTACCAGCTCGTACGCAGCAGGCGCCATCCCCGCACGGCCGTGCGCAACGGCTGATGGCCTCGGGGGCAGCTCCCAAGAAGGCACGGTGTACACCGTCCGATGTGGGAGCGGCCTTGTGTCGCGATGGGCCGCACCGCGGCCCCAATCTTGTGCACACAAATCCATCAGGCACCAACCTGGATCCAACCAACGCCCCAACACCTCGCACAGCCCCTCTAAACCGCACCTTTCGCCACTAGGCACACCCCTTGCAACGCCCTCCCCGCTTGCCCAACACCATAAAAAACTCAGCGGAGAGAGCACATGAAGCGTCGCAGTCTGATCAAGGCCCTTACCCTCAGCGCATCGATTGCGGCGATGGGCCTGAGCTGGAGTATCCAGGCCGCCGAGACCATCAAGGTCGGTATCCTGCATTCGCTTTCCGGGACCATGGCCATTTCCGAGACATCGCTCAAGGACATGGCGCTGATGACCATCGAGCAGATCAACGCCAAGGGTGGCGTGAACGGCAAGATGCTGGAACCGGTGGTGGTCGACCCGGCGTCCAACTGGCCGCTGTTCGCTGAAAAGAGCCGCCAACTGCTGACCCAGGACAAAGTGGCCGTGGTGTTCGGCTGCTGGACCTCCGTGTCGCGCAAGTCCGTTCTGCCCGTGTTCGAAGAACTCAACGGCCTGCTGTTCTACCCGGTGCAGTATGAGGGCGAAGAGATGTCGCCGAACGTGTTCTACACAGGCGCCGCCCCGAACCAGCAAGCGATCCCGGCCGTGGAATACCTGATGAGCGAGGACGGCGGCAGCGCCAAGCGCTTCTTCCTGTTGGGCACCGACTACGTCTACCCGCGCACCACCAACAAGATCCTGCGCGCATTCCTGCACAGTAAAGGCGTGGCCGACAAGGACATCGAAGAGGTGTACACACCGTTTGGCCACGCTGATTACCAGACCATTGTCGCCAGCATCAAAAAGTTCTCTGCCGGCGGCAAGACCGCTGTCATTTCCACAGTCAATGGTGACTCCAACGTGCCGTTCTACAAGGAACTGGCCAACCAGGGCCTGAAGGCCACCGACGTGCCGGTCGTGGCCTTCTCGGTGGGCGAGGAGGAACTGCGCGGCATCGACACCAAACCGCTCGTGGGCCACCTGGCGGCATGGAACTACTTCGAATCGGTGGATAACCCGGTCAACCAGAAGTTTGTCGCCGACTGGAAGGCCTACGCCAAGGCCAAGGGCCTGCCAGGTGCCGACAAGGCCGTGACCAACGACCCCATGGAAGCCACCTATGTAGGCATCCACATGTGGGCGCAAGCGGTGGAGAAAGCCAAGTCCACCGACGTCGACAAGGTGCGTGAAGCACTGGCCGGACAGAGCTTCGAGGCACCGTCGGGCTTCACCCTGACCATGGACAAGACCAACCACCACCTGCACAAGCCGGTGATGATTGGCGAGATTCAGGATGACGGGCAGTTCAGCGTGGTGTGGGAAACCGAGCAGCCACTGCGGGCGCAGCCATGGAGCCCGTTCATTCCGGGCAATGACAAGCGGCCAGATTACGCCGTGAAAGGTAACTGAGTGCATGGGGCTGCTTTGCAGCCCATTCGCGGGTGAACCCGCTCCTACAGGATCCCCACCGGTGAAATCCCTGTAGGAGCGGGTTCACCCGCGAAGAATCCAACACCGATTCCCAGGATTGCCCGCATGCTCAGACTCCTGCTCACCCTCCTGCTGCTAATCCCCCTGGCAACCCACGCCAGCGAGGGCGAATTCTTTCTCACCGCCAAGCCCGCCGAGCAAGGCCGACTGCTCGAAGGCTGGGCAGCACAACCCGATGCTGCGCGCCTGCCGCTGCTGGAAAACCTGCGCCAAGGCCGCATCGCTGCCGACGACACCCGCAAGGTGCGCCTGAACAACCGCCTGCGCGGCCTGATCGACAACGCCCTGGCCAGCCATCAGTTGCTCAGCGACAACATCGACACCCGCCTGGCCGCCGCCCAGCAATTGCAGAAAAGCGCACAACCCGCGCAAATGGCCTTCCTCGACCGGCGCTTCGCCGCCGAGCCGGACGCCGCCGTACAGGCCGCCCTCGGCCTGGCCCTGGCCAACCTGCAACTGGGCGCCAGCGAGCCAGCAGTGCGCCTGGCCGCCGTGCGCCTGTTAGGTGAAACTGGCGACCCGCTGGCCCGCACCCGCCTCGAAGCCCTGCTGCAGCCCGATGCGGAACGCGACCCGGGCGTGCGCACAGCCGCCGAAACGAGCCTGGCCCAGGTCAAGCGCAAACTGCTGGTAGGCGAACTGCTCGGCCAGGCCTTCAGCGGCCTGTCGCTGGGTTCGGTCCTGCTACTGGCAGCGCTGGGCCTTGCGATCACCTTCGGCCTGCTTGGGGTGATCAACATGGCCCATGGCGAGATGCTGATGCTCGGCGCTTACAGTACCTACATGGTCCAGGTACTGCTGCAGCGCTTTGCCCCAGGCGCCATCGAGTTCTACCCGCTGATTGCCCTGCCGGTGGCCTTCGCCGTCAGTGCCGGGGTAGGCATGGCGCTGGAGCGCACGGTTATCCGCCACCTGTACGGCCGCCCACTGGAAACCCTGCTGGCCACCTGGGGTATCAGCCTGATCCTGATCCAGGCCATTCGCCTGCTGTTCGGCGCGCAGAACGTCGAGGTGAGCAACCCGGCCTGGCTGTCCGGCGGCATCCAGCTGCTGCCCAACCTGGTGCTGCCATACAACCGCCTGGTCATCATCGGCTTCGCCCTGGCCGTGGTGCTGCTCACCTGGCTGCTGCTCAACCGTACCCGGTTGGGCCTGAACGTGCGCGCAGTCACCCAGAACCGCAACATGGCCGCCTGCTGCGGCGTGTCCACCGGGCGCGTCGACATGCTCGCCTTTGGCCTTGGCTCGGGCATCGCCGGGCTCGGTGGCGTGGCCTTGAGCCAGGTGGGCAATGTCGGCCCGGACCTGGGCCAGAGCTACATCATCGATTCATTCCTGGTGGTGGTGCTCGGCGGCGTCGGGCAACTGGCCGGTAGCCTCTGGGCCGCGTTCGGCCTGGGCATCGCCAACAAGCTGCTGGAGCCGCAGATCGGTGCCGTACTCGGCAAGATCCTCATCCTTGCGTTGATCATTCTGTTCATCCAGAAACGCCCGCAAGGCCTGTTCGCCCTAAAGGGACGGGTAATCGACTGATGAACCAGCCACTGCTTGTCACTGCTACGCAAAAGGCCGGCCCACGCCTGACCCTTGCCATCGGTGCCGTCGTCGTCCTGCTGCTGGTGGCTTTGCCACTGTGCTCACTGCTGCCGGCAGATCATGCCCTGCACGTGTCGGCCTACACCCTGACCCTGGTCGGCAAGATTCTCTGTTACGCCATCGTCGCCCTGGCTCTGGACCTGGTCTGGGGCTATGCCGGGCTGTTGTCCCTGGGCCATGGCCTGTTCTTCGCCCTGGGCGGCTATGCCATGGGCATGTACCTGATGCGGCAGGCCGCCGGCGAAGGCCTGCCCGGGTTCATGACCTTCCTGTCGTGGACCGAGCTGCCCTGGTACTGGGCCGGTACCCAGCATTTCGCCTGGGCCCTGTGCCTGGTGGTGCTGGCGCCCGGGCTGCTGGCGCTGGTGTTCGGCTGGTTCGCCTTCCGCTCGCGGATCAAGGGCGTGTACTTCTCGATCATGACCCAGGCCCTGACCTTTGCCGGCATGCTGCTGTTCTTCCGCAACGAAACCGGCTTCGGCGGCAACAACGGCTTCACCAGCTTCCGCACCATCCTCGGCTTCGACATTGCAGCCCAGGGCACCCGCGCGGTGTTGTTCCTGCTGACCGTGGGCCTGCTGCTGGCCAGCCTGTACCTGTGCTGGTGCCTGACCCGCAGCAAGTTCGGCCGCCTGCTCACCGCGGTGCGTGACGCTGAAAACCGCATGATGTTCTGTGGCTACGACCCGCGCGGCTTCAAGCTGCTGGTGTGGGTACTGAGCGCCGTGCTGTGCGGCCTGGCCGGTGCGCTGTACGTGCCGCAGGTGGGCATCATCAACCCCAGCGAGATGTCGCCGACCAACTCGATCGAAGCCGCCGTCTGGGTAGCCTTGGGCGGGCGCGGCACGCTGATCGGCCCGCTGCTCGGTGCCGGCCTGGTCAATGGCATGAAAAGCTGGTTCACCGTGGCCTTCCCCGAGTTCTGGCTGTTCTTCCTCGGCGCGTTGTTCATCCTCGTTACCCTGTACCTGCCCAAGGGCGTGGTCGGCCTGTTGAAGAAAAGGAGCCAGCCATGAGAGGCGTGCCCCCAGTCCACCCGGAGTTCATGCTGGAACCGGTATTCGACAACCTCGGCGCCGGGCGCGATGCCATCGGCCTGGGCCACAGCCGCAAGGCCGGCCTGGATACCCGGCACGGTACGGTGCTGAGCCTGGAAGACATCAGCGTCAGCTTCGATGGCTTCAAGGCGCTCAACACGCTGAACCTGTACATCGGGGTGGGCGAGCTGCGCTGCATCATCGGCCCCAACGGCGCCGGCAAGACCACGATGATGGACGTAATCACCGGCAAGACCCGCCCCGACAGCGGCACGGCTTACTTCGGCGACACCCTCGACCTGACCCGCATGAGCGAATACCAGATCGCCCAGGCCGGCATTGGCCGCAAGTTCCAGAAGCCCACAGTGTTCGAAGCGCTGACCGTGTTCGAGAACCTGGAACTGGCGCTGAAGACCGACAAGTCGGTGTGGGCCAGCCTGGCCGCGCGCCTGAGCGGTGACCAGCGCCAGCGCATCGAGGAAGTGCTGACCACCCTACGCCTGCTGCCGCTGGCCCAGCGCCAGGCCGGCTTGCTGTCGCATGGGCAGAAGCAGTTTCTGGAGATCGGCATGCTGCTGGTGCAGGAGCCGCAACTGCTGCTACTGGATGAACCGGTGGCCGGCATGACCGATGCCGAGACCGAATTTACCGCCGAGCTGTTCAAGGGCCTGGCCGGCAAGCATTCGCTGATGGTGGTGGAACATGACATGGGCTTCGTCGGCAGCATTGCCGACCATGTGACCGTGCTGCACCAGGGGAGCGTGCTGGCGGAAGGCTCGCTGGAGCAGGTGCAGGCAGATGAGCGGGTGGTCGAGGTGTATCTGGGCCGGTGACCGGATTTGAATTTTTGGCGCCTGTGCCGGCCTCTTCGCGGGCAAGCCCGCTCCTACGACGGGAACCGCCCCCTGGCATTACGCCCACTGTAGGAGCGGGTTTACCCGCGAAGAGGCCGGGCCAGGCACAGCATCCCTTTCAGGAACTCTCACATGCTCAAGATCGACACCCTGCACCAGTACTACGGCGGCAGCCACATCCTGCGAGGCCTGTCCTTCGAAGCCAAGGTCGGCGAAGTGACCTGCCTGCTGGGCCGCAACGGCGTGGGCAAGACCACCTTGCTGCGCTGCCTGATGGGCCTGGTGCCCGCCCGCGATGGCAGCATCGAATGGGAAGGCAAGCCGATCACCGCGTTCAAACCACAGCAACGGGTACAGGCCGGCATCGCCTACGTGCCCCAGGGCCGCGAGATCTTCCCGCGCCTCACCGTCGAGGAAAATCTGCTGATGGGCCTGTCGCGCTTCCCCGCCCGTGAAGCCCGCGAGGTACCGGCCTTCATCTACGAACTGTTCCCTGTGCTGGAGCAGATGAAACAGCGCCGCGGTGGCGACCTGTCTGGAGGCCAGCAGCAACAGCTGGCCATCGGCCGCGCCCTGGCCAGCCGCCCGCGCCTGCTGATTCTCGACGAGCCGACCGAAGGCATCCAGCCGTCGGTGATCAAGGAAATCGGCGCGGTTATCCGCCGCCTCGCCGAGCGTGGCGACATGGCGATTTTGCTGGTGGAGCAGTTCTACGACTTTGCCGAAGCGCTGGCTGACCAGTACCTGGTCATGGCCCGAGGCGAAATCATCCAGCGCGGTCGCGGCGAAAACATGCAAGCCGAAGGTGTACGCGGGCTGGTAACCATTTAATCTGCGAGCAACGACCTTGCGAGACGCTGTCATGAGCTACGAAATCCGCGATGCCCTGCCCACCGATGTGCCAGGCATACTCGACATCTACAACGACGCGGTGCTCAACACCACGGCGATCTGGAACGAAACCCCGGTGGACCTCGGCAACCGCCAGGCCTGGTTTGAAGCGCGGGCGCAGCAGGGCTACCCGATTCTGGTGGCGGTCGATGAAACCGGCGTGCTGGGGTATGCCTCGTTTGGCGACTGGCGGCCTTTCGAGGGCTTTCGCCTGACCGTTGAGCACTCGGTGTACGTGCGCAGCGACCAGCGTGGCAAAGGGCTCGGGCCGGAGTTGATGGCGGCGCTGGTCGAACGCGCGCGCGGATGTGGCAAGCATGTGATGGTGGCAGCGATCGAGCGTGGCAATGCAGCGTCGGTGCGCCTGCATGAGCGGCTGGGCTTCGTGGTGACCGGCCAGATGCCGCAGGTGGGTGTAAAGTTTGGCCGCTGGCTTGATCTGACCTTCATGCAACTGGTGCTGAACCCGGGCGCCGAACCAACCTGAAATGCGCTCCATTGGGGGAGCGGCCTTGTGTCGCGAACGGCTGCAAAGCAGCCCCGGCAATTTTGCGGTGGAGCAAAGATCTGGGGCTGCTGCACAGCCCATCGCGACACAAGGCCGCTCCCACAGATGCCGGCAAGGCAACTTACATCTGGATAAACCGGCCCAGCCGCTGCTTCAGCATGTTGTTCTCACTGCGCAACTGCTGCACTTCCTGCAGCAGCTCCAGCGCCAGCGCCACCCCTTCCCACTCAAGTTCCAGCTCCTGGTGCAGCTTCACCGCTCGTTTGGTCACCAACGGCGCCTGATCGTCAAACAGCCAGTCCTCCGGCGTTCGCCCGGAAGGTTCGACAATGCCGTGTTCGACGATTTCGATCACGCATTCAGCCGTGACATCGGCTTCCTGACACAGGGTACGCATGTCCAGTTGAACGATCAGGGTGCTGCTCATGATCACTTACTCCATTGTGTCCTCGGGTTGAACGCAGCTTTCTCGGAAAGCTTGGTCCAAAGTTCGCGGGCAGATTCGTCAGACGCGGGCGGCATGACCACCTTGAGCTGCGCATAAAGGTTGCCGCGCTCTCCTTGCTTGTTCGCCAGGCCCTTGCCCGGTACACGCAGGCGCTGGCCGCTCTGGCTGTCAGGACGGATGGTCAGGTTGATCTTGCCATCCAGGGTCGGAACCGCCACCTTGGCGCCCAAGGCCGCCTCCCACGGTGCCAACGGCACAGTGATGATCAGGTCATGACCTTCGACATCGAACAGCGGGTGCGGTGCCATGCGGATGGTCAGGAACAGGTCACCGTTGGCCCCGCCACCGCTGCCCGGCGCGCCCTGGCCCTTGAGGCGGATGCGCTCGCCGTCGGTCACCCCAGCCGGAATCCTCACGTTCAAGGTCTTGGTGGTGAAGCCGGTGCGCTGGCCCATGGCATTGGTTTGCGGCACCTGGAAGCTGATCTGCTTGGACTCCTTGCTCAGGGTCTCTTCAAGGAACACTGCCAGTTCAAGCTCCACGTCCTGCCCCCGCCTGCCGGCACTGCGTTGCTGCTGCCGGGCGCCACCGAAGGGGTTGCCACCCGCACTGCGCCCACCGAAGATCGAGCTGAAGAAGTCGGAGAAGTCGCCGCCTTCGAAGCCGCCGCCACCGCCGCGGTTTTCCCAGCCCGGTGGTGCCTGGAACGGCCGGCCATGCTGGCCGCCGTACTTGCGGATTTCATCGAACTCGGCACGTTTTTGCGCGTCGCCCAGCACCTCATAGGCCTCGTTGGCCTCCTTGAATTTCTCCTCGGCGTCGCGCTCCTTACTGACATCGGGGTGATACTTGCGCGCCAGTTTGCGGTACGCGGCCTTGATCGCCTTGTCGTCCGCAGTGGGCTCTACGCCGAGTATCTTGTAATAGTCTTTGAAGTCCATTTATGGATCACCAATGTGAATGTGCATGTTGCAACTGAAGATAGGGGTCAAGCATAGCCTTTCAAGACCGACTTGGGTTTGCTTCAAGGCAGACGACTGGTCTTGATTCTGTAGCCAACTGGCATACACTGCGCGGCCGTTTTGCCTCCGGAAGCCCATTTCCCATGTCTGACGTATCCCCGGCCCGCGCCCTGGGCATCGACTTTGGCACCTCCAACTCCACCGTCGGTTGGCATCGGCCTGGCGTCGAGTCGCTGATAGCCCTGGAAGACGGCAAGATCACCTTGCCCTCGGTGGTGTTCTTCAATATCGAAGAGCGGCGCCCGGTGTATGGCCGCCTGGCGCTGCACGAGTACCTGGAAGGCTACGAAGGCCGCCTGATGCGCTCGCTGAAAAGCCTGCTGGGCTCGAAGCTGATCAAGCACGACACCAGCGTGCTGGGCAGCGCCCTGCCGTTCAAGGACCTGCTGGGCATGTTCATCGGCGAGCTCAAGAAGCGCGCTGAGGCCGCCGCTGGCCGTGAATTCGACCAGGTGGTGCTGGGCCGCCCGGTGTTCTTCGTCGACGAAGACCCGGCTGCCGACCAGGAGGCCGAGGACACCTTGGCCGAAGTGGCGCGCAAAATCGGCTTCAAGGACGTGTCGTTCCAGTACGAACCGATTGCCGCGGCCTTCGACTATGAGTCGAGCATCAGCCGCGAAGAACTGGTGCTGATCGTCGACATCGGCGGTGGTACCTCGGACTTCACCCTGATCCGCCTGTCGCCCGAGCGCCATCTGGTCGCCGAGCGCCAAAGCGACATCCTCGCCACCGGCGGTGTGCACATTGGCGGTACCGACTTCGACAAGCAACTGAGCCTGCAGGGCGTGATGCCGTTGTTTGGCTACGGCAGCCGCATGAAGAGCGGTGCGCTGATGCCGACCAGCTACCATCTCAACCTGGCCACCTGGCACACCATCAACGCCTTGTACTCGCAGAAGTCACAGCTGGCGCTGGGCAGCATGCGCTACGACATCGAGGACAGCTTCGGTATCGATCGCCTGTTCAAATTGATCGAACAACGCGCCGGGCACTGGCTGGCGATGGAAGTGGAAGCCAGCAAGATCGAGCTGACCGAGCATGACAGCCGCCACATCGACCTGCGCCGCGTCGAGCCCGAGCTGACTGCGGAACTGACCCGCGCGCTGTTCGAAGAGGCGATCGAAGGCCTGCTGGAGCGCGTGCGCGGTAGCGTGACCGAACTGCTGGCCAAGGCTGGGGTAAGCGAAGACCAAGTCGATACGGTGTTCTTCACCGGTGGTTCAAGCGGCATTCCGGCGCTGCGCAACAGTGTTTCGGCGATGCTGCCGAATGCGCGGCATGTGGAAGGCAACATCTTTGGCAGCATTGGTAGCGGGCTGGCCATCGAGGCGCGCAAGCGTTACGGCGCGGCCTGATTTGTCGTTTAGCCTGTAGCCGCGAACGGGCCGGGCCTGCTGGCCAATCTCCACCCGCCGTTCACCGTTGCCGCCGCTACCGTATTCGCGGGTAAACCCGCTCCTACACACCGATCGGGGGGGACACACATCGGTGATTGACCGCAGGCCGTCGTAGGAGCGGGTTTACCCGCGAAAGGGCCGGTACAGGCCAATACATGATCAGACCAGCTCCGCCCGCTTCAGCTCGCTCTTCAGATAGGCATAGTAGATGGGCCCCGCCACAACACCAGGCAGCCCGAACGCCGCCTCGAATACCAGCATCGCCAGCAGCAATTCCCACGCCTTGGCACTGATCTGCCCACCCACGATCCGCGCGTTGAGGAAGTACTCGATCTTGTGGATGACGACCAGGTAACCCAGCGCCGCTGCCGCCACCCAGATCGACAGCGACAGGCCGACGATGGTGATCAAGGTGTTGGACATCAGGTTGCCGATCACCGGCAGCAAGCCCAGCAGGAAGGTCAGCACGATCAGCGTCTTGGTCAGCGGCAGGTGTACGTCGAACAGTGGCATCACCACGGCCAGAAAAATGCCGGTGAAGATTGTATTGAGCAGCGAGATCTTGATTTGCGCGAACACGATGTTGCGAAACGCCTTCACCAGCAGGCTAAGACGTTCGAACAGCGCCGCCGCCAGGGGCTTGCGCCGGGAAATATCGGGAATGCGCTGCAAAGCGATGATGGCGCCGAGGATCATGCCGATGAGCATCGTCACGAACATGTGCGCCATGCCCTTGCCCACCAGCTGCAAATCGCTCAGATGGCTCTTGATCCAGTCGCCGATGGCCACCTTGAACTCTGCGGCACTGGCAGGCAGGTAGCCCTCGATGAAAGGGGGCAACTGGCTGCGGGCTCGCTCGACCAAGGCCATGAACTTGTCCAACGAGGCGCCGGGGTTTTCCGCCTCGTGCAGCAGGAAGCTGAAGGCACCGGCAATCAGCAGTGTCAGGGTGCTGACCACCAGCGTGCCGAGTAGCGCCACGGCCAGCCAGCGCGCGCGTTGGCCAGCAAGAAGCGGTTGCAGGCGCGGGGTCAGCATGTTGACCAGTTCGAACACCAGCAGACCGGCCAGCAGGCTGGGCAGCAACTTCAGGGGCAAAGCCAGCAGCAGCCCGGCCATGACGATGATCAGGCTGGCCAGGGTGATCTGACGGGGGGTAAAGGTCATACAGGCTCGACGGCAGACGGCGGGAATGCCGCAGTCTGCCAGCCTTGGCGGCGCAGGCATAGGCGCAGGTCATTTCTTCTTCAGGCAATCGCTCATGAAGGCCTTGCGCTCATCCCCCTTGAGGGCTTTGGTGGTGGCGTCAGCATTGCAGGTCTTCATTTTCTCTTGCTGGGTTTGTGGCACATCCTTTTTCAGGCACGTGCTCATGAACGCTTTGCGTTCATCGCCCTTGAGGGCCTTGGCAGTGGCGTCGGCGTTGCAGGTTTTCATTTTTTCCTGCTGCGCGGTATTGGCAGCGAAACCTTGGGCACTGAACAACACCGCCAGCGCCAGTAACGGGATTTGCAGCACTTTCATGGAGTGGTCTCCTTGGCTCCGCGCCCGATGCACGGGGGTCGAGCTGAGTGTAGCCAAGAATGTTCAGCGCCCCGCCCGTGCTTGCCGGCGGTACTGCTCGGGCGTACACCGGGCCTGGCGCTGGAACATGGCGATGAACGCCGAGGCGCTGCTGTAGCCAAGGTCGAAGGCGATGGTCTGAATCGGCAGGCCGGCTTCCAGCGCTTCGATGGCACGCAGAAAACGCAGGCGCAGGCGCCATTCGCCAAAGCTGATGCCCAGCTCGCGCAGAAACTGGCGGGCCAGGGTGCGTTCGCTGACGTGTACGCGTGCGGCCCAGTCGGCCAGCGGGCGGTTGTCCCCCGGCTCGGCGCTGAGCGCGTCGAGCACTTGGCGCAAGCCATCGCTGTGGGCAAACGGCAGGTAGCAGGCCAGGGTGGGCGCCAGCAGCAACTGGTCAAGCAGTACCTGTACCAGGCGCTGGTCACGCTCGTCCTCGGCCACCTTGAGATTGCGCCGGGCGAAGTCACCGAGGATGGCCTTGAGGATGTCACTGATCATCAGGCTGCACGGGTGCGGTGGCAGCGCTGCGCACAGGCTGCGGTCAAGATAGATGGAACGGTAGACGATGGCCTGGGGGTTGTAGCAGCCGTGCTCGGTATCGGGCGGCACCCAAACGGCGTAGTGCGGCGGTGACAGGAAGCGCTGGCCGGCCACATCCAGATGCATTACGCCGTGGGCAGTGTAGTTCAGCTGGCCCCAAGCGTGTTGGTGCACGGCGCTGTGGGTGTCGGCAACGAACTCGTCGTGGCGGAAGTACACCGGGGCCGGCAGTTGGGTGAACTGGGGGATATCAAGGTATTTGCGCGGCATGCTGTCTGCTTTGCAGGGTCGATTGTCTGGATAGAAGTATAGGCTTGTTAACAGACATTCGATAATACAGGCCTATCGAGGGCCTGCCTTGCAGGCCCTCGCGGGCTCGCCCGCTCCCACAGGATCTGCGCCAGCCTCCAGGCCCGTGTCCCCCCGTAGGAGCGGGTTCACCCGCGAAGGGCTGCAAAGCAGCCCCAATCCAGCCCCCAACGAGTATCCTGCTGCATGAACTACCTGTTCCCCCTCACCGCCATCCTCATCTGGGCCGGCAACACCGTGGTCACCAAGATGTCCGCCGGTGCCATCCACCCTGCGGAGATCGGCTTCTACCGCTGGTTGCTGGCCGCCTTGCTGTTTACGCCGTTCCTGCTGCCCGCCGTGTGGCGCAACCGTGCAGCCATCCGCCCGCACCTGGCCAAGGTGTTCGTGCTCGGCGTGCTGGGCATGGCGATGTACCAGAGCCTGGCCTACTTCGCCGCCGGCATCACCAGTGCCACCAACATGGGCATCATCCTCTCGCTGATGCCGCTGATGTCACTGGCGCTGTCCATCGCCTGGCTGGGCCAGCGCCTGAGCTACGGTGCCTTGCTGGGCGCAGTGGTGTCATTCTTTGGCGTGCTTGAAGTGGTCAGTGCCGGCCGCCCCGCCAGCCTGCTACAGCAAGGGCTGAACAGCGGCGACCTGTTGATGCTGGTGGCAACCTTGGCCTATGCGCTGTACAGCTTCCTGCTGAAGAAATGGCAGCTGCGCCTGCCGCCGATGCAGCTGCTGTACCTGCAGGTGCTGGTGGCCATCGTCGTGTTGCTGCCGTTGTTCGTGCTGTCAGACAAGACCGGCCTGAACAGCCACAACATCGGCCTGGTCCTGTATGCCTGCGTCCTGGCTTCGATGATCGCGCCACTGGTGTGGATGCAGGCCGTGCACCGCCTGGGGCCCAGCCGCACCACACTGTTCTTCAACTTGCTGCCGCTGGTCACCGCGCTGATCGCCGCCGTGGTGCTCGACGAACAACTGGCCAGTTACCACCTGGTCGGCGGCTTGCTGACCCTGGCCGGCGTAGTGCTGGCCGAACGCTGGACCACGCCGATCCGCCGCCAAGGCACTTGAGCTAAAGCCCCGCCGCCTTGAGCCGGGCGGCATGTTCGGTGAACAGCCGCACCGGCTCCGCGCCTTTGCCCACGGCACCGAGCGACTGGTTGACGATGTCCAGGTGATCGAGCGGGTAATCGTCGCCGATCACCTGCCCCAGGTGCGAACTGAAACGCCCGACCATGCCGTCGCAATGGCCCTTTTCCTTGATGAAACTGCGTGCGAACAGGCGGCAGAAGCGGCTGCTGCCGTCGAAGCGGTTGCGCCCCTGGTCTGTCAGGCCGGGCTGCAAGGTGCCAGACCAGGAGTAATAGCGGACGCCATTGACCTCATAGGCCCCTTCCCCACCCCAGGTTTGCGGCAGGCCCTGTGGATAAGCCTGGTTGAACAGTGCCACCCCGGCGCTGGTCAGCGACTGGTGCGAGGCGTGCACATCTACCGGCAGCGGGTCGCGACGCCAGCCGGTTTCCAGCCACACCAGCAGCACGGCAAACCCATGCAGCACGGCCTTGAGGATGCGCCCCTGGGGTGAATCGCCCGGTGCCGTGCGTTCCAGGTGGTCGGCCAGTTCAGAACCATGGTTGGGCCCGGCCACCGAGGTGACCGAAGCCACTCGCCCGGGCCGTTTGGCCGCTGCGTAACGCGCACTCAGGGCTCCTTGGCTGTGGCCGATGAGGTTGACCTTGTCGACGCCGGTACGTTGGCAGATATCGTCGATGATCGCCAGCAACTGCTCGCCGCGTACCTCGCTGGAATGCAGCGGCGAAACCTGCACCGGAAACACCTGGGCCCCGCCCTTGCGCAAGGCCGGCACAATACCGAACCAGTAGGGGTAGAGCACCATCCGGACAAACCCGAGCATGCCCGGCACCAGCACCAGCGGGTATCGCGTTGCCAAATCCTGCTGCATTGCCGCAGCTCCTTTGCGTGTACGACGAGCCAACACTACAGCGGCCATCATGACCATCGCAATCGAACTCCTGGCGCGCGCTGTGGTTCAAAACCACACAGACCCTTTGCAAGGAGCGGGACCATGTACAAGCAGACCCTGGCAATCCTTCTGGCAAGCGCCACCCTGGCCGCCTGCGGCAGCCGCCCGGAAAACCCGGTGGATTACGTCACCTACCGCGATGAGCCGCTGGTCAAGCAGGTGGAGAACGGTATGACCATGCAGAAGGTCATCGCCATTGGCGGCAGTCCGTCGAGCGTGATCGACCTGCCGCACGGGGGCACCTGCAACGACTACATCCTCAACCGCGACGGCAAGCAGCAGCCCTATTACGTGCGCTTCGATGCCACCGGCCATGTCGATGCCAAAGGCTTCAAGACCTGCAAGCAACGCCAGGAGGACAGCGACGCCCTGCATGGCGCATAAGCCTGTGTTCCGACCCGACCCTGACCCCTGCTGGAGATAACCATGAGCAATGTTGAACTGACCGATGTGAAAACCCTGCGCGAGCGTGCACGCCAGCATGTGGAGCAAGGCGCAGTGACCGAGGGTTACCACGCCGACCGTGAACAGATCCTGCGCCTGCTTAATGAATCGCTGGCCACCGAGCTGGTCTGTGTGCTGCGCTACAAGCGCCACTACTTCATGGCCAGCGGCATCAAAGCCAGTGTGGCTGCAGAGGAATTTCTGGAACATGCCAACCAGGAAGCCGAACATGCCGACAAGCTGGCCGAGCGTATCGTACAACTGGGCGGGGAGCCGGACTTCAACCCTGACAACCTGACCAAGCACTCGCATGCCCAGTACGTGGCCGGCAACTCGTTGAAAGAGATGGTGCTGGAAGACCTGGTGGCAGAGCGGATTGCCATCGACAGCTACCGCGAGATCATTCAGTACATCGGGGATAAAGACCCGACTACCCGTCGTATCTTCGAAGATATCCTGGCGCAGGAAGAGGAGCACGCGGACGATATGTCCGACCTGTTGCAAGGCCTTTGATTTCTGACACCCTCAAGGGGCCGCTTTTGCGGCCCCTTGCTATTTCCGCGCTTTCACCGCCGCCGGCGCCTTGCCTGCCTTCATCTGCTGCAACAACGGTGTGCACTGGTTAGGGTCATCCCCGCTGCTGGGCGCAATCAGCGCCAGCAACCCAGCCGCCGGCCCTGCCACCACCCCCAGCGCAACCATCCCTGCGCCACGCAACGCCAGCGGCAATGCCTGCACACCGGCGTTCGGCTTGGCGAACGGTCCGCGCACATACAGGGGGGAACGCAGCGAGAACAACCGCAGCCCTTTCGATTCCGGGGTGATGTTCAAATCCAGTTGCTCGGAAGCGAAATTCGCCGTGCCGTCGATGTAGATGATCGCGTTCTCGGTATCGAAGATGAACAGCCGCGTAGTCGCCAGGCCATCCTTGATGCCTACATCGGCTGCCGCACAGTTGATCTTCACGTCCTCGTCACCAAACAGCTTGCCGACCACATAGTTGCCCACGTTCAACCCGGCGATTTCCATCAGGCTACGGCTGATGGCGCCATCGTTGATCAGCATGCGCAGGTCGCCACTGGCGGTACCCAGCAAGGCGGCTACCGAGTTGCCACGGCCGCTGATGTCGGCGTCGCCATTGAGCTCACCAAAGCTGGTCCGCATTGGCGCAAAGGTGGGGAACAGTTGCTTGAGCTTGAAGCCCCGCGCAGTCAACTTCGCGCGCCCCTGCAAGGGCACGCTGCGCCCGTCCAGGCGGATGTTGGAGGCAAGGCTGCCGCCGGCCACGCCAAAGCGCAGGGGCTCCAGGCGCAACAGGCCGTCTTCGAGCACCACATGGGCCGACAGGTCAGTAAACGGCAGTTGCGCGCTGTGCACGATGCGTTTGCCTGCAAAGGTGACATCAGCGTCCATTGCCCGCCAACGCTCGGTGCGAAACGCCTCCACTGGCAGCACCTTGCCTGCAGGCTGCTTGCTGGCACCGCCACGGGCCTTCTGTTCGGCATTGGAGTCGGCACCGATCAGCGGCGCCAGGTCCTTGAACAGCAACTGGTTCGATACCAGGTTGCCGGACAGTCTGGGCCGTGGCTGGCTGGCAACGAAGGCCAGGTCCCCATGGATATCGCTGTCGCCGATCTTGCCGTTGAAGCCCTGGTAATTGAACGACGCCCCTTGCGCCGCCTGCAGGTTGGCGCGTAGGTGGCCGTCGGTGGAATAGGCCGGGGTGTCAGGCAAGGTGACGCCGGTCAATGGGTAGAGGTTGCCCAGGCTGGCACCCGACAAACGCAGGCGCAGGTCGAGGGCACCAAGGTTGCGCGGGTCGGTGAGGGTACCGGCGAGCACCACATGGGTGTCGGCGATGCGCACGTCGGCCTGCAGCGGGAACGGCTGGCTGGCGTCCTGCAGGGCCAGCAGGCCACCGATCTTGCCGGTGCCGGACACTGGCTGGCCTTTGTAGCGGCCCTGAGCCTTGAGGGCGAAGGCATAGTCCTGCGCACCGCCGGCCTTCTCGGCGCTGGCCTTGCCGACAATCTCACTGAACGGGATTGGCTTGCCAAGCGGGTCAATCTGCACCTTCATGCTGGTTTTGAGGGTCTGGTCGTCGAAGCTGACGTTGCCTTGGTCAAAGCCGATGGCGCCGATGTCCAGCTGCCATTTGGAAGGTTCAGCGTTCTCATCCTTGGGGCCGAAGTCGAAGACCCAGTTGGCGCGGCCATCGGCCAGGCGAGTGAGGCTGGCAGTGGGCTTGGTGAGGTTGATGCGGGGTATGCTGATCTGCTGGAACACCAGCGGCAGCGGCGCCAGGCGAAACTCCACGCGCTCAAGGCCGACCATCTTCGGCTCCTTGAGCCACTCGGGGTTGCCCAGCGTCAGGTCTTCGGCAATGAAGTGCGGCCAAGGCACCCAGGCACGCCAGCCGCCCTCTTCGGGCTCGGTACGCCAGTGCACGGCGAGGTTGCCGTTGATCGCGAAGGGCCGATGCAAGGCTTCGGAAACCTTCTCATTGAGCAGTGGCTTGACGCGGTTCCAGTCGAAGGTGGCAATCACTACCACCAGGATCGCCAGCACGGTAAGCAGGCTGGCGAGGGTCCAGACGAGGATTCTGACGGGACGCGTCATTGCGTATTTCTCCTTGCGGCATGACAGAAAACAGGCGCAGCGATGGCCTCATAACTCCGACTGATGAAAACCCGTGAGGTTTTATCGATGGCGCCATGATAGCGAAGTTTTTCCTGGCCTCTTGCTCAGAAATTTGTCTCACCAGACTGCACATGTTACCCACCGCCAACCGGGCAAGCGGATTGCCTGCATGGCTGCAATGGCCGGAATAGACGCCCTGAAAACCTCTATCAATATGGTCGATTGTTACCATTACCCGTATGAACTTCTCTCTGGCGTTACGCGGCGTAGCATTGGCTTCGTACCCACTTTCCAGCCCCCGAGAGGAGCACCGAAATCATGAAACGCCATCTGCTGACCCTGACCCTGTCCCTTCTGGCCGCCAACGCTTTCGCCTTGCCTGCGTCCGAGCAACACCTGACATCCGAAGCGCGCTCCAGTGCAGCCGAAATTGCCCAGCCGCTGAAAACCGTAGCTGAAGGTGGTTCCGATCGACTGATCGAACGTACTGGCCGTGTCGCCGAAGGTGGCTCGGACCGCCTGATCGAACAAGCTGGCCGTGTTGCCGAAGGTGGCTCGGATCGCCTGATCGAACAAGCTGGCCGTGTTGCCGAAGGCGGCTCCGATCGCCTGATCGAACAAGCTGGCCGTGTCGCAGAAGGTGGCTCCGATCGCCTGATCGAACAAGCTGGCCGTGTCGCAGAAGGTGGCTCCGATCGTCTGATCGAACAAGCTGGCCGTGTCGCAGAAGGTGGCTCCGATCGTCTGATCGAACAAGCTGGCCGTGTCGCTGAAGGTGGCTCGGATCGCCTGGTTGAACTCAGCCGTGTGAGCTGATCGCCATGGCCGAAAAGAACAACTTCTGTCACAACGCTTGCTCCCCTCCAGGCCCGGTCCATTGACCGGGCTTTGTTTTTTTATCTAGAGTGCCCAGCCTGACCGTTACAGAAGCCCGCATCATGCTGCCGCGCGCCGAACAGAAGCTACAGACCCGCCAGGCCCTGCTCGATGCCGCCTGCCTGCTCATGGAGAGTGGCCGTGGTTTCGGCAGTATCAGCCTGCGCGAAGTGGCGAAGACAGCTGGCATCGTGCCGACCGGCTTCTATCGGCATTTCTCCGACATGGACGCCCTGGGCCTGGCCCTTGTCGCCGAAATCGACACCACCTTCCGCCAAACCATCCGCCTGGTGCGCCAGAACGAATTCGAACTGGGCGGCATCACCGACGCCTCGGTGCGCATCTTCCTCGACGTGGTAGCCGCCCACCGCGCGCAGTTCCTGTTCCTGGCCCGCGAGCAGTACGGCGGTGCACAGGCCGTGCGCCAGGCCATTGCCCGCCTGCGCCAGGATATCAGCGACGACCTTGCCACCGACCTTGCGCGCATGAAGCGCTGGCAACACCTGGACAGCGCCGCGCTTGCGGTGATGGCCGACCTGGTGGTGAAGACCGTGTTCGCCACCCTGCCCGAGCTTATCGACAACCCGGAAGCGGGTTATCCACAGGCCCTGACGCCGCAGGAAAAGATCACCCAGCAATTGCGCTTCATCTTTGTCGGGGCGCGGCATTGGCAGGGGCTCGGCAACCCAGGCTACTGAAAACCCCACTTCTGCTACCATGGCGCCCTGCCCGACAGCGACGAGCGCCCAAATGTCCGACCCCCGCCCCACCCTGCCCGAACTGGCCCGCTTCAACCAGCACTTCGCCGAACGCATCGTGCCGCTGTGGCAAGGCCCGGGCTGGAACGCCGACATGGCCCTGCCCTACGAAGCGCTGGACGCCCAGCACCAACCGTTGCCGGTGCAGCGCTACCGGGCCATGGCCTGTGCACGCCAGCTGTACGTGTTCAGTAGCCGTATCGGCCAACCGGGCGCCGCCGAACGCGCCGCAGCCCTGTTTCGCTCGCTGCAAAAGCACTTCCATGATGCCGAGCACGGGGGCTGGTTCTACAGCATCGACGCCCACGGCAAGCCGCTGGACCGGCGCAAGGACCTGTATACCCACGCCTTCATCGTGTTCGCCTGCGCGCACTACTGGGGCAAAGTGCGCGAAAACCTGGTGGAGTCCACGTTGAATGCTGCGCTGGACATCATCGACCAGCAGTTCGCCCGTGACGATGGCCTGTACGAAGCCTGCCTGGGCGAAGACTGGGCCGACCTCGGCAGTGGCCCGCTGCAAAACCCGCAGATGCACCTGGCCGAAGCGTTCCTGCAAGTAATGGCTGTGCGTGACGACGAACATGTCCGCCAGTCGCTGCTGCAATTGTGTCAGGCGCTCGAGGCGCATTTCATTGAACCGGCCCATGGCCTGATGCTGGAAAAGCCACGCGGGGCTGTGGATAACTGGTTCGAGCCTGGGCACCAGTTCGAGTGGTTCTATCTGCTGCATACCTCCCCGCTGCTGCGTGACACGCCGCTGCATGCGTCAATAGACCGGGCTTTCGGCTTTGCCGAGCAATTCGGGGTGAAGGATGCGGCAGTACTGGCCATGCTCAATGTGGATGGCCGGGTGCTAGATGCCTCCCAGCGTATCTGGGCGCAGGCCGAGTACCTGCGGGCGCTTACATTGCGTGAAGGCAGTGAAGCAAAGCTCGCGGGGCAGTTGGGCGCCCTTTCAGCACGATTCCTGCGTGACGCCGGCTGGTATGAGTGCCGAGGGGGTGACGGCGCGGTGAGCAGGGATGACATGCCATCGACCACGCCTTATCACTTGGCTACCTGCCTGGAAGGGCTGAATCAGTCGAGCCTCTGACTGTCCATCCAACGAACCTGTCAGGGGTGAGCGTTTCCCTCTGCCGGAAGCATCTCCCCACGCCTATGTTGGTACTCCTTTCTCGAACGTTCAGGAGTAACCAACATGGAAGCAGAAGCCTTCAAGGCATTTGTCGAAGAGCAGATCAACCGAGCGGCACAGAAGATAATCGATCACGGCCACCGCTATGACGAGCACTCCCATGGCAAACTCAGCTACCTGCTAAGCTTGCGCCGTGTCATCAATTGCAAAGCAACGGCCGAGGACATGGGCCGGCATGACGCCATCAACGATGTCCTTCAAGCGTTAGGCATCATCCCTAAAGAAAGAACCGGCTTTTACTATATCAACTGAGCGATGCGGTTGCTTCGCGAACCGGATCTTTCCGGTTCGCGCCTCGTGCTTAGCCTTTTGATCGGTCGATCGAGAACCCTGCCCAGTCCTGGCTCACCGGCATCAGTTCCAGGCTGTTGATATTGATGTGCGCCGGCTGGTTGAGGATCCAGAAGATGGTCTCGGCAATATCCTGTGGCTGGATCGGCTCCGCACCCGCGTAGGTAGCATCGTACTTGGCCTGGTCACCCCCGAAGCGCACCAGCGAGAACTCGCTCTCGCACAGGCCCGGCTCGATGTTGCTCACACGCACACCGGTACCGCGCAGGTCGCAACGCAGGCTCAGCGAGAACTGGCCGACGAAGGCCTTGGTGCCGCCATACACGTTGCTGCCCGGGTACGGGTAGTTGCCCGCCACCGACCCGACGTTCAGGATCGACGCGCCGCGGCCATGGGCGATGAGCCGTGGCAGCAGCAGGCGAGTGGTGTACATCAGGCCCTTGATGTTGGTGTCGACCATGGTTTCCCAGTCATCCAGGCTGCAGTTCTGCGCAGCATCCACACCCAGCGCCAAGCCGGCGTTGTTGACCAGACCGCGAATTTTTTCAAAGCCGGCCGGCAGATTGGCAATAGCCTGCTCCATGGCCTTGCGGTCACGCACGTCCAGCACCAGGCCATGCACTTCGGTCTTGGCCGACAGTTCAGCGCACAGGGCGTCCAGGCGCTCTTTGCGGCGCCCAGTGAGTACCAGCTTCCAGCCGGCTTCTGCAAAGCGGCGGGCGGTGGCCTCGCCGAAACCGGAAGTCGCGCCAGTGATGAATACGGTGGACGTCATGCTGTGTTCCTCACGGTAGGTTGTCATGGCAGCTTTGCAGCATGCCCGCGCCTGGCCTTGGCAGCAAGCCGTTCAGGGGCTGTTCATTTTTTGTTCATATTCTGCAAACCCTTGCGGCAGAGGGCTCGCCGCCAGGTATGCGCATGTTATCCACAAGGCTTTCCCCACAGATTGGGGGCAACTTGTCCACTGCACGGAACCCTTTCAGCAGGTTGTGGTCGGTGGATATCTTGGCGGTGATGGCGCAAGGCTTTCAAACATGCCGCCTGCAGCGGTCTGTCCAAGGTTTTTACACAGAGTTATCCACAGGGTTGTCGCGGCACTTTAAGTGCAGGCAGAGATTTTGAAAGCTTGGGAAAATCATCCACAACCGGGATATGAACAAAAATTGATCAAATCGCTACAGGGCTTGATACTAAAGGGCTTGAGCGATATGCCACCATGTTTTCCACAGGCGGCTCCACACTATCCGTGGAAAAGAACCGGCCTGTGGAAACAATGGCTTGCGAAGGAATATGGGTGTGTTTCGGGAGAAGGGGACGACAAGTTTTCCACATTGAGAAGGGGGCTGCATTGCAGCCCCTGCATACAACTCAGTGCCCGCCCAGATAAGCGTTACGCACTTCCTCATTGACCAACAGTTCCTGCCCGGTCCCGGTCATGCGAATCTGCCCGTTGACCATCACATAGGCCCGGTCCGACAGTTTCAGCGCATGGTTGGCGTTCTGCTCCACCAGGAAGATGGTCATCCCGGTCTTGGCCAGTTCTCGCAGGGTCGAGAAAATCTGCTTGACCACGATCGGCGCCAGCCCCAGCGAGGGCTCGTCCAGCAACAGCAACTTCGGCCGGCTCATCAGCGCCCGGGCAATCGCCAGCATTTGCTGCTCGCCACCGGACATCGTCATGGCCCGCTGGTTACGCCGCTCCTTCAACCGCGGGAACAGCTCGTACATACGCTGCATGTCTTCGTCGGCATGCTTGTCGCCGATGGGGATGGTACCCATCATCAGGTTTTCCTCGACGGTCATGTCGGGAAACACCCGGCGCCCCTCCGGCGACTGGGCAATGCCGTTGGAGGCGATGTAGTGCGAGGATTTGCGGGTGATGTCGGTGCCGCGGTACACGATATGCCCGGATGCCGCCCGCGGCTGACCGAAAATCGACATCAGCAGGGTCGACTTGCCGGCACCGTTGGCGCCGATCAGGCTTACCGTCTCGCCCTCGTTGATGTGCATCGAGACTTTCTTCAGCGCCTGGATCGGCCCATAGAACACGTCCAGGTCCTTCAGCTCGAGAATGGGTGCACTCATACCAGTTCCTCTTCGTCTGCACCCAGGTAGGCGGCAATCACCGTCGGGTTGTGGCGGATGTCCTGCGGCGCACCTTCGGCAATCACGTTGCCGTGGTCCAGCACCACGATATGGTCGGAGATGCTCATGACCATGCCCATGTCGTGCTCGATCAGCACCACAGTGATATCGTGCTCGTCACGCAGCACACGGATCATGCGGCTGAGTGCCTCGGTTTCCTGCGGGTTAAGGCCCGCCGCCGGTTCGTCCAGGCAGATGATCTTCGGCCGCGTGCACATGGCCCGGGCGATTTCCAGGCGCCGCTGCTGGCCGTACGACAGCTCGCCGGCCAGGCGGTTGGCGCAATCGACCAGGTCGACCACTTCCAGCCAGTAGAAGGCGTGGTCCAGTGCATCGCTTTCGGCCTTGCGGTAGGCCTTGGTGTTGAGCACCCCGGCCAGCAAGTTGCGGTTGACCCACATGTGCTGGGCCACCAGCAGGTTCTCCACCACCGACATTTCCTTGAACAGGCGAATGTTCTGGAAGGTGCGCGCCAGGCCGGCGCGATTGACCAGGTGGGTACCGCCGAACATCTTGTAGTACATACGGTTGGCAAAGCGCGCAGGCGACACGAAGTCGGCCGCCTGGAAGCGTTCGCCGAGCAGCTGGATGACGTTGGTGTGGCTGCCGCGCACGTTCAGTTCGATACGTCCGCCACTGGCTTTGTAAAAGCCGGTCAGGCAGTTGAACACCGTGGTCTTGCCGGCGCCGTTGGGGCCGATCAGGGCAAAGATCTGGTTGCGCCGAACCTTCAGGCTGACGTCGCTGAGCGCCTTGATGCCACCGAACTGCATCATCAGGTTGTCGACCGAGAGAATGATATCGTCGCTCATGGCGCCACTCCTTTACGCGGGGTCACACCGGTACGGCTGATGCGGATCAGCCCACGCGGTCGCCAGATCATCATCAGCACCATCAGCACGCCGAACAGCAGCACCCGGTACTCGGAGAAGCTGCGCAGCAGTTCCGGCGCCACGGTCAGCACGAACGCCGCGATGACCACACCCACGGTCGAGCCCATGCCACCCAGCACGACGATGGCGAGGATCAGCGCCGACTCGAAGAATGTGAATGACGACGGGTTGACGAAGCCCTGGTAGGTGGCGAAGAACACCCCGGCCAGACCGGCAGTCGAGGCGCCCAGGGTAAAGGCGGACAGCTTGACCAGCACGTGGTTCAGGCCCATCGAACGGCAGGCGATCTCGTCTTCGCGCAGCGCTTCCCAGGCCCGGCCGACCGGCATGCGAGTCAGGCGATGCTTGATGTACAGCACTGCCAGCACGACCATGAACAGGACCGCGTAGATGAACACGAACTTGAGGCTGGCGTTGTACTCGAAGCCGAAGAACTCGTGGATAGGCACCCCGCCATCCTTGGCCCGGCGGCCGAACTCAAGGCCGAAGAAGGTGGGTGAAGGTGCCGGCATGCCGTTGGGGCCACCGGTGAACGATAGCCAGTTGTTCAGCACCAGGCGGATGATCTCGCCAAAGCCCAGCGTCACGATCGCCAGGTAGTCACCGTGCATGCGCAACACCGGGAAGCCGAGGATGCACCCGGCCAGCGCCGCAGCGATGGCCGCCAGCGGCAGCACGCTCCAGAAGCCCAGCCCCAGGTACTGGTAACCCAGCGCCAGGCCGTAGGCACCGATGGCATAGAACGCCACGTAACCCAGGTCGAGCAGGCCGGCCAGGCCGACCACGATGTTCAGGCCAAGGCCCAGCAATACGTAGATCAGGCCGAGGATGACCACGGTCAGCAGGTACTTGTTGGCGAAGATCGGGAAAACGATGGCAATCACGATCAGCGCGGGGATGATGTAGCGCAGGCGCGACTTGTAGTCCGGTGCGGTCACATGCACGCCCGAGCCACCGCTGTCGAAGCCCAGGAGCATGCGCTGCCCGGGGGCAGTCTGCAGGAACAGGCTGAGCAGGAAGCGCCCCACCATCACACCGCCGACCAGCCAGGCCACGCGGCGCGGCTCGGCATTGAAGGTGTAGCCGTCGAGCACCACGCCAACGACCGGGCCAAACACGATAAGTGCAAGCAGGCCAGCGACAATGGTCTCCAGCAGGCTGCGTTTAAGGTCGAAACCCTTGGTTTCGCTAAGAGAGGCAGTTTTGGCAACGGACATGTTCACACCTTAGCCACGAGCGGGCGACCCAGCAGGCCTTGTGGGCGGAAGATAAGGATCATCACCAGCAGCGAGAAGCTGAACACATCCTTGTAGTCGGAGTTGATCAAGCCTGAGAACAGCGACTCGGAAATGCCCAGGATGATCCCGCCGAGCATGGCCCCCGGCAACGAGCCAATACCCCCGAGCACTGCGGCAGTGAACGCCTTGATACCGATGATGAAGCCGGCGTAGAAGTCGAAGGTGCCGTAGTTCATGGTGATGAGCACGCCGGCCAGGGCGGCCATCACCGCACCGATGACGAACACGTAGGAAATCACCCGGTCGGTGTTGATACCCAGGATCGAGGCCATCTTGCGGTCTTGCTGGGTAGCACGGCACATGCGGCCGAGCTTGGTGTACTTGATCACGTAGGTCAGCAGGCCCATGCCGACGAAGGCCGCCACCAGGATGAAGATCTTGGTATAAGTCAGTTGCACGAAGCCGGTTCCGACTTCGACACGCATGGCGCCTTCCAGCAGGGTTGGCACGCCTTGCTGGCGGGCGCCCTGGCTGATCTGCGCGTAATTCTGCAGGATCAGCGAAATGCCGATGGCACTGATCAGCGGTGCCAGGCGGGTGGAGTTACGCAGCGGTTTGTAGGCGATGCGCTCGATGGTGAAACCATAAACGCCGGTGACGACGATGGTGAACAACAAGGTGCCCAGCATCAGCAGGGGGAACGATTCGACACCGAAGTAAGCCAGCAATGCCAGGCTGATCGCCGCGAGGTAAGCGGAGATCATGTACACCTCGCCGTGCGCGAAGTTGATCATGCCGATAATGCCATAGACCATTGTGTAGCCGATGGCGATCAGGCCATAGACCGACCCGAGGGTCAGGCCGTTGACCAGTTGCTGCAGGAAAATACCATCCATAACGCAATCTCACCTGATTGAGATTGCACGAGCGCCGACCACGGCGCGGGCCACCTGTGCGGGGCCCTCGCAGCGCAGAACTGTGCAGATCTACGAATAAAGACAGGTACCGCGGGGCTTGGGCCCGAGCAAACGCCCGGGCCGCGGGCCGTTGTTATTTTTGTTTTTCCAGCTGGTGGTATTTACCGGTCTTGTCCCACTGGTAGACCACGTAGTCGGACACGGTCAGGTCGCCCTTGCTGTCCCACTTCTTCTCACCCATGACGGTCTGCACCGGGTTGGCCTTGAGCCACTTGGCAGCGTCTTCGCCTTTGTTCGACTTCGCGCCATTGAACGCGGCAGCCAGGGCCTGCAGCGAAGCGTAGGCGTACAGGGTGTAGCCCTCAGGTTCAGTGCCCGCCTTGCGGAACTCTTCCACCACCGCCTTGCTGTCTGGCAGCAGGCGCGGGTCGGCACCGAAGGTCATGTACACGCCGTCAACGTATTGCGCGCCGCCGGCGGTGGACACCAGTTCGTCGGTGACGATGCCATCATCGGACATGAACTTGACGTCCTTCAGGCCCTGCTCGCGCAACTGGCGTACCAGCGGGCCGGCTTCCGGGTGCAGGCCGCCGAAGTAGACCACGTCGGCACCGGTAGAGCGGATCTTGGTGACCACCGCGCTGAAGTCTTTCTCGCCACGGGTCAGGCCTTCGTACAGCACAGGCTTCACGCCGCGTTTTTCCAGCTGCGCCTTGGTCGCGTCGGCCAAGCCCTGACCGTAGGTGTCCTTATCGTGCAACACCGCGACCTTCTTGCCCTTGAGCACGTCGACGATGTAGTCGCCAGCGACGATCCCCTGCTGGTCGTCACGGCCGCACATGCGGAACATGGCGCTCAGGCCGCGCTCAGTGACCTGTGGGTTGGTGGAACCTGGGGTGATGGCGATCACGCCCGCCTCGTCATATACCTCGGAGGCCGGGATCGTGTTGGAAGAACAGAAGTGGCCTACCACGCCAATCACCTTGTCCTGGTCGACCAGTCGGTTGGCCACGGCCACCGCTTGCTTCGGCTCACAGGCGTCATCGCCTTTGACCAGGACGATTTTCTCGCCATTCACGCCACCGGCGGCGTTGATCTTGTCAGCCGCTGCCTGCGCACCTTTCATGTACTGCTCGCCAAACGCTGCGTTGGCACCGGTCATGGGGCCCGCTACACCGATCTTGACGTCGGCCTGAACATACGAAGAAACACCCAGTGCCGTAGCTACGGCCAGAGCCAGGAAACCTTTCTTGTAAAACGTCTGCGACATGAGGTGGTGCTCCTAGAGTTTTTTTGGTTGGCACTACAACTTCTCAGCCCGGTACTCAGAGCAAGGGCCGTGCCATCGGTTTTGTATTCCGGGAAAACACACTGTGAAGGGTGCCTGCAGCCGACGGGCGGCCTTTTCTTTATTGAGCGTGCAACCGTCTGCCACGCGGCAGGCGCCACCACACGTACAGACAAGGAGCAACCGTCGAGTGCCATCATTGCAACCCTGGCAAGTGTTTACGTGCAACCGCCCTGTAACAGCGGACGTCACCGAACTGCACACTGCTGGTGCGCGACTGCTACAGGCGGCACCGTTTCAAGGCTAGCTGGTGCACGGAAAAACACCTCTGTTTTGGCCGTTCCGGCCTCTTCGCCGGCAAACCCGCCCCTACAACAGGAGCAAGTACCCGCACCGTGCAGGAGCGGGCGTGCCCGCGAAGAGGCCGGAACAGCCACACAAGGTGGAAAAGGCTGGCACAATGTCCGCCAATCGCCGCTTCCGGAGCCCCCTTGATGAGCGAAAGCGCATTCGCCGAGCGCATCGTGCACAACCTGCTCGACACCGATTTCTACAAACTCACCATGATGCAAGGTGTGCTGCACAACTACCCGGACGCCGACGTCGAATGGGAATTCCGCTGCCGCAACGGGGAGGACCTGCGCCCCTACCTCGGCGAAATTCGCAATCAGCTCGAACGGCTTGGCGACCTCACCCTGGACGATGGCCAGCTGGCCTTCCTCGAACGCATCAGCTTCCTCAAGCCCGACTTTTTACGCTTTCTGCGCCTGTTCCGCTTCAACCTGCGTTACGTGCACGTCGGCATCGAAAATGATCAGCTGTTCCTGCGCCTGAAAGGCCCGTGGCTGCATGTGATCCTGTTCGAAGTGCCGCTGCTGGCCATCATCAGCGAAGTACGTAACCGCAACCTGCACCCGCACATGCGCCTGGCCGAGGCGCGGGACCAGTTGTACCGCAAGTTCGACTGGCTGCGTGCGCATGCCAGCGACGACGAGCTGGCCGAACTGCAGGTGGCCGACTTCGGCACCCGCCGGCGCTTTTCCAGCCGCGTGCAGGAGGAAGTGGCAAGGGTGCTGCGCGACGACTTCCCCGGCCGTTTTGTCGGCACCAGCAACGTCGACCTGGCATGGAAACTGGATATCAAGCCGCTGGGCACCATGGCCCACGAGTGGATCATGGCCCACCAGCAGCTCGGCCCACGGCTGATCGACAGCCAGATCGCGGCGTTGGACTGCTGGGTACGCGAGTACCGCGGCCTGCTCGGGATCGCCCTGACCGACTGCATCACCATGGATGCCTTCCTCGGCGATTTCGACCTGTACTTCGCCAAGCTGTTCGACGGCCTGCGCCATGATTCGGGCGAGCCGGTAGCCTGGGCGGAAAAGGCCATTGCCCATTACCAGAAACTGGGTATCGACCCGATGACCAAGACCCTGGTGTTTTCCGACGGCCTCAACCTGACCCGCTCGCTGGAAATTTTCCGCGCCCTGCGCGGACGCATCAACGTCAGCTTTGGCATCGGCACCAACCTGACCTGCGACATCCCAGGTGTGGCACCGATGAACATCGTGCTTAAAATGACCGACTGCAACGGCGCGCCGGTGGCCAAGATTTCTGATGAAGCCGCCAAGACCCAGTGCCGCGACGAGAACTTCGTCGCCTACATGCGCCACGTATTCAAAGTCCCCAGCAAGGAGTAACCCATGCAAGCGGTTCAGCAAGAGATTGCCCAGGCGCTGAAGGTACAGCCGCCGTTCGCCGACTCGGCAGCGCTCGAGGCCGAAGTCGCCCGGCGGGTGGCGTTCATCAAGGACTGTCTGGCCAACGCTCGACTCAAGACCTTGGTGCTGGGCATCAGTGGTGGCGTCGACTCACTGACTGCCGCCCTGCTCGCCCAGCGCGCCATCAACGAGCTGCGCGCAGAGACCGGCGACAAGGCCTACACCTTCATTGCCGTGCGCCTGCCGTACCAGGTACAGCATGACGAGCATGACGCTCAGGCATGCCTGGAAGTTATCAAGGCAGATGAAGTTCACACGGTGGATATCGCCCCGGCAGTGCGTGCATTGGCAGCTGAAGTGGCGGCGTTGAAGAACGGCTCGCCGACGCTGGTGGACTTCGTGGTTGGCAACGTCAAGGCACGCACCCGGATGGTCGCCCAGTACACCATCGCTGGCGCTCGCGCAGGTCTGGTGATCGGAACCGACCACGCCGCCGAGGCGGTGATGGGCTTCTTTACCAAGTTTGGTGATGGTGCCTGCGACCTGGCGCCGTTGAGTGGGCTGGTGAAGAATCAGGTACGGGCGATTGCGCGCAGCTTCGGTGCGCCGGAGTCACTGGTGGAAAAGGTGCCAACGGCCGACCTGGAAGACCTGGAGCCGGGCAAGCCGGACGAGGCGTCACATGGCGTGACCTACGCGCAGATCGATGCCTTCCTGCATGGGCAGCCGGTTGACCAGGCAGCGTTCGACATCATCGTCGCCACCTACCGCAAGACCCAGCACAAGCGCGAACTGCCGTTCGCCCCTTGATAAGGCGATAGAAAGACCTGTAGGAGCGGGTTCACCCGCGAATACGATGGTGAACCCACCGACGCATTCGCGGGTGAACCCGCTCCTACAGGGTTCGCCGTCAGCCTTTGATTACTTGACGATGACCTTGCCTTTCATCATCGAGATGTGGCCCGGGAAGGTGCAGAAGAAGCTGTAGTCACCACCGGCTTCCAGCTTGGAAGTGTCGAACTTCACTTCAGTTTCTTTCTCAGGCGCGCCGATCATCTTGGTGTGGGCGATGATCGCGGCGTTGTCAGCCTTCAGGTAGTCCTTATCCAGACCCTGGCTCATGCCTTCGGTGGCAATGGCCTGCATGTCGGCAGTCTTGCTGATCACCAGGTTGTGGCCCATGACGTTCTTCGGCAGGTTGCCGGAGTGGGTCAGTTTGACGGTGAATTCCTTGCAGCTCTTGTCGACAGTGAATTCCTTGCTGGTGTAGGACATCTGGTCAGTCGAGTCGACAGTGACCGAGCACTCGGCGGCGAAGACAGAAGCGCTGGCGAGGGTCAGCAGGGATACCGCTACAGCTTTCGCAAACATCATGAATCTCCTTGGCAGGGTTTTATCAATTGCGAGACTGCCTGAAACCGTTCAGCCCCTTGCTGATATGGGTCAAGGGGGTGTCAAGCGGTCAGCCAGTAGAATTGTTCAATGGATTGTATACAACCAATTTAAGGGCACATCATGCCCTTTTATTAGACGATGGGACAACCTCTCATTTAGGAGCAATACCAAATGCCCATCTCCAACTTCCTCAATAGCCTGCTCGCCGCCTACGCCCACGGGGCCACAGGAGCCATCTGCGAATTCTCCCGACCAGAATGAACCGGCCTTGGAAGCGACGGGCATGCGCCGTACCCTGTGCGCCTGAGTAACAGGAGATGAGCAATGCCCGTACGTTCCGTTTGTGTGTTCTGCGGCGCCAGCATGGGCGCCAACCCTGCCTACCGTGAAGCAGCCGTCGCGCTAGGCCAGGCCATTGCCCGCCGTGGTTTGACCCTGGTGTATGGCGGTGGCGCGGTCGGCTTGATGGGCGTGGTGGCCGACGCGGCCATGGCGGCCGGCGGCGAAGTGGTCGGGATCATTCCGCAGAGCCTGCTGGACGCTGAAGTCGGCCACAAAGGCCTGACCCGTCTGGAAGTGGTGGATGGCATGCATGCGCGCAAGGCCCGCATGGCCGAGCTGAGCGATGCCTTCATTGCCTTGCCGGGAGGGCTGGGTACGCTGGAGGAACTGTTCGAAGTGTGGACCTGGGGGCAGCTGGGCTATCACGCCAAGCCACTCGGGCTACTGGATGTGATCGGTTTCTACGACAAGCTGGGCGGGTTCCTCGACCATATCGTCGAAGAAGGCTTCGTGCGCCCGCAACACCGGGCGATGCTACTGCTGGGGCAGCAGCCGGACGAGCTATTGGAAGGGATGGACCGTTTTATCGCGCCGGTGGTGCCGAAGTGGGTCGACAAGCAGCCTGATTGAAGCTGAGATTTTTGGGACCGCTTCGCGGTCCTTTCGCGACACAAGGCCGCTCCCACATAGGCACTGCGTATGCCGATCAATGTGTGTGGGCCTTGTGTCGCAATGGGCTGCAAAGCAGCCCCCAAAAATCGATCAGTTAACGCGGAATGACAGGCTGACGCGGCTTCTTGTTGCCCTTGCCGCCCTTGCTCGCCTCTTTGCGCTCCTTGGCCGCCTGCTGGTTACGCGCAAACGCCTCGGCCTTGGCCTTTTCGCGCTTGTCCCACGGCTTGCTGCCATCGCTGCCACGCGGCGGCAGGCCGGTGTGCTGGGTGAGGATCTTCTGATCCTTGCCCACCTTGTGGCTACCTGCTGGGGTCGAGTTCTTCCGGCGCGCGCTCTGATAAGTATCGGTCTGCGGCTGGTGCAGCGGGATCAGTTGGTGCTTGCCCGGCCCGATCAGGTCGGCGCGGCCCATACGCTGCAGCGCTTCACGCAGCATCGGCCAGCCCTTCGGGTCGTGATAGCGCAAGAACGCCTTGTGCAGACGGCGTTGCTCGTCGCTCTTGACGATCTCCACCCCTTCGCTCTTGTAGGTCACCTTGCGCAGCGGGTTCTTGCCCGAGTGATACATGGCCGTGGCCGAGGCCATTGGCGACGGGTAGAACGCCTGTACCTGATCGGCGCGGAAGCCGTTGCCCTTCAGCCACAGGGCCAGGTTCATCATGTCTTCGTCGGTGGTACCCGGGTGCGCGGCAATGAAGTACGGGATCAAGTACTGCTCCTTGCCCGCTTCTTTCGAGAACTTCTCGAACATGCGCTTGAAGCGGTCGTAGGTGCCGATACCCGGCTTCATCATCTTGTCCAGCGGGCCACGCTCGGTGTGCTCCGGGGCAATCTTCAGGTAGCCGCCAACGTGGTGGGTGACCAGTTCCTTGACGTACTCCGGCGATTCCACCGCCAGGTCGTAGCGCAGGCCGGAAGCAATCAGGATCTTTTTCACACCCGGCAAGGCGCGGGCCTTGCGGTACAGCTCGATCAACGAGCTGTGGTCGGTATTGAGGTTTTCGCAGATACCCGGGAATACGCACGACGGCTTGCGGCAGTGCTTCTCGATTTCGGGGCTTTTGCAGGCGATGCGGTACATGTTGGCAGTCGGCCCGCCAAGGTCCGAGACCACGCCAGTGAAGCCCGGCACCTTGTCACGCATCTCTTCGATTTCGTGCAGGATCGACTCGTGCGAGCGGTTCTGGATGATGCGGCCTTCGTGCTCGGTGATCGAGCAGAAGGTACAGCCACCGAAGCAGCCACGCATGATGTTCACCGAGAAACGGATCATCTCGTAGGCCGGGATGCGCTCCTTGCCATAGGCCGGGTGCGGCACACGGGCGTAAGGCATGCCAAACACGTAGTCCATTTCCTCAGTGCTCATGGGGATGGGTGGCGGGTTGAACCACACATCCACTTCGCCATGCTTCTGCACCAGCGCACGGGCGTTGCCCGGGTTGGTCTCCAGGTGCAGCACGCGGTTGGCATGGGCATAGAGCACCGGGTCGTTACGCACCTTTTCGAACGATGGCAGGCGGATCACCGACTTTTCCCGGGTCACGGCCGGGCTGTCGAGAATCTGCACCACCTTGGCTTCGTTCGGGTCTTCCTGGTCGCCCTTGGCCTGCTCGATGGCGCAGGCCTGGGTGTCCTGGGTGTTCACGTACGGGTTGATGATCTTGTCGACGCGCCCCGGGCGGTCGATACGGGTGGAGTCGATCTCGTACCAGCCCTGCGGGGTATCGCGGCGCACGAAGGCGGTGCCGCGCACGTCGGTGATGGTCTCGATCTTCTCCCCGTTGGACAGGCGCTGGGCCACCTCGACCACCGCACGCTCGGCGTTGCCGAACAGCAGGATGTCGGCGCTGGCGTCGATCAGGATCGAGTGACGAACCTTGTCCTGCCAGTAGTCGTAATGGGCGATGCGGCGCAGCGAAGCCTCGATGCCGCCGAGCACGATCGGCACATGCTTGTAGGCTTCCTTGCAGCGCTGGCTGTACACCAGGCTGGCACGGTCCGGACGGCTGCCGGCCAGGCCACCAGGGGTGTAGGCATCGTCGGAACGGATCTTCTTGTCCGCGGTGTAGCGGTTGATCATCGAGTCCATGTTGCCGGCGGCCACACCGAAGAACAGGTTCGGTTCGCCGAGCTTCATGAAGTCGTCTTTCGACTGCCAGTTCGGCTGGGCGATGATGCCCACGCGGAAGCCCTGGGCTTCCAGCAGACGGCCAATGATGGCCATGCCGAACGACGGATGGTCGACGTAGGCATCACCGGTCACGATGATGATGTCGCAGGAATCCCAGCCGAGCAGATCCATCTCCTCCCTGCTCATTGGCAGGAAAGGTGCTGGCCCGAAGCATTCGGCCCAGTACTTGGGATAGTCGTAGAGTGGTTTGGCTGCTTGCATGTCAGTGACCGGTTCTGGTGTGCAGGGAAATCGCGGGCGCGGAATATAGCACAAATTTTGACCAAATCCGACTGGATTCGTGGGGATTGGTGGGCGGGGCGACGGTTGGGGGATGGACGTGGCAGGTGGTTGGCTTGAGGGGGGTAGTGGGGTTGCCAGGTGTTCGACAGAATCCTTGCAGCGCCTGTGAGATCAAGCGCCGCGCGGGCGGCGCTCGATCTCACAGGCGCTGAAACTGTTGCGGCGAACTCCTGGCGGCCTTCATGCAACCTGAAGCCAACCCCTCACTGCCTCATCCACAGTTCAGCATCATCCATCAGCGCCTTGGCCATCGCACTCAGGTAATGGGCAGCCCAGATCATCATCGGCTTCTCATCCATCAACCCGGTGATGGTCAGTTCGCGCACATAGCCCATCAACTCCGAAGACTGCTCGCGGGCGTCTCTACACTGGATCCCGGGCTCGATGCGGAACAACGGGTGGGGTAAACCCGCTCCCACAGGTACGGTGCAACTCTTGAAGCCTATGGTGAACCTGTAGGAGCGGGTTTGACCGGGTGATCACCCTGAGCGAGGGGCGGATCATCAGCCAAGGGCAAACGAACATCGCTCAGATTTCAGAGCTAGCAGGCGCACCGCAAACCTTGTAGGAACGGCCTTGCTAGCTCAATGGGTTATTCATCATCATCAAAGTTGTACATCCCCGGCGCCAAGTTCTCGAACCGGGTGTACTTGCCGATAAACGCCAAACGCACGAAACCGATGGGGCCGTTACGCTGTTTGCCGATGATGATTTCCGCCACGCCCTTGTGCTCGGTCTCGGGGTGGTACACCTCGTCGCGGTACACGAACATGATCACGTCGGCGTCCTGCTCGATTGCACCGGATTCACGCAAGTCGGAGTTCACCGGGCGTTTGTTCGGGCGCTGCTCCAACGAGCGGTTCAGCTGCGAAAGGGCAATGACCGGGCAGTTGAATTCTTTGGCCAGGGCCTTGAGCGAGCGGGAAATCTCGGAAATTTCGTTGGTACGGTTGTCACCGGCCGACCCCGGGATCTGCATCAGCTGCAGGTAGTCGACCATGATCATGGCGATTTCACCATGCTCACGGGCCAGGCGGCGGGTACGCGCGCGCATTTCCGAGGGGCTGATACCCGCGGTATCGTCGATGAACAATTTTCGGTCGTTGAGCAGGTTCACTGCCGAGGTCAGGCGCGGCCAGTCGTCGTCGTCCAGCTGGCCGGAGCGGACCTTGGTCTGGTCGATACGCCCCAGGGACGAGAGCATACGCATGATCAGCGACTCACCTGGCATCTCGAGGGAGAACACCAACACCGCCTTGTCGGTACGCAGTACGGCGTTTTCCACCAGGTTCATGGCGAAGGTGGTCTTACCCATCGACGGACGACCCGCGACGATGATCAGGTCGGCTGCCTGCAGGCCGCTGGTCTTCTCGTCCAGGTCGGTGTAACCGGTGGAGATACCGGTGATGTCACTGTCGGAGTTGAACAGCGTATCGATGCGGTCGATGGCCATGGTCAACAGCTCGTTGACGCCCACCGGGCCGCCGGTTTTAGGCCGCGCCTCGGCGATCTGGAAGATCTGCCGTTCGGCATCGTCGAGAATCTCGGCAGCGTTGCGCCCCTGCGGGTTGAACGCGTTGTCGGCGATGTCGGTACTGATGCTGATCAGCTGGCGCAACGTGGCCCGCTCACGAATGATCGCGGCGTAGGCCTTGATGTTGGCCACCGAAGGGGTGTTCTTGGCCAGCTCGGCCAGGTAGGCCAAGCCGCCGACTTGCGAGGACAGGCCTTCCTTGTCCAACTGCTCGTGCAGGGTCACCACGTCGAATGGCTGGTTGGCGTCGGCCAACTTGTGCACAGCGCGGAAGATCAGCCGGTGGTCATGCCGGTAGAAGTCGCCGTCCGACACCTGGTCCAGCACCCGCTCCCAGGCATTGTTGTCCAGCATCAGGCCACCGAGCACGGCCTGTTCGGCCTCGATGGAATGCGGCGGTACCTTCAGGGCTGCGGTTTGCAGGTCAAGCTGTTCGGAGGTGGTGATCTCGTTCATGGCCACGAAAGAATTCTGGAGGATGAAAAAGACAAAGGGCACGGCCTGTCGAAAACAGGACCGTGCCCGATGTTAACTGCCTGACTCGCAAGGAGCCAGCCAGTTAGCGCAGCTTAGGCAGCTACAACGACCACGCGTACGGTGGCTTCAACGTCGCTGTGCAGGTGCACGGCTACGTCGTATTCGCCAACCTGACGGATGGTGCCGTTCGGCAGACGAACTTCAGCCTTGGCCACTTCAACGCCGGAGGCGGTCAGGGCGTCAGCGATGTCGTGGGTGCCGATCGAACCGAACAGCTTGCCTTCGTCGCCAGCGGTGGCAGTGATGGTCACTTCCAGCTCGGCCAGTTGGGCAGCACGGCTTTCAGCCGAAGCTTTCTTGTCAGCGGCTGCTTTTTCCAGCTCGGCACGACGCTCTTCGAACGCAGCCAGGTTGGCGGCGTTGGCAACGGTGGCCTTGCCGAATGGCAGCAGGAAGTTACGGCCGTAACCAGCCTTAACTTTTACTTTGTCGCCCAGGTTGCCCAGGTTAGCGACTTTTTCCAGCAGGATCAGTTCCATTTGGTAAAACCTCTTAACTTTTAACCTTCACCGTTCGCGGAGTCTTTCCCCGGAGGGGACTTGCGACCGCGAAAATCAATCAGGCTGTCGACAATGGCCAGAACCATCAGCAACGGATAAATCAGCTGCATGATCAGCGGTAGCGTTACGTACATCCCCACCAGCCAGAAACCGGCCAGTCGGCCCTGTGCCACCAGCCCGTGCATCAAGGCGATGCCGGCCAGCACCAGTACCAGGCTGGAAGCCGATGCCAGGATGATGAACTGCGGGCCGATAAACGGCGCCACCACCATCACTGCCACCAAGACCGCCATGGTCTGTTTCGGCAACTTCAGTTCGCGAAACTCGCGACCGAAGCCTCCAGGGTTGTACAACGCTGCCTGCCAATAGCGCGCCAGCATCAACGCCAGCACGCTGAACAATTGCACCGTCACTGCTGTGGAAGCGACCAGCACAGGGCGGATCAGCTCACCGGAGAGCACCGGTTGCCCTTCGATTTTCGGCATGGCTTCGGCAAACGCCTTGGCCAGCACATCGAAGGTTTGCGCCAGCGCCAGATCAAGCACGAGGCTGAAAGCCACGGCGAACACGGCACTGGCGAGCAACACCCGGCTCCAGGGGTGCTCGGCACGCAACATGGCGGCCAAGGCCAAGGCACCCGCAATCACCAGAAAGGTGATGGGATCGCCCATGACCCACACGGCCAGCCCGGCCAGCAAGCCGCCGGCGATGACCGATGTAGCATCCTTGAACCCACGCCGCAGCAGCACGAGGCTGCCGGCAGCGGCACTCAACCAGAACAGCAGCGGCAGTACCGCGCTGATGACCACCACGAGGGTGGCCTGCACACGACCGCGCATGATGAAACTTGCTAACGCTCGCATGCTAATCCCTTACTGCTTGTCGACGACCCGGTCTCAGCGGCCGTGGCTGTCGGTGTAGGGCAGCAGGGCCAGGAAGCGGGCGCGCTTGATAGCGGTAGCCAGCTGACGCTGATAACGAGCTTTGGTACCGGTGATACGGCTTGGAACGATCTTGCCGGTTTCGGATACGTAAGCTTTCAGGGTGTTGAGATCTTTGAAGTCGATCTCTTTCACGTCTTCAGCAGTGAAGCGGCAGAATTTACGACGACGGAAGAAACGTGCCATTTAATAGGCTCCTCTAAAGGTCCGTGGATTACTCGTCAGCGTTATCGCTGGAGTCGCTGTCATTGCTGTCGTCGCCTTCGGCGGAGTCAGCATGCTCAGGACGCTCGCGACGCTCACGGCGCTCGCTGCGGTTCTCTTCAGCCTTCAGCATCTCGGACTGGCCGGTAACGGCTTCGTCGCGACGGATGACCAGGTTACGGATAACGGCATCGTTGTAGCGGAAGTTGTCTTCCAGCTCGGCCAGGGCCTTGCCGGTGCACTCAACGTTCAGCATCACGTAGTGAGCCTTGTGAACATTGTTGATTGCGTAGGCCAGTTGACGACGGCCCCAGTCTTCCAGGCGGTGGATTTTGCCACCATCTTCTTCGATCAGCTTGGTGTAACGCTCAACCATGCCGCCGACTTGTTCGCTCTGGTCCGGGTGAACCAGGAAGATGATTTCGTAATGACGCATGAATGCTCCTTACGGGTTAGTAGTCTGCCAGTGAATCTGGTCAGACAAGGAGTGAATGACACTGTATGTCTTGCACGGAGGGGAGGCACATGAGCGCCTGCCAGCTCGGCAAGGGGCGCAATTGTAGAGAAGCCGGGGCGCACAAGCAAGGTGATTGGTGAATATTTGAACAGCCTGAAACATATTCACAAGCTGCGGGCCCATTCGCGGGTGAACCCGCTCCTACAGGGGAACGCAATCACCCTGTAGGAGCGGGTTCACCCGCGAAGAGGCCGGAACAGGCTGAGAATCAGCGCTTGCCTTGACGCTGACGCACGGCTTCGAACAGGCAAACCCCGGTCGCCACCGACACGTTAAGACTGCTGACGCTACCCGCCATCGGCAACTTCACGAGGAAGTCGCAATGCTCACGGGTGAGCCGACGCATGCCCTTGCCTTCCGCCCCCATGATCATCACCAGCGGCCCGGTCAGATCCTGCTGGTAGATCTCCTGCTCGGCCTCGCCAGCGGTACCCACTACCCAAAGGCCACGCTGCTGCAACTTCTCAAGCGTACGCGCCAGATTGGTCACAGCCACCAGCGGAATGACTTCTGCCGCCCCACAAGCCACCTTTCGCACAACCGGCGTCAGCGTTGCGGATTTGTCCTTGGGCACGATCACTGCCGTGGCACCGGCCGCATCCGCGGTACGCAAACAAGCGCCGAGGTTGTGCGGGTCGGTCACGCCGTCCAGCACCAGGATCAGCGGCGGCGTTTCTGTGCGTTCAAGCAACTCTTCGAGCATCAACTCGCCCCACACCTGGCTCGGACTGACCTCGGCTACAACGCCTTGGTGCACGCCTTCGACCCAGGCATCCATCTCACGGCGCTCGGCCTGGCCGACCGGCACGCGGTTTTCCGCGGCCAGCGCCAGCAAGGTTTCGAGGCGTGGCTCACTGCGCCCTTCCGACAGCCAGATCTGCTTGACCCGCTTTGGATGGTGCTGCAGCAATGCCTGCACGGCGTGTACGCCGTAGATTTTTTCCAGCTGACTCATGAATTGCTCTTGTTTTTGCGTGGTGCGCCGGACTTCGGCGGGCCTTTACGGTGCTTGGTCGGTTTGCCGGACGGCTTGCCACCTTTCTCCGATTTGCTGCCAGCACTGCTGCGCGCGTCGGTCATCAGCGCTTTCTTCATCTCGCGGCTTTTACGCACTTCAGCATTACGCTGCACAGCATCCTTGGGGAAGTACGCTTCGGATGCTTCGCTCTTGCGGCTGCGCGGCTTGGGCGTGGCTTTCGCTTCGGTTGCCGGCTGCTGCTCGGCTTTTTCGGCAACCGGCGCGGCGCCACGCTGCTTGCGGCCGATCGGTGCGGCGAGGGTCTTTTCCGACACTTCGAAGTCGATCTTGCGCTCATCCAGATCGACACGCATGACCTTGACTTCGATGGTGTCGCCCAAGCGGAAGCTGCGACCGGTGCGCTCGCCGGCCAGGCGATGGTGTACCGGGTCGAAGTGGTAGTAGTCACCTGGCAACGCACTGACGTGCACCAGGCCCTCTACATAGATATCGGTCAGCTCGACGAACAGGCCGAAACCGGTCACCGCAGTGATCACACCCGGGAAGGTCTCGCCCACGCGGTCCTTCATGAACTCGCACTTGAGCCAGTTGACCACGTCACGGGTGGCTTCGTCGGCCCGGCGCTCGGTCATCGAGCACTGCTCGCCCAGTTGCTCCAGGGTGTTTTCGTCGTACGGGTAGATACGCGCCTTGGGGATGCTCATGGCGCCGGCACGCTTGACGTGCGGGGTATCGACCTTGGAGCGGATGATGCTGCGGATGGCGCGATGCACCAGCAGGTCCGGGTAACGACGGATCGGCGAGGTGAAGTGGGTGTACGCCTCGTAGTTCAGGCCGAAGTGGCCGTTGTTCTCGGTGCTGTATACGGCCTGGCTCAGCGAGCGCAGCATCACCGTCTGGATCAGGTGGAAGTCCGGGCGACCGGCGATGCTCGCCAGCAGGGCCTGGTAATCCTTCGGCGACGGGTCCTTGCCCTTGTGCAGGCTCAGGCCCAGCTCGCCGAGGAAGGCGCGCAGTTTTTCCAAGCGCTCCGGCGGCGGGCCGTCATGCACACGGTACAGGGCCGGTACGCCGTGCTTCTGCAGGAACTCGGCGGTGGCCACGTTGGCCGCCAGCATGCATTCCTCGATCAGCTTGTGGGCGTCGTTGCGCACGGTCGGGCGGATTTCGGCGATCTTGCGCTCGTCACCGAAGATGATGCGGGTTTCCTGGGTCTCGAAGTCGATTGCACCCCGGGTGTGACGCGCCTCCACCAGCACCTTGTACAGGTTGTACAGGTTCTTCAGGTCCGGCACGACCTCCTTGTACTCTTCGCGCAGCGCCTTGCCCTCACGGGTACGCGAGTGCTCGAGCATGCTGCTGACCTTGTTGTAGGTCAGACGGGCATGAGAGTGGATCACGCCTTCGTAGAACTGGTAGTCGACCATCTGGCCGGCTTTGTTCATGGTCATTTCACAGACCATGGCCAACCGGTCGACATGCGGGTTCAGCGAGCACAGGCCGTTGGACAGCTCTTCGGGGAGCATCGGCACCACGCGCTCGGGGAAGTACACCGAGTTGCCGCGCTGCTGGGCTTCGACATCCAGGGCAGAGCCCAGACGCACGTAGCTGGAGACGTCAGCGATGGCCACGTACAGGCGCCAGCCACCGGAGAACAGACGCAGCTTGCCCAGCGGTTCGCAATAAACGGCATCGTCGAAGTCGCGGGCGTCTTCACCGTCGATGGTGACGAACGGCAGATGGCGCAGGTCGACACGCTTCTCTTTGTCCTTCTCCTCGACTTCGGAGCGGAACTTGCGTGCCTCCTTGACCACATCATTGGGCCAGACGTGCGGAATATCGTAGCTGCGCAGGGCAACGTCGATTTCCATGCCCGGTGCCATGTAGTTGCCGATGACTTCGACCACATCGCCTTGCGGCTGGAAGCGCGGCGTTGGCCAATGGGTGATCTTGATCTCGACGAACTGGCCGATCTTGGCACCGCCGTTGCGCCCGGCGGTCACCAGCACTTCCTGCTGGATCTTCGGGTTGTCCGGGGTCACGTAGCCGATGCCGCCCTCTTCGAAATAGCGGCCAACCACGCTTTCGTGGGCACGGGAGATGACTTCGACCAGCACGCCTTCACGGCGGCCACGGCGGTCGACACCGGAGACGCGGGCCAAGCCGCGGTCGCCATCGAACACCAGTCGCATCTGCGACGGGCTGAGGAACAGGTCTTCGCTGCCGTCATCGGGAATAAGGAAGCCGAAGCCGTCGCGGTGGCCGGAGACGCGACCACAGATCAGGTCCAGCTTGTCTACCGGGGCATAAGTGCCGCGCCGGGTATAGATAAGCTGGCCATCGCGCTCCATGGCACGCAGGCGGCGGCGCAGGGCTTCGATCTGGTCTTCTTCATACAGACCGAACTCTTTTGCCAGCTCCTCGCGGGCAGCAGGTTCGCCTCGGTCGGCGAGACGCTGCAGGATCAGCTCACGGCTGGGAATGGGGTTGTCGTATTTTTCCGCTTCGCGAGCGGCCTCGGGATCGAGGGATTGCCAATCGGCCATCAGAAGGGGTTCACCTTGGGGTATATAGATAGGAATTCTGGCATAGGCGTATTGAAACCGGAAATGTCTGCCTTGGACAGCCCCCGCTGCAGTGCATAAACAGCAGAAATAGGCTTGTGGAATCAACAAGTTGAATTTTTTGAATTTTTTTTCGATTGGGGGCTTTACAGCCTTGGGGAGCGTCCGTATAGTGCGCACCACAACGACGGACAACCCCGAAGTTGTAGTAGAGATGAACGATGCTGTAAAGCATCAAGTAACCTCGAATGTGTGCCCAGGTGGCGGAATTGGTAGACGCGCTGGTTTCAGGTATCAGTGACCGCAAGGTCGTGGAAGTTCGAGTCTTCTCCTGGGCACCAAGTATTTTCAAGTAACAGATGACCAAGGATCTGTTACTACTGTGTGAAAGCGAACGATAGTCGCCTTCTGCAGATGATGTAAAGCTTTGCCCAGGTGGCGGAATTGGTAGACGCGCTGGTTTCAGGTATCAGTGACCGCAAGGTCGTGGAAGTTCGAGTCTTCTCCTGGGCACCATACAAAAACCCACTAGCTTGCTAGTGGGTTTTTTCTTGCCTGCGTTTTTTGTGCCCCCCCTCCCCGACACGCGCACGCTGTAGGAGCGGGTGCACCCGCGAAGAGGCCCGTACAGGCAACACACGCCCAGCCCCCTTGCACCATGGTCTGACCATGAATTTCTCGTCACCCGGCCACTTGAGAAACAATTTCGTTTACCATTGTTTCCAAATATGTAGCCGTAAGCGAGGAAGTACCCGCATGACGATCCGTCCGCAACCGCTGATGCGTACCCTGGCCGCCGCAGTGCTGAGCCTGGTCATCGGCGCTCCGGCCGCCATGGCAGACGCACCGGTCACGCTGACCATGTACAACGGTCAGCACAAGGAAATCGGCGAAGCCATTGCCAAGGCCTACGAGGCCAAGACCGGCATTCACATCGACATCCGCAAAGGCAGCAGCAACCAGCTGGCCAGCCAGATCATCGAGGAAGGTGATCGTTCGCCGGCCGACATCATCTACACCGAAGAATCCCCGCCCCTGAACAACCTGGGCGAGCTGGGCCTGCTGGCCAAGATTGACGACGCCACGTTGAACATGATGCCCAAGGAGTACGTTGGCGCCAACGGCACCTGGATGGGTATCACCGCCCGTACGCGCATCGTGGTGTACAACCCGAAGAAAGTCGACGAGAAAGACCTGCCGACCACGGTGATGGACTTCGCCAACCCTGAGTGGGAAGGCCGCGTCGGCTACGTACCCACCAGCGGTGCGTTCCAGGAGCAGGCCGTGGCCATTCTGAAGATGCACGGGCGCGAAGCCACCGAAGAATGGCTGACTGGCCTGAAAGCCTTCGGCAAGACCTACACCAACAACATGGTCGCCCTCAAAGCCGTGGAAAAAGGTGAAGTGGCTGCGGTATTGGTTAACAACTACTACTGGTACGCGCTTGAACGCGAACGCGGCAAGCTGGACACCAAGCTCTATTACCTGGCCGACGGCGATGCTGGCAACCTGGTCACTATCTCCGGCGCAGGCGTGGTCAAGGCGAGCAAACACCCGAAAGAAGCCCAGGCCCTGCTCAACTGGATGGCCAGCGAAGAAGGCCAGCGCGTGATCACCCAGACCACCGCCGAGTACCCGCTGCACAAGGGTATGGTTTCTGACCGCGGCCTGAAACCATTCGACGAGCTGCGCCCGCCGAAGATCTCGCCAGCTGACTTGGGCAATGCCGAGGAAGCCATCGAACTTGAGCGTGAGGTCGGCCTGCTCTGATGACTGCCGCCCTGTCCGAACCGGTGCCGGTACGCTTCGTACCGCGCCGCAAGCGCCCTTCCATCTGGGTAGTGCTGCCTGTGCTGTTCCTTGTGGCAATGAGCTTGCTGCCACTGGCTTATGTCGCCATCAAAGCCTGGGAGGCCGGCTGGCGCGAAGCCTTGCACCTGCTGTGGCGGCCCTTTGTCTGGGGGCTGATGCGCAACACCCTGATGCTGATGGTCGGGGTGACGCTGACCTGCATGGTGGTCGGCCTGGCACTGGCCTGGCTGCTGGAGCGCAGCAACCTGGCCGGCCGCCGGTTGTGGGGCGTGGTGCTGTGCCTGCCATTCGCCGTGCCGTCGTTCGTCAGCAGCTTCACCTGGGTGTCGCTGAGTTCGGACTTTGAAGGCCTGGGCGGCGCGATCATGGTCATGGCCCTATCCAAATACCCACTGGTGTTCCTGCCCGTTGCCGCGACCCTGCGCAACCTCGACACCTCGCTGGAGGAATCGGCACGCACCCTGGGTTGCAGCCGCTGGGGTGTGTTCAGCAAAGTCACCCTGCCACTGCTGTGGCCGTCGATGCTCGGCGGTGCGCTACTGATTGCCCTGCATATGCTGGTGGAGTTTGGCGCATTGTCGATCCTCGGCCTGCAAACCTTTACCACGGCGATCTACCAGCAGTTCGAACTGGAGTTCAGCAACGCGAACGCGGCCATGCTGTCTGCCGTGCTGCTGGCGATGTGCCTGGCAATGCTGTGGCTGGAACTGCGGGTGCGCGGCAAAGCCCGCCATGTACGTATCGGCCAGGGCGTAGCGCGTCGTGCGCAACCGGTGCGGCTGCGCGGCTGGGCGGTGCTGGCTCAACTGTTCTGCGTGGGCCTGGCGGTGCTGGGCAGCGGCATTCCGCTGGCGATGCTCGGTTACTGGCTGAGCGTGGGTTCGTCGGCGGCATTCCCGGTGGCGGCCATCTCGAAGGCGTTGTTCACCTCGCTGTCGGTGTCGCTGGGCGGTGCCGGCTTCTGTGTGCTGCTGGCTCTGCCTATCAGCTTCCTGGTGGTGCGCTACAAAGGCCGCCTGGCGATTTGGGCTGAGCGTCTGCCCTATCTGCTGCACGCCCTGCCCGGCCTGGTGATTGCCCTGACGTTGGTGTTCTTCGCCCTGCACTACGTGCCGGCGCTGTACCAGACCACGGCACTATTGCTGCTGGCCTATGCACTGCTGTTCCTGCCGCTGGCCCAGTCGCCGGTGCGCACCGCACTGAACAAGGCCTCACCAACGCTGGAAGAAGCTGCGCGCACCCTTGGCGCCAGTAGCTTTGCCGCATTCTGCCGGGTGACCTTGCCGATCATCTTCCCGGCCATGGCGGCAGCCTTTGCGCTGGTGTTCCTGGATGCCATGAAAGAGCTGACGGCTACCCTGCTGCTCAGCCCGACCGGCATGACCACCTTGGCCACCGAGGTGTGGGCACACACAGCCAACGTCGAGTTCGCGGCAGCGGCGCCTTATGCTGCGTTGCTGATCGTGGTGTCGGGGTTGCCGGTTTACTTGCTGACTACGCGGATGTATCTGAACAAGGCATGAACTTCTTCGCGGGTTTGCCCGCTTCCACAAGCACAGCGCCGTACTCAGGACCTGCGCTGTACCTGTGGGGGCTTGCCGGCCATCAGATGTTACGCAGCATGCGCCGCACAATTGGCCCATGGGCCTTGCCGACCGGCAACATGTAAAGCCGGCCGAAGGTGTTGAAGCACTGCACCGAGGTGGTCACGCTCAAGCGCTGACACCCCTCCCCCTGATCATCTAGATCCACACTCACCATTACAGCCAGGTGCGTATCACGCGAGGTCAGGACCAGTTGCTGGTCGCTGATGGCCTCGACCCTGAAAAAGTCCAGATGCTCACCCACTACCGGCACCCGCTCGGGGCTACGCGATGAGAAACCGTGAATGGCAGTGACGTTGAAGCGCCGCGAGATGAAGTCGCGCAAGCGGAACGCCTGGGCCAGCCAGCCGGGGACATCCGAGGTCATCGCACAGTAGGCTTGAAGCGCGGTCATGGTTGCAGCGATGTGCACGCTGTCGCAATGAAGAAAATCCAGCTCGGCCGGGGCGGCGACTAGTTGGGCAGACATGAACAACTCCCTTTGCCATGTGTCGTCGCCATCATAGCAACAGCGCCCTCTGTAGGAGCGGCCTTGTGTCGCGATGGGCTGCGAGGCAGCCCCTGGGTATTGGCGACAACCTATGAATTGCCGGGGCTACTTTGCAGCCCATCGCGACACAAAGCCGCTCCTACAAGAACCGGGTCAGGCCCTGAACTGGCCCAGGCTGGCTCGCAGCTGCGCTGCCAGTTCATCCAGCACCTTGCTGCTGGCCGTAGTCTGCATCACCACCTCGGCCGAGCGCTCGGCCTGGGCATGAATGGTTTCTACCCGCCCACGCACCGCCTGCGCACCGCTCGCCTGCTGTTCGGCCGCCCGCGTTGCCAGGCCTATGGCCGCATGCACCTGTTCCACGGCCGCCTGCACCGACTGCTGGCGGCGTTCGTTGTCACGCAGCACCAGCAAGCCTTCGCTAGCCTTGAGCCCAGCCTGGCTGATAGTGGCCACGGCTTCCTTGGCGCCCTTCTGCAACGCAGCGATATGGGCCTGGATATCCCCGGTGGAGCTCTGCGTCTTGCTCGCCAGTGCGCGCACCTCGTCGGCCACCACGGCAAAGCCGCGCCCGGTTTCGCCAGCACGGGCCGCCTCGATGGCGGCGTTCAAGGCCAACAGGTTGGTCTGCTCGGCGATACCGTGGATCACCGTCAGCACCACTTCGATCTGCTCGCTCTGCTTGGCCAGGCGCTCGATCACCTGGGAGCCGGCATCCACCTGCCCAGCCAGGTTCTCGATCAAACCGGCAAGCTGGGTCGAGGTGCGGCTGTTTTCATCGGTCGCCTGGCGGATATCCACCACTTGCTGCAACGCCGCCTGCATCGCATGACTTTCGGCTTGTGCTTCATCAGCCATGCTCGACAGGTCGCGCAGGCTGGCGGCCACTTCATCGCGCTGCAATGCGGCGGCAGCATCTGCGCCGGCGTTGCGCTGGGCCATCGCGCCAATCTCCACACCCGTGCGCTGCGCCACCTCGCCGGCTTCGCGCACAATCGGCTGCAACTTGTCGACAAAGCGGTTCACTGCCGAGGCCATGTCGCCGATTTCATCTCGGCTGTCGAGCGGCACGCGCTTGGTCAAGTCACCTTCGCCGGCCGCCAGGTCATCGAGGGCGGCAATCAACAGGCGTAGCTTGCTCAGTACCCGGCGGCCTAGCACCAGTGCCACCACCACCAGCATCCCTAGGCCGACCAGCACCAGGCCCAGACCGATACGCCAGCGCAGCTCTGCAGCGGCATCGCGCACGGTTTGCGCGGTATTGGCCTGCATGGCGGCAGCACTGCCCTGCGCCTTCTCCAGGCGCTCACGCAGGGTCTTGCCGCTATCAGCAGCAGCTCCGACCAGGCTGTCGCCAACCAACTGCTCTCCGCTAGCGATCAGCGCCGCGAAGCGCTGGTCCAGCGCCTTTAGCTCATGGTCGATGCCGGCAGTGGAAACCCCCATCACCACCTTACCGATTTCCGTGCCATTGGGGCTGATCGAGGCTTCGACGAAGTACACCGCCGGGTCACGCCGGGCAGCATCAATCACCTTGTCCAGCGCACGCTCGCCCTGACCCTTTTCCATCAAGGCCTGGTTGATCGGGTTTTGCCGGTTGAGGTAGCGAGTCAGGTGCTGACCCTGAGCGTCGTCGTACACCACGAACAGCACGCTCGGATTGCGCTGCGCGCGTCGTGCGAAATCCGAGAGCACTGGCACATCGTTGTCCCAGATCGCCCGCGGTGCAACCGAAGCCAGCAACTCGGCCATGTCGTTGGCGGAGTCCTTGAGGTTCTTTTCCAAGGTGCTGCGCAGTTGCTGCTGTTCGCTTTGCAGGCGCTCCGACAACCCTGCGCTCAGGCGCTGGCGGGTACTGCTGGACAGGCCGTCGAGCCCAGAGCGCACATCTTGCCCGGCTTGCTCCAGATCGCTTGCGAGTTGGCGGCTGTCATTACCCAGCCGTTCGCCAAGGTCGGCCTCCAGGGCGGTGACCGTGCTTCGGGTGAGCGCAACGGCAACCAGCACCTGCACCAAAAGAGCGATACCAAGGGCAACAAACACAGGCCGCAAGAGGCGGCTTCGTAACAGTGAGAGGATGGCAGACACGGTGTAACCCTCGTGTTTTCTGGCGCCACTATTTTGATGGCATCTACAGAAACTTCTTACAGCAAGGGTTGTGCCGTAGGCAGCAGGGAAATGCGCCAAGGTCTAGCAATGGGGTTTCGTGTGCCGGCCCATTCGCGGGTAAACCCGCTCCTACAACGGCCCTCCCCCCACCGCCGTTGTGTGCCCCACACCCAGTGTAGGAGCGGGTTTACCCGCGAATACGGTAGCGGCGGCAACGGTGGATTGCCGGTGGATATTGGCCAGCACAGACATGCCCACAAATGAAAACGCCGCGGCCCTTCTCAGGGCCGCGGCGTCAGATCAGCTGGAGGGCAGATCAGGCGAACGGGTGACGCAGCACGATGGTCTCGTTGCGGTCCGGGCCGGTCGAAATGATGTCGATCGGCGCGCCAACCAGCTCTTCGATGCGCTTGATGTAGTCACGCGCAGCTTGCGGCAGCTCTTCCAGGGTTTTCACACCCAGAGTCGACTCGCTCCAGCCTGGCATCTCTTCGTACACCGGCTCAAGGCCAATGTAGCTGTCGGCATCGGAAGGCGCGTCGATGACGGCACCGTTCTCGTTCTTGTAGCCAACGCAGATGTTGATGGTTTCCAGGCCATCCAGTACGTCCAGCTTGGTCAGGCAGATGCCCGAGATGCTGTTGACGTCGATGGCGCGACGCAGGATCACGGCATCGAACCAGCCGCAGCGACGGGCACGGCCGGTGGTGGAGCCGAACTCGTGGCCACGCTTGGCCAAGGTAGCACCTGTCTCGTCGAACAGTTCGGTCGGGAACGGACCGGAACCCACGCGAGTGGTGTAGGCCTTGGTGATGCCGAGGATGTAGTCGAGGTACATCGGGCCGACGCCGGAGCCGGTGGAAATACCGCCAGCAGTGGTGTTGGAGCTGGTGACGTACGGGTAGGTGCCGTGGTCGATGTCCAGCAGCGAGCCCTGGGCGCCTTCGAACATGATGTCCTTGCCGGCGCGACGCAGATTGTGCAGCTCAGCGGTGACGTCGAGCATCATCGGCTTGAGCTGTTCGGCGTAAGCCATGCACTCGTCCAGCGTCTGCTGGAAGTCGATGGCTGGCTCTTTGTAGTAGTTCACCAGCTGGAAGTTGTGGTAGTCCAGCAGCTCACCCAGCTTGGCGGCGAAACGCTCGCGGTGGAACAGATCGCCCACACGCAGGCCGCGGCGGGCAACCTTGTCTTCGTAGGCTGGGCCGATACCACGGCCGGTGGTGCCAATCTTGGCTTCGCCACGGGCTTTTTCGCGGGCCTGATCCAGGGCCACATGGTACGACAGGATCAGCGGCGCAGCCGGGGAAATGCGCAGGCGCTCGCGCACCGGTACGCCTTTTTCTTCCAGCTTGGTGATTTCACGCATCAGTGCATCCGGGGCAACGACCACGCCGTTACCGATCAGGCACTGTACGCCTTCACGCAGGATGCCGGATGGAATCAGGTGCAGAACGGTCTTTTCACCGTTGATCACCAGGGTGTGACCCGCATTGTGGCCACCCTGGTAGCGCACTACGGCGGCAGCATGTTCGGTCAGCAGATCGACGATCTTGCCTTTGCCCTCATCACCCCACTGGGTGCCCAGGACGACGACATTCTTACCCATTACATTGGTCCTCATTCACGCAAACTTGGTTGCCGGCCTGTTGCCGACGCAGAAACTCACTGGGCCAGCGGCAGAACCTGCCAGCGCCCGTCTTGCTGAATCAATTGCCGATCACAATCCGCCTCGAGAGCAGCACTCAACGGCTGGCCAGGCAATGCCTGGACCACACGCTGGCCCTCGTTGCGCAACTGGCAGACTTGCTGCCAGAGGGCCGCGTCGCCACTGTCCGGCATCCAGATGCCGCCAGTTGGCAATACGACCTCCGCTCGCCCCAGTGTGACCAGGGTCTTCAAATCCGTGGAGAAGCCGGTAGCCGGGCGTGCCCGGCCAAAGTCGGCGCCGATATCGTCGTAGCGACCGCCCTGGGCGATCGATTGGCCTTCGCCTGGCACGAACACGGCGAACACCACGCCCGTGTGGTAGTGGTAACCCCGCAGCTCGCCGAGGTCGAAGTACAGCGGCAGGTCCGGGTAGCGCGACGCCAGGCGATCAGCGATTGCCAGCAGGTCGTCCAGCGCCGCCAGCACGCTGGCCGGGGCGCGACCGAGGCGCACGCGGGCTTCAGCCAGTACTTCACGACCACCGCATAGCTCGACCAGAGCGCGCAGCATGCTGCCCAGGTCTTTCGGCAGGTCGGCGGTCAGCGCCTGCACTTCATCGACAGCCTTGCGTTGCATGGCGTCGAACAACTGCTGTTCGACCGAGCCAGACAGGCCGGCGGCACGGGCCAGGCCGCGGTAAATACCGACGTGGCCCAGGTCCATGTGCACATCCGGCACATCGGCCAGTTGCAGCGTGGCGAGCATCAGGCTGATGACTTCGACGTCGCTGGTAGGGCTGGCATCGCCGTACAGTTCGGCACCCAGCTGGATCGGGCTGCGCGAGGTGGACAGGGCACGCGGCTGGGCGTGCAGCACGCTGCCGGCATAGCACAGGCGGCTCGGGCCCTCACGGCGCAGTGTGTGCGCATCGATACGCGCTACCTGCGGGGTGAAGTCGGCGCGGAAGCCCATCAGGCGGCCGGACTGCGGGTCCACTACCTTGAAGGTGCGCTGATCCAGGTCCTGGCCGGCGCCGGTAAGCAGCGACTCCAGGTACTCGATATGCGGGGTGACGACCAGTTCGTAGCCCCAACTCTGGAACAGGTCCAACACCTGGCGGCGCGCGATCTCGATGCGCGCAGCCTCAGGTGGCAGTACTTCCTCGATGCCATCTGGCAGCAGCCAGCGGTCTACCGTTGCCATTACGCCATTTCCCCTCTGGTCCGGGCGGCTTGCCAGCAGGCAAACCGTCAGAAAAGCCGGTATCGCGCACAGCAGCGGGCAGCACTGATCCCAGCGCAGCCACCGTACCCGACACCCTCAAATTGCCTTGCGAGCTGACCAAACTGTCAACCGGCGCTGAGCCAATCAACCTTGCAGACGCAAAAAAGCCGGGAAATTTCCCGGCTGCCTCATCATACACCCCTTTTCATTCAGGATGCACCCCGCCTGGTGCATTAGCTGCCAGGCGGGGTGCCGCTGCATGAAAATCAGGGCCTGAGCATCAAGGCCTGCTCTTGTCCAGGTAACGGAAGAATTCGTTCTTCGGGTCCAGGACCATCACGTCGCTCTTGCTCGAGAAGCTCTCGCGGTATGCCTGCAGACTACGGTGGAACGCATAGAAATCAGCGTCCTGGCTGTAGGCCTTGGCATAGATAGCAGCCGCTTGGGCATCACCATCACCACGGGTTTCTTCCGCTTCGCGATAAGCCTCGGCCAGCAGCACACGGCGCTGACGGTCGGCATCGGCACGGATACCTTCAGCCAGCTCGTTACCCTTGGCACGGTGCTCGCGGGCTTCACGCTCACGCTCGGTGCTCATGCGGTCGAACACGCTGCGGTTGACTTCCTTCGGCAGGTCGATGGCCTTGACGCGCACGTCGACCACCTCGATGCCCAGTTCCTTGCTCGCCATGCGGTTCAGCGATGCAGTGATGTCAGCCATCAGCGCGTCACGTTCACCGGAAACCACTTCGTGCAGGGTCCGTTTACCGAACTGGTCGCGCAGGCCACTTTCCAGACGACGCGACAGACGCTCGTCGGCGATCTGCTTCATGCCGGACGTGGCGGTGTAGAAGCGTTCAGCGTCCTTGACACGCCACTTGGCATAGGCGTCGACCATCACCGCTTTCTTTTCCAGGGTCAGGAACCGCTGGGTCGGAGCGTCGAGGGTCATCAGTCGGGCGTCGAACCTGCGCACCTGGTTAACGTATGGAATCTTCACGTGCAAGCCTGGCTGAACATCCGCCTCGACCACCTTACCGAAGCGCAGCAGTACCGCACGCTCGGTCTGGGACACGATGTAGAAGCTGTTCCAGGCCACGATGGCCAGGACCACGGCGGCGATCAGGGCGATCAGCGATCTATTGCTCATCAGCGGCTCTCCCTAGTACGCAGCGGCTGCTGTTGCTGTTGCATGTCCTGCGCGGCACGGGCGGCCGCATCGTTAGCCGATGGCGACGCGCTGGTGGTTGGCATGGACGGCTTGCGGCTGCCTTCGACCATCTTGTCCAGTGGCAGGTAGAGCAGGTTGCTCTGCCCGTCCTTGGTTGCCACCATGACCTTGCTCGAGTTGCTGTAGACCTCTTGCATGGTCTCCAGATACAGACGCTCACGGGTTACGTCAGGTGCCTTGCGGTACTCGGCAAGCAGCTTGGTGAAGCGGTCTGCCTCACCCTTGGCGCGAGCGATGACTTCATCGCGGTAACCATTGGCGTCCTCGATGATGCGCTGGGCCTGACCACGGGCTTCCGGCACCACGCCATTGGCATAGGACTCGGCCTGGTTGCGGGCACGCTGCTCGTCTTCGCGGGCGCGGATCACGTCGTCGAAGGCTTCCTGCACTTCACGCGGGGCTGCCGCGCTCTGTACGTTCACCTGGGTAACGGTGATACCGGTACGGTAGGTGTCGAGGAAGCGCTGCAGGCGTTCGCGGATATCCACGGCCATCTGCTCACGACCCTCGGTCAACACCTGGTCCATCGAAGTGGAACCCACCACGTGACGCAGTGCACTCTCGGTCGCGTGCTGCAAGCTCACCTCAGGCTGGTCGACGTTGAGCACGAAGTCCTGCAGGTTGCTGATCTTGTACTGGACGGTCAGCGGCACCTCGACGATGTTCTCGTCTTCGGTCAGCATCTGGCCCTGCTTGGTGTAGGCACGCTCACGCGTGACGTTTTCCATGTACTTGCGATCAAGCGGCGGGAAGTAGATGTTCAGGCCGGGACCGACCGTCTCATAGTACTTGCCGAGGCGCAGCACAACCGCCTGCTCCTGCTCGTCGACCACATACACGGCGCTGTACAGCCAGATTGCAGCCAGCACCGCCAGGCCGATGCCCAGCAGGCCCAGGCCACCGCCCTTGCCGACATTGCGATCACCGCCGCCACGTTTCTTGCTGCCGCCGAACATGCCATTCAGGCTGTCCTGCAGTTTGCGGAAGGCCTCGTCCAGATCCGGTGGACCTTTCTTGTCACCACCGCCGCCACCGCCACCACGGCGGCCGCCCCAGGGATCCTGATTGTTCGAGTTGCCACCCGGCTCGTTCCAAGCCATAGCGCTCTCCATCTGATAAAGCAAAGACGCGCCCACGGCGCGCCGTCCAATGCTACAGAATGCCTGTCACTGCTGCCCGGCGACCTCGACGAGCATTTATTGCAAAGTGTGTTGCTCGACAAACACTTGCGGCTCCATGCCTTCGCGGCTGACCAGGCGATTCAGTTCGACCATGGGCAGTCGCACGCTCAGCAGGCTGCGCCCTTCTTCATCATGCTCTTCACTCTGCACGGCACCCAAGGCAAAGAATTGCGCGCGCAAGCGGGCAAAACGCTGCTCCAGGCACAGGGTACCGACAAACAGATCATCCCCCAGCAACTCGGCAACCGCCTGGCCAACCAGCTCCAGGCCACGCCCATCGCGTGCCGATACCCAGACCCGTTCCGGCTTGCCATCGGCATTGCGCTGGATCTGTGGCTCGACATCTTCGAGCAAGTCGAGTTTGTTGTACACCTCCAGGATCGGCAACCCCTCGGCACCGATCTCGCCCAACACCGCCAGCACCTGCTCGATCTGCTCCATGCGCTCAGGCTCATGGGCGTCGATCACATGCAGCAACAGGTCGGAGTTGCTCGACTCTTCGAGCGTAGCCCGAAATGCCTCGACCAGCTTGTGCGGCAGGTGGCGAATGAAGCCTACGGTGTCGGCCAGCACGATCGGCCCCAGGTCGTTGAGCTCGAGCCGGCGCAGGGTCGGGTCGAGGGTGGCGAACAGCTGGTCCGCGGCATACACCTCGGATTCGGTCAGGGCGTTGAACAGCGTGGACTTGCCGGCGTTGGTATAACCCACCAGCGACACCGAGGGGATATCCGCGCGCTTGCGCCCGCGACGCGCCTGCTCACGCTGGCTGCGCACTTTCTCCAGGCGTGACTTGATCTGGCGTATACGCACCCGCAACAGGCGGCGGTCGGTTTCCAGCTGGGTTTCACCCGGGCCGCGCAGGCCGATACCACCTTTTTGTCGCTCAAGGTGAGTCCAGCCGCGCACCAGCCGCGTGCTCATGTGCTCCAGCTGGGCCAATTCGACCTGCAGCTTGCCTTCATGGGTACGCGCCCGTTGGGCGAAGATATCGAGGATCAGCCCGGTACGGTCGAGCACACGACACTCGAACACACGTTCAAGGTTGCGCTCCTGACTGGGCGTGAGGGTGTGATTGAAAATCACCAGGTCTACCTGTTCGGCATGGACCAGGTCGTGCAGCTCTTCGACCTTGCCGCTGCCAATCAGGTATTTGGCGGAAGGCTGATGCCTTGTCACCGTGACCAGCGAGACGATGTCGGCACCGGCCGACAATGCCAACTCCTGAAACTCCTGCGGGTCTTCGCGCGCCTCAGGGTTCTGACCTTCCAAGTGAACGAGCAATGCCCGCTCACCACCACCGTGGCGCTCAAAGAACAATGCAGGCTCCTATCAGGCGTTGCCTGGCTCGCTGTCGCCGTGCTCGCTGTCGGTCGGGCTTGGCAGGCGGACCGGACGGGCCGGAACTACGGTCGAGATGGCGTGCTTGTAGACCATCTGGCTGACGGTGTTCTTCAGCAATACCACGAACTGGTCGAACGATTCGATCGAACCCTGCAGTTTGATACCGTTGACCAGGTAAATGGATACCGGGACCTTTTCTTTTCTCAAGGTGTTCAAGTAAGGGTCTTGTAGCGAATGCCCTTTTGACATATGCCGCACTCCTGTAAGGATAAATAATAGAAAATCAATAAAATCGATAAATTAGGCCGCCCCTTCGCAAGAATAGACGGCAATCAGCAGGGACTCAGCTCAATATGGAGATGGCCCCAAGGTATTTCAAGGTGCGGGACAGATTGTCGCAGGCCAGGCTGTCAAGCCAGTGCACTTCAGGCCAGCCACGCAACCAGGTGAACTGCCGCTTGGCCAGCTGCCGGGTAGCAATGATACCGCGTTCACGCATCTCATTCTCAGTCAGCTTGCCATCCAGGTAATCCCAGACTTGCCGATACCCCACTGCCCGTATAGACGGCAGCCCGGCGTGCAAGTCACTTCTGGCTCGCAGCGATCGGACCTCGTCAACGAAGCCCTGTTCCAGCATCTGCGAAAATCGTAACGCAATTCGCTGATGCAAAATGTGACGATCTGTAGGAGCAATCGCCAAGCTGGCGACAGTATAGGGCAAATGTCCGCCGGCGCCTGCGTCTGCGCCGCGACTTTCCGCGAATTGACGCCGACGATGAACTGTCATGCTCTCGCCGCTCACCCGGTACACCTCCAACGCCCGGATCAGCCGCTGCGGGTCATTGGGGTGGATACGTGCCGCGGACTCCGGGTCGACTTCGGCCAACTGGCGGTGCAGTTCGGCCAGGCCCAGGGCTTCAGCCTGCGCTTCCAGCTCGGCGCGCACCGCCGCATCGGCGGCCGGCATGTCGGCCAGGCCATCGATCAACGCCTTGTAATAGAGCATGGTGCCGCCGACCAGCAGCGGGATCTTGCCGCGCGCGGTGATCTCGGCCATGGCCCCCAGGGCGTCAGTACGGAACTGCGCTGCCGAATAGCTCTCGGCCGGGTCGCGAATATCGATCAGCCGGTGCGGGTGGGCGGCGAGGATTTCTTTCGACGGCTTGGCCGAACCGATGTCCATGCCGCGGTAGACAAGTGCCGAATCGACGCTGATCAGTTCACACGGCAGCACTGTGGTCAGTTCGATGGCAAGGTCGGTCTTGCCGGCCGCCGTCGGACCCATCAGGAATATTGCAGGGGGCTTGCCGCTCATTTCATCGACCGCGCAGGAAAAGTTTGTCCAGATCGTCCAGGCCCATCTGGGTCCAGGTGGGACGGCCATGGTTGCACTGGCCGCTGCGCTCGGTGTTTTCCATGTCGCGCAGCAGGGCGTTCATCTCGGGAATTGCCAGGCGCCGGTTGGCGCGCACGGCACCGTGGCAGGCCATGGTACCGAGCAGTTCATTGAGGTGCGCCTGAATGCGATCACTGGTGCCGTACTCCATAAGGTCGGCAAGCACGTCCTGCACCAGGCGGTTGGCTTCGGCCTGTTTGAGCAAGGCCGGGATCTGGCGAATCGCCAAGGTCTCGGGGCCCAGGCGCTGCAATTCGAAGCCCAGGCGCTGGAACCACTGTGAATGCTCTTCGGCACAGTCGGCTTCACGCTGGCTGAGGGCCAGGGTTTCCGGCACCAGCAGCGGCTGGCCGCTCAGGCCCTCGCTGGCCATGGCCACCTTGAGGCGCTCGTACATTATCCGCTCATGGGCGGCGTGCATGTCCACCAGCACCAGGCCAACAGCATTCTCGGCCAGTATGTAGATACCCTTGAGCTGCGCCAGGGCATAGCCTAGCGGGGGAATGTCCCCTTGGCTTTCGGGCAATGCCGTCGCAGGCGCCGCACCGGTTTCCAGCGGTTTGTAGAACTCGCGATACACCGCCTGCGCCTCTGCAGCCGGCAGCGGCTGCGAAGGGCGCGGAGTGTACTGATACTGGTAACCGGCGCCACTGCCACTGTTGGAAAACGACTGCTGTGGGGCTCGAGGTTGCTCAAGCACCGGCGAGGCCAGGCGCATTTCACCCTGGGGCCCGAACTCACCGGCCTGCTGGCCAGTGGGGCGAACCAGCTCAGGCACGGCAGCAGGTGCAGCCAACTGGTCTTCCGGGCGTACATCGGCCAAGGCACGGTGCAAGGTGCCATACAGGAAGTCGTGCACAGAGCGCCCTTCGCGGAATCGCACTTCATGCTTGGTAGGGTGCACGTTCACATCGACGCCGTTGGGCTCCAGCTCCAGGAACAGCACGAAAGTGGGGTGGCGGCCGTTGAACAGCACGTCCCGGTAGGCCTGACGCACGGCATGGGCGACCAGTTTGTCGCGCACTGCCCGGCCGTTGACGAAGAAGTACTGCAGGTCTGCCTGGCTGCGCGAGAACGTCGGCAAACCGACCCAGCCCCAAAGGCGCAAGCCGTTGCGCTCGACGTCGATCGGCAGCGCCTGCTCCATGAAGCCCGGGCCACAGATGGCGCCCACCCGCCGCGCACGGGCGGTTTCGTCGTGGGCCTCGTGCAGGCTGAGGATGCTCTTGCCGTTGTGGCGCAGGTGGAAGCCGACATCGAAACGGGCCAGCGCCAGCCGGCGGATCACTTCCTGCAAGTGATCGAACTCGGTTTTCTCGGCCTTTAGGAACTTGCGCCGGGCCGGGGTATTGAAGAACAAATCACGCACTTCCACCGAGGTACCGACCGGGTGCGCCGCGGGCTGCACCCGCGGCGTCATGTCGCGGCCTTCGGTTTCTACTTGCCATGCCTCGCTGGCACTGGCGGTACGCGAGGTCAGGGTCAGGCGCGCCACCGAACTGATCGAGGCCAAAGCCTCGCCACGGAAGCCCAGGCTCAATACCCCTTCAAGGTCTTCCAGCTCGCGGATCTTGCTGGTGGCGTGTCGGGCCAGGGCCAGCGGCAGGTCGTCGGCAGAAATACCGCTGCCATCGTCCCGCACCTTCAGCAGTTTGACGCCGCCCTGTTCTACTTCGACATCGATACGCCGGGCACCGGAGTCCAGGCTGTTTTCCAGCAGTTCCTTGGCTACAGATGCCGGCCGCTCTACAACCTCGCCGGCAGCAATCTGGTTGGCCAGCCGCGGGCTGAGCAGCTGAATTCGCGAACCACCACTCATTATTGCGCGGCCAGGGTTGTGGCGGGTACATCGAGGCGCTGGCCTACCTTCAGCTCATCGGTCTTCAGGCTGTTGGTACTGCGCAGGCTGGCCACACTGACCTGGTAACGCACGGCGAGCATCGCCAGGGTTTCACCAGGGCGCACGATGTGTTCACGCGGGCCGGCGGCAATCTTGCCGGTGTCACGCAGCCAGGCGATATAGGTGCCAGGTGGCGGGTTCTGCTGGAAGTACTGGTGCACCCCGGTGCGGATCGATCGGGCCAGGGCCTGCTGGTGGCTGGCGGTGGCCAGCTTGGCTGCTTCGTTGTTGTTCGAGATGAACCCGGTTTCAACGAGGATCGACGGAATATCCGGCGACTTCAGCACCATAAAACCGGCTTGTTCCACGCGCTGCTTGTGCAGCGAGGTGACGCGCCCCATGTTGCCCAATACCTTTTGCCCCACGTTGAGGCTGGAGCTGAGCGTGGCTGTCATCGACAGATCAAGCAGCACCCCAGCAAGCATGCGGTCCTTGTCGTCGAGGCTGACGTTACCCGCACCACCGATCAGGTCAGAACGGTTTTCCGTGTCGGCCAGCCAGCGTGCAGTCTCGGAGGTGGCACCACGATCGGACAGGGCGAACACCGAGGCGCCAAAGGCTGCGCGCGACGGTGCCGCGTCGGCGTGAATCGAAATGAACAGGTCGGCGCCTTTCTTGCGGGCGATTTCCGTACGCTTGCGCAGCGGGATGAAGTAATCGCCGGTGCGGGTCAGCTCTGCACGGAAACCTTTTTCGCTGTTGATCTGACGCTGCAGTTCCTTGGCGATCTGCAACACGATGTCTTTTTCGTGCTGGCCACGCGAGCCGGAAGCGCCAGGGTCTTCGCCGCCGTGCCCGGCATCGATGGCAACCACGATGTCGCGCTTGCCACTGGGTACCGGTGGTAGCTTGATCGCCGGCTGGGCCGGCGTTACTGGCACCGCCGGCGTAGTCGCAGGCGTTTGTACCGGGGCCGGTGCAGGCGGCGGCGCGCTGGCCGCGATAGCGTCAGCTTCCTGGTCATACAGGTCGACGACCAAGCGGTTGCCGTACTGTGCATTGGGCGCCAGGGTGAAGCTTTTCGGGGTAACCGACTTTTTCAGGTCGACCACAACCCGAAGATCGGTCGGAGTACGCTGGGCCGAACGCACACTGCTTATCGGCGTGTTGGAGGTGGCCACATTCAGTGGCGCGGCCAGTGTTGCACCATTGATGTCGATGACCAGTCGATCGGGTGCGCTCAGGGTGAAGACACTGTGCTGCACGGGGCCAGACAGGTCGAAGACCAGCCGCGTGTTGTCCGGTGCGCGCCACAGGCGCATGCTCTTGACTTGAGTGACGGCCAGAGCCTCAACGGTCACCGTTGTCAGCAGCAGCCCAACGATGGCGACCAGTGCGCGTATGCGCATACCTACCCCACTTACTGTTTATAGTGTTCGGCCAGTGCCACGCACCAGGCCTCGCCGCGAGCCCCCTGCGGCGAAAGGTTCAGCGAGCGTCCACTCGCTTGGGGGCTTATGGTAATGGTCAGGTCAGGCTTTGGCAAAACGCCCGCACCCTTTTGTGGCCATTCGAACAGGCACAGCGGGTCCCCCTCGAAATAGTCACGAATGCCCATGAACTCAAGCTCCTCCGGGTCGACCAGGCGATACAGGTCGAAGTGAAAGGCTCGGACCTCGCCAATTTCATAGGGTTCGACCACGGTGAACGTCGGGCTTTTCACAGCACCAGTATGGCCCAGACCGCGGATCAGGCCACGCGACAGGGTAGTTTTACCCGCGCCCAGGTCGCCCTCGAGGAAAATCACGCCGCGACCGCCGGTCACCTCGGCCAGTGCTGCACCGAATTTGACCGTGGCCTCTTCATCGGCCAGAAACAGATTTAAGCCAGACACGCAGAATGCTCCTCCAACAACTCACGAATGGCCGGCGCCAGATCACTGGCCGCCAGGCCTCTACCTTTTTTCCCAAGGCGCTCGCCGGCACAGGCGTGCAGCCACACCCCCAGACAGCCCGCGCCCCAGGCATCCAGGCCTTGGGCCAACAGGGCTGCCAGCACGCCAGTCAGCACATCGCCCAGGCCGGCGCCGGCCATCGCCGGGTGCCCGCGCTCGCACAACGCCAGCTGCCCGCTCGGGGCTGCCACCAGTGTGCCGGCACCTTTGAGTACACAGACGCTGTTATAACGGCGCGCCAGCTTTCGCGCGGCACCAGGACGGTCGGCCTGCACGGCCTCGGTGGCAATGCCCAGCAGCCGCGCCGCCTCCCCCGGGTGCGGAGTAAGGATGCTGCCACTGGGCAGGGCCAGCGGGGTGCGCGCCAGCAAATTCAAGGCATCGGCATCCCACACTTGCGGCCGCTCGGCGTTGGCCACCGCCGACAGCAGGCTGCGGCCCCACGCCGCCTGCCCCAGGCCGGGCCCGACCACCAGTACCGAGGCGCGCTCCAGCACGCCCATCAGCTGGTTGGCCGAACGGACACCCAGGCACATGACCTCGGGCAGGCGCGCCAGGCTGGCCGACACGTGCTCGGGCCGGGTTGCCACGCTGACCAGCCCGGCGCCGCAACGCAGGGCGGCTTCGGCGCTGAGCAATACAGCGCCTCCGGTACCAAGATCGCCACCGACCACCAGTACGTGGCCAAAGTCGCCTTTGTGGGCATGCGCATGCCGTGCCGGCAGGCGGGCAACCGTCACGCTGCTGAGCAATTGTGGGGCATTACTAGGGTGTTTGGTCTGCGGCATGGGGTCAAAGGCTCCAATGTCTGGCAGAATTATACGCACCTGAGCCCGTATTGCCTTGCCCATCCATGTCCGCCTCTGCACCTGACCTCGCCCAACTGGCCCAATCGATCAAGATTTGGGGCCAGGAACTCGGTTTTGCCCATGTTGGCATCGCCGGGGTCGACCTTGGCGAACACGAACACCACCTGCAGCGTTGGCTCGACGCCGGTTATCAGGGTGAAATGGAATACCTGGGCGCCCACGGCAGCAAAAGGTCACACCCCGACCAGCTGATCCCCGGCACGGTACGCGTGGTCTCGCTACGTATGGACTACCTGCCCGGCGACACGCAGATGGCGCAGCGCCTGGCCCAGCCGGAGAAGGCCTACGTGTCGCGCTACGCGCTTGGCCGGGACTACCACAAGCTGGTGCGCAAGCGCGTGCAATTCCTTGCCGACCGCATTCAGGAGGCCATCGGCCCGTTCGGCTACCGCGCCTTTGTAGACAGCGCCCCGGTACTTGAAAAAGCCTTGGCCGAACAGGCCGGGCTGGGCTGGATCGGCAAGAACACGCTGTTGCTCAACCGCAAGGCGGGTAGCTACTTCTTCCTTGCCGAACTGTTCGTCGACCTGCCGCTGCCGGTGGACGAAGCCACCACCAGCGAGCACTGCGGGCGTTGTCAGGCCTGCCTGGACATCTGCCCGACACAGGCGTTTGTGGGGCCCTATGTGCTGGATGCGCGGCGCTGTATCTCGTACCTGACCATCGAGCTAAGGGGCGCGATCCCTGTCGAGTTACGCGCAAAGATGGGCAACCGAGTGTTCGGTTGCGACGACTGCCAGATCGTCTGCCCCTGGAACCGTTTTGCCAAGCACAGCCAGGAGCAGGACTTCCAGCCACGGCACGGGCTGGAAAATACCGACCTGGCGGCGATGTTCCTGTGGGATGAACGCACCTTCCTGCGCAAGACCGAGGGCGGGCCTTTGCGGCGGGCGGGGTACGAGCGGTTCTTGCGCAACCTGGCGGTGGGGTTGGGCAATGCGCCCTCCACGATTCCCGTGATCGAGGCGCTGAAGGCCAGGCGTGACGATGAATCGGAATTGGTGCGTGAGCATGTGGAGTGGGCGCTGGCCCGACACGGAGCTCAATAGCGACCAGCCTCAGAGCATACGCCATCCTTGTGGGAGCGGGCGCGCCCGCGAAGCAGGCAACACAGGGAATGGCACCGGCTTCGCCGGTGTTCGCGGGCACGCCCGCTCCCACATGGGCCATGTTGCGCTTGTAAATCGCGTCACTGCTGGTCGTTGTAGTGGAACTTGGGCATTTCCCAGTGGAAGCGTATCGCCAATAGACGTACCAGGAAGCCGCCAAACAGAGTCAGCAACATCGCCTGCTCCGCCGGCACCTTGAAATACACGCATCCCAGATAGAACCAGGCCGCGGCAAATGACACGCTGGCATACAGCTCACGGCGGAACACCAGCGGGATGTCGTTGCAGAAGATATCCCGCAGGATCCCGCCAAACACCCCGGTGATCACCCCGCTGATCGACGCCACCAGCATGCCCTGCCCCATCTCCAGCGCCGTCATGCAACCTATCAAGGTAAACGCCACCAGCCCCAGGGCATCGAGCACCAGGAACAGCGAGCGAAGGCGGCGCATCATCGGCGCGATGAAAATGGTCAGCAGCGCCGCAAAACTGGTCAGCACCAGGTACTCAGGGTGCTTCACCCAGGTCAGGGGATAGTGCCCGAGCAGTACATCACGCACCGAACCGCCCCCAAGCGCAGTGACGCAGGCGATCAGCACCACGCCAAACCAGTCCATGCCGCGACGCCCGGCAGACAGCGCGCCAGTCATGGCTTCGGCGGTAATGGCGATAAGGTAGAGCATCAACAACATGGTGCGGGTCCGTGCAGGAAAGGCGCGCAGTCTAACCAGTTGCCCAAGGCACCAAAAGGGGGCGCAGATACAATATCTGCGCCATTTCGACTCACAGCTTGATGAAGTGCTCGCGATAGTGACGCAGTTCGGCGATCGATTCGCGGATATCGTCCAGCGCCAGGTGGGTATTGCCCTTCTTGAAGCTGTCACGCACGTCCGGCGCCCAGCGCGCGGCCAGTTCCTTGAGGGTGGAGACATCCAGGTTGCGGTAGTGGAAGTAGTTTTCCAGGTTGCGCATGTGGCGGTAGAGGAAACGACGATCCTGGCAGATGCTGTTGCCGCAGATCGGCGACTTGCCTTTAGGCACCCACTGCTCGAGGAAGGCGATGGTCTGTGCCTCGGCTTCAGCCATGCTGACCTTGCTCTCGCGTACGCGCTGGGTCAGCCCCGAAGCACCATGGGTGCGGGTGTTCCACTCGTCCATGCGCGCCAGCACTTCGTCACTGTGGTGGATGGCGATCACCGGCCCTTCGGCCAAGGTATTGAGCTCGCTGTCGGTGACGATGGTGGCCATTTCGATGATGACATCGCTGTCCGGATCCAGGCCGGTCATTTCCAGGTCGATCCAGATCAGGTTCTGTGGGTTTTGCATGCAGGGGCTCCTCATATAGGCGGTCATATTAGCCTAGTGGCCAAGGCACGCCCATTCACGGCACAAAGGTGAGCAGAATAGTCCAGCGGCGGGCGTGCTAAACTGCCTGCCGTTTTCAATGCCCCACGCCGGGCCTCTCTTACGGTACCTTCATGGCCAAACGCCAGCTCAATCGCCGCCAAAACTGGCGGATCGAAAAAATCCAGGGCGAGCGCGCCGCTCGCGCGGCCAAACGCGAGCAGCATGCACTGCAGGAACTGGAAGGTGGCGACCTGGGGCCGGAACAACTGGGCCTGGTGATCGCGCACTTCGGCGTGCAGGTAGAAGTTGAAGCTCAGGATGGCGAAACCGCAGGCCAGGTGTTCCGCTGCCATTTGCGCGCCAACTTGCCAGCACTGGTCACCGGTGACCGTGTCGTGTGGCGTGCGGGTAACCAGGGCATCGGCGTGATCGTGGCGCAGATGCCGCGCAGCACCGAGCTGTGCCGGCCGAACAACCATGGTCAACTCAAGCCGGTGGCAGCCAACGTCGACCTGATCGTGATCGTGTTCGCCCCGGCGCCGGAGCCGCACCCGAACCTGATCGACCGCTATCTGGTAGCGGCCGAGCACGCCGGCCTGCGCCCGCTGCTGCTGTTGAACAAGGCCGACCTGATCAACGACGAGAACGGCCCCGGCCTGCATGCGCTGCTGGAGGTCTACCGCGAACTGGGCTACCCGCTGCTGGAAGTATCGGCTCACCAGGGCGACGGCATGCAGCGCCTGCAGCAGCAACTCGACGGCCATATCAGCGTGTTCGTCGGCCAGTCGGGGGTGGGCAAGTCGTCGCTGGTCAACAGCCTGCTGCCAGACGCCGGCACCCGCGTCGGCGACTTGTCGGAATGGTCAGGCCAGGGTACCCACACCACCACCACGGCGCGGCTGTACCACTTCCCCAACGGCGGCGACCTGATCGACTCGCCGGGTATCCGCGAGTTCGGCCTTGGCCATGTCAGCCGCGACGACGTGGAGGATGGCTTCATCGAGTTCCGCGACCTGTTCGGCACCTGCCGCTTCCGCGACTGCAAGCATGACCGCGAACCGGGCTGCGCGCTGCTCAAGGCACTGGAAGAGGGGCGCATCAAGCCGCAGCGCATGAACAGCTACCGCTCGATCATCGCCAGCCTGGCAGAAGACAGCTACTGAAACGCTCGAAATGAAAGTTGCCGCGATCCCTTGTAGGAGCGGCTTTAGCCGCGAACACCGGCAACGCCGGTGCCATTCACCGCACTGGAGGCTTCGCGGGTAAACCCGCTCCTACAGTGATCGCGCCAGCGTTCAGGTGTTGGGTAGCACAGTTGCCCGCACCAAAAAGCCGCTTACTGCTCCTTGGCTTCATCCATCTTCAGCGTGCCATCTTCAAAGATGTTCAGCTTCTGGCGCAGCTCGCGCGGTTGCATCGGTGGCTGTTCAGTTGCCCCTGGGTCAGCCGGTGCCGAAGCCCCTGGCGCAGCACCACTGGCTGGCGCTGCAGGTGCAGTTGGCGCAGCTGGCGGCGTTTCCGGCGCCCCTTGCTCACCTTCGATATTGCGCTGGGCTTTCTTGGTCAGCACGATGATGTCGATACGGCGGTTGACCGGGTTGAACGGGTCCTTGCGGTCGAATAGTGACGACGAGGCGTACCCCACCACCCGTGCCACCTGGCCATCCGGGTAACCACCCGCCACCAGGGCACGCCGCGCGGCGTTGGCGCGGTTGGCCGACAGCTCCCAGTTACCGTATTCGCCAGTGCCAGCATACGGCTTGGCATCGGTATGGCCGCTGATGCTGATCTTGTTCGGCACCGCCTTGATGGTGTCAGCCATGGCCAGCAGGATATCTTCGAAGTAAGGCTGCAGGCGCGCGCTACCGATGTCGAACATCGGCCGGTTCTCGGCATCCATGATCTGGATGCGCAGGCCGTCCTGGGTGATCTCGAACAGGATCTGGTCCTTGAACTTCTGCAGCTGTGGGTTCTCTTCCACCTTGTTCTGCAGTTCCTGCAGCAAAAGCTCCAGACGCTCGCGCTCGACCTGCTCGGCCATGGTCTCGACCTGGTCCTTGCTCAGCTGAGTGGGCGACTGCTGCGTCGGCTCGGTCTTCACTTCCGGATTGATGGTTTTGTCCGGCGCCATCTCCGGTGACCCCCCCAGGTCGATGACATAAGGCGTGCCACTCTCGGAGAAACCAATAGGGTCCTGGAAGTAGCCGGCAATGGCGATCTTCTGCTCAGGCGTGGCCGTGGACAACAGCCACAGCACCAGGAAGAACGCCATCATCGCCGTGGCGAAGTCGGCAAAGGCGATTTTCCAGGCGCCACCATGGTGGCCGCCGCCAAAGCGCTTGACGCGCTTGACGATGATGGGCTGATTGTTCTCCATGACTCAGCGACCGCGAACCGCTTGTTCCAGTTCGGCGAAGCTTGGGCGGTGCTTGGGGTACAGCACCTTGCGCCCGAACTCGACCGCCAGCGAAGGTGGCATGCCCGACGCCGAGGCCACCAGCGAAGCCTTGATCGATTCGTAGAGGTTCAATTCTTCCTTGGCATCGTGCTCCAGGCACTTGGCCAAAGGGCCGAAGAAACCGTAAGCCGCCAGAATACCGAAGAAGGTACCCACCAGCGCCGCACCTACGTGCATGCCGATGGCCGCCTGATCGCCATCGCCCAGCGAGGCCATGGTCACCACGATACCCAGTACCGCCGCAACGATACCGAAGCCGGGCATACCGTCGGCGATGCCGGTCACCGCGTGGGACGGGTGCTCCAGCTCTTCCTTCATGCTCAGCAGTTCCATGTCGAACAGGCCCTCGAGCTCGTGCGGGGCCATGTTGCCGGTGGACATGATGCGCAGGTAATCGCAGACGAACGCGGTCATGCGCTCATCGGCCAGTACCGTCGGGTACTTGGCGAAGATCGGGCTGGCAGCGGCGTCCTCGATGTCGGCCTCGATGGCCATCATGCCTTCGCGACGGCTCTTGTTGAGGATTTCGTAAACGAGGCCCAGCACCTCCAGGTAGAAGGCATGGCTGAAGCGCGAGCCGAACATCTTCATCGACTTCTTGATGACGTGCATGGTCATGTGGCCAGGGTTGGCCTGCAGGAATGCACCAAAGGCCGCACCGCCGATGATCAGTACTTCGAACGGCTGGATCAGCGCTGCGATCTTGCCGTGGGAGAGCACGTAGCCGCCGAGCACGCTCGCGAATACGACGATGATGCCGATAATTTTAGCCATAGGTTCAAAGCACTTGCTGTCGTGGTCAGGGGAAGAGACGGGAGCTTTAAAACTCTTCTTCTACTTATCGGCAGAACTGCGCCAGACTATAGCCACTCAATGCGAAAAGCCAGTTCGGACTGATGTCAAAATGCCAATTGAAACCAAGGTGCCCACTCAGGCCCCGCGTACGCTAGAGGCCTGGGTAAAGCTGCTCGAGAGTGTTCGCATCCCCGTGCCGAAGCACAGCTACGACCGGGTCATGGCTGCCATCCACGATAGCCGCCGCTCGCTGCGCGACATCGCCGAACTGATGCAGGATAGCCCGGCACTGGTGCTGTCAGTGATGCGCGAAGCCAATCACCCCACCAATGCCAGCCTCGCCGAACCCGCCGAAAGCCTGGAGGTCGCTCTCAACCGCCTGGGCCTGGAGCGCAGCGAGCAGCTTCTCAAACGCCTGCCGGCGCTGCCCGTGGAGGAAATTCCGCCGGTACTGTGCCAGTTCCAGATGATCAGCCAGCATGCGGCACAGCAGGCCAGCGGCCTGTTCGCCAGCCGCCTGGCACGGCTGTGGCAAGAGATTCACTGGGGCAGCCTGCTGTTCCTGTCGCCGCTCTGGCCACTGGCACTGGCCTACCCCAAGCTGCTCGACACTTGGGAGCTGCGGGTTATCCACAAAGGTGAAGACGCCGCCCACGTCGAGGAAGAACTGTTTGGCGTGCGCATCATGGCGCTGTGCCAGACCATGGCCGAGTATTGGCGCCTGCCCCAGTGGGTCACCCAGGGTTATCGCCTGCTGCTGGAAGAGCGCGAGCAACTGGCCCTGGTGCTGAATATCGCCCGCGACGAAGACTTGCTCAGCCAGCAACACCGCCTGGACGCCGAGCCCGGCCTGCGGCGCTGGTTCAACCAGCCGGCCAATACCGTACTGCTGGCCAACAACCTGGCCCTGGCGGCACAGGTCGGCTGGGACAACCCGCACCTGCTGCGCTGGCAACTGCTGACCGCGCTGTACCTGCAAACCTCGCTGGAAGACGTGCAGCAGCAGGTGCACCAGCAGGCTGCCGCCAGCGCCCGCCGCCACGCCAGGCACGCCCTGTTCCACCCGGCCGAGGCCTTGATCTGGCCGTGGCACCAACGCCGCCCTCACCCGGACATGCTGGCCCCGCCACCGCCCAGCAGCGACGACCTGGCACGCTGGCGCACGCTGTGCCAGCACCTGCTGGCCCAACCCAGCCCGTTCACCAACGCCGTGCACCTGGCCACTCAGGCCCAAGAAGCCCTGCTGGCCTGTGGCATGCAACGCATCATGCTGCTTAGCCTGGACAAAGCCAGCGACTACCTGCGCGTGCAGCAAATTGCCGGCCTGCCCAAGGAGGCCGGTGCTCTGGCCCTGCAGGTATCGCAGAACAAGTTGCTGCAAAAGCTGCTGAGTCAGGCCGGGCAGCTGCGCATCACACCGGAAAACCACAGCCAGTTCTCGGCGCTGTTGCCCGCCCCGCTGCGCACCTTGTTCCGCAGCGAACATGTACTGCTTCGCTCGCTGGCTGCGAACGACCAGGTGCTGATGCTGCTGGTGGCCGACCAGGGCTGCCGGCCTTTGGCCGATATCAGCGTGCAAGCCTTCGGCAAGACCGCGCAATGCATCGAGCGGGCCTTGTCGGTGTTTACCAACCGCAAGGGTTGAGCCTTGCGCTACAATCGCCCCTCTTTCCACACTGGAGACCGTGGATGACCGACTTTTCCGGCCTGCCCCTGGTGATCGAAGCTGCAGACCTGCTGCCACGCCTGGATTCGCCGCAGCTGATCCTGGTCGACCTGAGCAGCGCCAACCGCTATGTCAGCGGGCATATCCCCGGCGCGCGCTTCGTCGAAGGCAAGCGCACCCAGCTCGGCCAGCCCCCGGCGCCCGGCCTGCTGCCAGCCCTGGGCGAGCTCGAAAAATTGTTCAGCGAACTCGGCCACCGCGCCGATGCCGTGTATGTGGTGTACGACGATGAAGGCGGCGGCTGGGCCGGGCGCTTCATCTGGCTGCTCGATGTCATCGGCCACAAGCGCTACCACTACCTCAATGGCGGTATCCAGGCCTGGCCGGCAGACAAACTATCCACCGAAGTGCCTGCCAGTGGCAACGCCCCGGTCCGTCTGCACATCGACGCCGCACCCACAGCCACCCGCGAGTACCTGCAAAGCCGCCTGGGCGCCGATGACCTGGTCATCTGGGACGCGCGCGGCCCGCAGGAATTCAGCGGCGAAAAAGTGCTGGCAGCCAAAGGCGGCCACATCCCCGGCGCGATCAACTTCGAGTGGACCGCCGGCATGGACCTCAACGACCACCTGCGCATTCGCCAGGACATCAAACAAGTCCTCGAGCAACTGGGCATCACCCCTGACAAAGAGGTGATCACCCACTGCCAGACCCACCGCCGCTCCGGTTTCACTTACCTGGTGGCAAAGGCCCTCGGCTACCCACGCGTCAAGGCCTACGCCGGCTCGTGGAGCGAATGGGGCAACCACCCGGACACGCCTGTAGAAGTCTAAGGAACCTGCATGAAATCCCGTCTGTTCATCATCATCCAGTACCTGCTGCCGCACCACCTGCTGTCGCGGCTGGCCGGCTGCATCGCCGAGTGCCGCGTGCGCTGGTTCAAGAACGCCTTCACCGCATGGTTCGCCAAGCGCTACCAGGTCAACATGAGCGAGGCGCTGGTCGAAGACCTGAGTGCTTACGAGCACTTCAATGCGTTCTTCACCCGCGCCCTGAAACCTGGCGCCCGTCCGCTGGACGAAACCCCGGGCGCCATCCTGTGCCCGGCCGACGGTGCGGTCAGCCAGCTCGGCCCGATCGAGCACGGCCGTATCTTCCAGGCCAAAGGCCACGGTTTCAGCGCGCAAGAGCTGCTGGGCGGTGATCCGGCCATGGCCGCGCCGCTCATGGGCGGCGAGTTTGCCACCATCTACCTGTCGCCCAAGGACTACCACCGCGTGCACATGCCGCTGGCCGGCACCCTGCGCGAAATGGTCTATGTGCCGGGCCGCCTGTTCTCGGTCAACCAGACCACCGCAGAGAATGTCCCCGAGCTGTTCGCTCGCAACGAGCGCGTGGTCTGCCTGTTCGATACAGAGCGTGGGCCAATGGCTGTGGTACTGGTCGGCGCGATGATCGTCGCCTCGATCGAAACGGTCTGGGCCGGGCTGGTCACGCCGCCCAAACGTGAGCTGAAGACCTTCCGTTACGACGAAGCCAGCCGCACGCCGATCCACCTGGAGAAAGGTGCCGAACTAGGCCGCTTCAAGCTGGGTTCGACCGCCATCGTGCTGTTCGGGCCGGAGCAGGTGAAGTGGGCTGAGAGCCTGGGTGCGGGCTCTGCAGTGCGCATGGGGCAGCAGCTGGCGGCGCCTGTGCAGGCTTGATTCGAGCCATATGAAAAAGGCCCTGCATATGCAGGGCCTTTTTCGTTGGGCCGCCCTGCGGCCCCGGATTCACGGATCAGCCGCGGGCGTCGCGATCACGCAGGCCCAGCAGATACAGCACCCCGTCCAGCCCCAAGGTGGAAATCGCCTGCTTGGCCGACTGGCGCACCAGCGGCTTGGCACGAAACGCTACGCCCAACCCGGCCAGCGACAGCATCGGCAGGTCATTGGCGCCATCGCCCACGGCGATGGTCTGCTCCAGTTGCAAGCCTTCGTCACTGGCCAGCTTCTTCAACAAATCGGCCTTGCGCTGGGCATCGACAATCGGCTCAACAGCCACGCCGGTCACCTTGCCATCGACCACTTCAAGTTCGTTGGCGAATACATAGTCGATACCCAGGCGCGCCTGCACCTGACGAGCGAAGTAGGTAAAGCCACCGGACAGAATCGCGGTTTTGTATCCCAGGCGCTTGAGCTCGGCAAACAGGTTCTCGGCACCCTCGGTCAGGCGCAGCGATGCCCCGATCTCGTCCAGCACCCCCACATCCAGGCCCTTGAGCAGCGCCATGCGCTCTTTGAAGCTGGCGCGGAAGTCCAGTTCACCGCGCATGGCGCGCTCGGTGATCGCCGCCACCTGCTCACCCACACCCGCCGCCTTGGCCAGTTCGTCGATGACTTCGGCCTCGATCAGCGTGGAGTCCATGTCGAACACCGCCAGGCGGCGGTTGCGGCGGAACAGATCGTCCTTCTGGAAGGCGATGTCGACGCTCAGCTCTTCAGCCAGGGCAAAGAAGTCGGCACGCAGGGCCTGGGCATCGCTCGGCACGCCACGCACGGAGATCTCGACGGCTGCCTTGCCCTTGTCGATTTCAGCATCCAGTGCCACCCGGGCCGACAGGCGCTCGATACGCTCGATGGTCAGGCCGTACTGGCTGATCACCGCACTCACCCGCTGCAGCTGCTCGGGAGTGATCTTGCGGCTGAGCAGGGTAACGATGTGTCGCGCTTCGCCATGCCCATCGGCCCAATGCTGGTAGTCCGCCTCGGAAATTGGCGTGTAACGGGCCTGCAGGTTCAGTTCGTGGGCTTTGGCCTGCACGCTTTGCAACAGCGCGGTAGCCACTTCGTTGTCCGGGATGTCGACCAGGATGCCAAACGACAAGGTGCCGTGCATGACCGCCAGGCCGATGTCGAGGATACTCACACCGCCCTGCAGCAGGACGCCGGTGATAGCCGCAGTGAGACCGGGACGGTCCTCACCGGTGATGTTGATCAGGACGATTTCGCGCACAACCTGGCTCCGACTTCGATGAAAAATGCGCATTCTACCGATTTTCCATGACCATCGGGCGCCAACGATACTTTGCCGACAAAACCCGGCTCGCTATACTCCCCCCACTTTCATGCCATTAAGAGCCGAGCTCTGTGAACCGGCCCACGCCAGTCAAACCAGACAATTTCTTCCTGATGATCTATCGCGCCCTGAGTCAACGTCGCGTGCCGCTGGCACTGCGCATCGCCTGCACCAACATTTTCCTGGTGGCGCTGGCGCTGGTGATCTACGCCTGCGTGATGGGCCTGCAGTTCAAGCAGGCCATGCATGAGCAGGCCGATGCCTTGGGCCAGAGCCTGACCACCCAGACGGCCACATCGGCAACCGAGCTGCTGGTGTCCAATGACATCCTCAGCCTCAACGTGCTACTGGGCAACCTGGTTAAAAACCCGCTGGTGGCCCATGCGGCAATCTACAGCGTGGATAACCGCATCCTCGCCGAAGCCGGCCAGCGCCCGCGCAACAGCCTGCTGGGCGAGGCCGAAGGCCTGTACCAGACCAAAATCACGTTCCAGGACGTGACGGCCGGGCAGCTGCGCATAAGCCTGGACATGAGCCAGTTCCAGCAACCGATGCTGATCAGCCTGCAGAGCATGGGCATTCTGGCCGCTATCCTGCTGGCCCTGGCCTTGGCCCTCAGCTTGCGTCAGGGCCGCTTCATCACCCTGCCACTGCTGCAGCTGCGGGTATGGCTGCGCGACCCGCAGCCCTATACCCCGGCCACCGACCGCCAGGACGAAATTGGCGACATCGCCCGCCAGCTGCATGCACGCCTGGCCCCGCCTCCGCCCCCGGAGCCGGAGCCTGAGGAAGAAGACGACGAGCAGTTCGACGACCTGCCCGCCGCTGCCCCGGCACCCAAGGCCGTACCGCGCGCCAAGGCTGCCCTGGAAGACGAGGATGACGACGAGGCCTTCGCCGGCCTGTTGGACGACGACACTGCACCCAAGGCCGCCGCAGAGGTCGAGTCCGACGAGCCGCAGTACAGCGCCGTACTTGCCGTGCAGCTGGGCTCGCAGGAGCAACTGCGTCGCCTGCCACGCACACGCCTGGCCGAGCTGACCGAGCGCTACCGCGATTGCCTGGAGCACGCAGCCTCGCTCTACGACGGTGAAACCCACACGCTGAACGACGGCAGCACCTTGGTGCTGTTCCACAGCCGCGAGTGTGGCGAGGACTACCTGACCAACGCCATTTGCTGTGGCGAACTGTTGCGCGCCCTGGGCCACGCCCTGCAGATTGAGGTAGCTGACAGCGGCATTACCCTGCAACTGCAGCTAGGCCTGGTCTTGGGCAACGACCTGCATGGGCTGGAACTGGTTGACCTGCTGATGGCCGAGAAGGTCCAGGATGCCCTGGCACTGTCGCAGCACAGCCGTAACCTGTTGCTGGTGGAGCGGCAGATCAACGATGACGCCCTGATTCGCCAGCGTGCACGTATTCGCCCGATCGCCAGCCCCGAAGGCGCCTGCTGTGTGGAGCGACTGATGGAGCCCTACCCGTCAATGCTGGAACGGCAACTGGCGCGCATGCATGAGCACCGCGCCTGACAGGCATACGCTGCATCTACAGCGCATGTCTTGTGCCAGGCTGGTTTCCTTGCGACCACCTGCCTGGCGCAAGATGCAGCCAATAGCGCCCCCCGGTAGGAGCGGGTTTACCCGCGAATACGGTGGCGGCGGCAACGGTGAACGGCAGGTAGAAATTGGCCAGCAGGGCCGGCCTCTTCGCGGGTAAACCCGCTCCTACGGAGACCGGCAGATACAAAAAAGCCCGCAGCGAATGCGGGCTTTGTCGTATCTGGCCATTTGATCAGAACCGATAAACTTCCATATCGGTGCGAATCGGCGAGGCCATCGGGATTTTGGGTTTCTCCGGCCCCTTCTTCACCTGCGTCGGTGCAGCGGGCTTTTTCGGTGCCTCTTCGGCAATCGCCGGCTGGTTGGCCAGCGGCTTCACCGCTGTGCTCAGCTGTTCGGCCAGCTTCTGCAGCAGTTGGCCCTGAGCCTGTACCTGCGACGACTCACTGCCCTCGTGCTGCTGCTCGAGGTGGATGATACGGTTGTCACGCACATGGCCACGGCGGTCAAGCAGACGCCACTGGGCATCCAGGATGGCCGGCTGGTTCTTGCCCGAGTCCAGGCGTGTAATCGACAACAGCACTTGCACGTCCGGGCTGAAGCCTGCAGTCGCCGGGGCCAGTACTACGCGTTGGCTGTCCAGACGCCAAGCCAGTTGACGCACCAGCAGCTGGTCGATATCCGATGAAAGGCTGCCAGCCCAACGACCGTCGGTCGCCGCGCTCAGGCTGCCATCAGGTTGACGCTGCAGGAATGTCTCACGCTGAAGGTAATCGGCCACCGATACCGGGCCGAGCACCACGGCCATGCCCGCACTCTGCGACGGCTGGCCAGGATCACCACTGTCGAGCTGATACAGGGCAACCGGCTGATGCATGGTGCACCCGCCAAGGCCCAGCAGGCCAGTCATCAACAGCGCAAATGGAAGGCGCAGAAATTTCATCATCCCATCCAGGCGGCTGCCACAAGGCACACCGCAGTGATACATGTAGATTCAAACGGGCACACGGCAACGCCGGCACCGCAAGGGGCATATCATCCGCGAAATAACCGTCCGACTCCAGCATTTCTGCCCGAAACGGCGTTGAAATTGCCGTTCCAGACATTACAACCGGTTATGTCGGCACTTCCACCTGCAACCCATCGACGCGCTGGAACCCGCGTGGCAGCTTGCTGCCGCGTCGACCGCGCTCGCCCTTGTAGTGCTCCAGGTCGTCCGCCTTCAAAGACAGGGTACGCTTGCCGGCCTGCAATACAAGGGTCGCGCCTTCGGGAATCACGGCCAGATCGGTAACAAATTCTTCACGGCTGGCCACCCGGTCACCCGGCACGCCAATGATCTTGTTGCCCTTGCCTTTACCCAGCTGCGGCAAGTCGCTGACCTTGAACACCAGCAGGCGGCCTTCGGTGGTCACCGCCGCCAACCAGTCCTGCTCGCGATCAGCCACTGGACGCGGGGTCATGACCTTGGCCCCGTTGGGCAAGCTGAGCAAGCCCTTGCCGGCCTTGTTCTTGGCCTGCAGGTCTTCACCCTTGACCACGAAGCCGTAACCGGCATCCGAAGCCACCACGTACAGCGCATCGTCGTCAGGCAACAACACACATTCGAAAGTCGCCCCCGGTGGCGGCGTCAGACGGCCAGTCAGCGGCTCGCCCTGGCCACGCGCCGATGGCAGGCTGTGGGCCGCCAGCGAGTAGCTGCGACCGGTGGAATCGATAAGCACGGCAAACTGGTTGGAACGCCCCGCAGCAGCAGCCTTGAAGCCGTCGCCGGCCTTGTAGGAAAGGCCAGTGGCGTCGATATCGTGGCCCTTGGCGCAGCGCACCCAGCCCTTCTCCGACAGCACCACGGTGACGGGCTCGGTCGGCATCAGCTCGTTTTCCGACAGCGCCTTGGCTTCGGCACGCGCTACGATCGGCGAGCGACGATCATCGCCATAGGTTTCGGCATCCTTGATCAGCTCGCTGCGCACCAGCTTGCGCAGTTTGGCCTCGCTCCCCAGCAAGGCCTGCAGCTTGGCTTGCTCTTTCAGCAACTCATCCTGCTCACCGCGGATCTTCATCTCTTCCAGGCGCGCCAACTGCCGCAGGCGGGTCTCGAGGATGTAGTCGGCCTGGATCTCGGTCAGCTCGAAACGTTCGATCAGGGCCTGCTTGGGGTATTCCTCAGTACGGATGATGTGGATCACTTCATCCAGGTTGAGGAATGCGGTGAGCAAACCGTCCAACAGGTGCAGACGCTTCTCGACCTTATCCAGACGGTGCTGCAGGCGGCGACGAACGGTATTGGTACGGAATTCCAGCCACTCCACCAATATGGTTCGCAGGTTTTTCAACTGCGGCCGGCCGTCCAGGCCGATGATATTCACGTTGACCCGATAGGTGCTTTCCAGGTCGGTGGTAGCGAACAGGTGCTGCATCAACTCGTCGACATCGACGCGGTTGGATCGCGGGATGATGACAATACGGCACGGGTTCTCGTGGTCCGACTCGTCGCGCAGGTCGGCGACCATCGGCAGCTTCTTGGCCTGCATCTGCGCGGCAATCTGCTCCAGCACTTTGGCCCCGGAGACCTGGTGCGGCAGCGCAGTGACGACGATGTCGCCATCCTCGACGCGGTACACGGCGCGCATGCGGATCGAGCCGCGGCCGCTTTCGTACATCTTGAGAATTTCAGCCCGCGGCGTGACGATCTCGGCCTCGGTCGGGTAATCCGGCCCCTGGATGTGCTCGCACAACTGCTCGACGGTTGCCTTGGGCTCATCGAGCAGTCGCACACAGGCACTGGCCACCTCTCGCAGGTTGTGCGGCGGCACGTCGGTGGCCATGCCCACGGCGATACCGGTGGTACCGTTGAGCAGGATGTTGGGCAGGCGCGCAGGCAGCACGGCTGGCTCCTGCAACGTGCCATCGAAGTTCGGCACCCAGTCCACGGTGCCCTGGCCGACTTCGCTGAGCAGCACTTCAGCGTAGCGCGACAGCCGCGCCTCGGTGTAGCGCATGGCGGCGAACGACTTCGGATCATCCGGCGCACCCCAGTTGCCCTGGCCATCGACCAAGGTGTAGCGGTAGCTGAACGGCTGCGCCATCAGCACCATGGCCTCGTAGCAGGCCGAATCGCCATGGGGATGGAACTTGCCGAGCACGTCACCGACGGTACGTGCCGACTTCTTGTGCTTGGCATCGGCATCGAGCCCCAACTCGCTCATGGCGTAGACGATGCGTCGCTGCACCGGCTTCAGGCCGTCGCCGATGTGCGGCAGGGCACGGTCCATGATCACGTACATGGAGTAGTTGAGGTAGGCCTGTTCGGTGAAGTCAGCCAGCGAGCGGCGTTCTACGCCGTCCAGGCTGAGTTCCAGTGAGTCGCTCATGCGGGCCTCGTCATTTCAGGTTCTGGCGCAGCAGCATGGTGCCACCGCGCTGGGTAAATTCAAGTTGTTGCAGGGCACTCATACCCAGCAGTACGGTGGACCCATCCAGGCCCGGCACCACGATGGCGCGCACGTTCTGCAGGCGGATATCGCCCAGTTGCAGGCTGGTCAGGCGCGTGCGGTAGCCTTCGGTGCGGCCGTTGGCGGTGCTCAGTAGCACCGGGCTACCGCGCTCCAGGCTCAGTTCATGAGCCAACGCCTCCGGGATCGCCACGTCGGTGGCGCCGGTGTCGAGCATGAAATGCACCACCTGGCCGTTGATGGCACCATCCACCACGAAGTGGCCCTGGCCATTACTCAGCAGGCGCACTTCGATAAAGCCTTGACCATGCTCGGATTGCACCTGGCGGTTGGGGTTACGCTGGCTGTCTTCCCACTGGCCGAAAAAGCGCGTGGCAAGAAACAGCGCCGCCGCCCAGGCGACGATCATCAGTAACTTGCCCGCGCGCTTGCCCGGCGCCTGGCTCATGGTTTGGCGCTCCAGCCGCCTTCCGGTGCGTCGAAGCGCCAGACGACCGGGCGGGTTTCACCGTCGGCACGGGCGCCGTTGTTGTTGTCCAGGCCAATCCAGGCGCCCTTGGCATCGATCACCAGTGCTTCAGCCAGGCCAAACGGCTGCGCGTAGCGCCGTGACTCGACCAGCGCATCTGCAGCGAACGACCAGCAACGCTCAACCTTGCCACTGTCGACATCACGTCGGCACACCCGGTAGGCGTTACGTTCGAGGGTAAATAGCTTGCCCTCGAACCAGGCCAGGTCAGCGAAGTCGCGCGACAGTGCCCTGGCATTGGGCATCTGTGCGGGTTGCATTTCGACCCCCGCCTCGCTCAGCAGCACGCAACCACGCCCGCAGGTCCAGACCGACTGCTGGCGCTCGATGGCCACCAGGCCACGGCGCTCACGCTCGGCAGCCAGCCACAGGCGGTCACCCGCCGGGTTGATCGCCAGGCCTTCGAACAGGGCATTGAAGTTCAGCAGCATGCCGCTTGCCCGGGCCTGGCGCACCATGGCCGAGTCGATCCTCAACCAGTCCGGCTCGCCTTCCAGCGGCAATTGCAGCACCGCGGCATGCGCCTCGCTGACCAGATAGAGGTTACCCGCCTGATCACAGGTGATACCTTCGAAATCCAGCTCGCCACCGCGAATGTACGATGCCGCCCAGTTGCGCGACTTCAACCCCCATGGCAGGCCGCTTTCAGGGACAGCCGGCGGGGTGAAGGTAAGCGGCTGCGCGCGCCAGGTCGGGCTCTGCTGATCGAAGCGGTAGATACGGTCGTCGTCACGGTCGGACACGCCCCACAACCCGCCCCGGCATTCCACCAGGCCCGACAGGTTGCCACCGCGCATACCGTCGATCGGGTGCTCGGCTGTCATCTTCAGCTCTGGCCAGTTGCCCGCCAGACAAGGCAGGGCAACCAGCGTCAGGCAAACGGCAAGTACTTGCCGAATCAAACCATGACCTCGGCCAGGTTACCCTTGGTTTCCAGCCAACTCTTGCGGTCACCGGCGCGCTTCTTGGCCAGCAGCTTGTCCATCAGCTCGCAGGTGGCTTCTACGTCGTCCAGGGTCAGCTGCACCAGGCGCCGGGTGTTCGGGTCCATGGTGGTTTCGCGCAACTGCGGCGGGTTCATCTCGCCCAGGCCTTTGAAGCGTGTTACCTGCGGCTTGCCGCGTTTCTTCTCGGCCACCAGGCGGTCGAGGATGCCGTCACGCTCGGCTTCGTCGAGGGCGTAGTAGATTTCCTTGCCCAGGTCGATGCGGTACAGGGGCGGCATGGCCACATAAACATGCCCAGCTTCGACCAGTGCCCGGAAGTGCTGAACAAACAGCGCACACAGCAGCGTGGCGATGTGCAGACCATCGGAGTCAGCGTCGGCGAGGATGCAAATCTTGCCATAGCGCAGCTGCGCAAGGTCGGTTGCCCCCGGATCGACGCCAATGGCCACGGCAATGTTGTGCACTTCCTGGCTGGCCAGGACTTCGCCACCGTCCACTTCCCAGGTGTTGAGGATCTTGCCGCGCAGCGGCAGGATGGCCTGGAATTCCTTGTCCCGCGCCTGCTTGGCCGAACCACCGGCCGAGTCACCCTCGACCAGGAACAACTCGGCACGCATCGGGTCCTGGCCCGCACAATCGGCCAGCTTGCCGGGCAATGCCGGGCCCTGGGTGATGCGCTTGCGCTCGACCTTCTTGCTGGCCTTGAGGCGGCGCCCGGCGTTGCTGATGGCCAGTTCTGCCAGTTGCATGCCCAGTTCGGGGTGGGCGTTGAGCCACAGGCTGAAAGCATCCTTGACAACACCGGAGACGAACGCGGCGGCCTCGCGTGATGACAGGCGCTCTTTGGTCTGCCCGGAGAACTGCGGGTCCTGCATCTTCATCGACAGTACGAAGGTGATGCGCTCCCAAACGTCTTCTGGTGCCAGCTTCACCCCGCGCGGCAGCAAGTTGCGGAACTCGCAGAACTCACGCATGGCATCCAGCAAGCCTTGGCGCAGGCCGTTGACGTGGGTGCCGCCCTGGGCGGTGGGGATCAGGTTGACGTAGCTTTCCTGAATGCTGTCGCCGCCTTCGGGCAGCCACAGCAAAGCCCAGTCAACCGCTTCCTTGTTACCCGCCAGGCTGCCACAGAACGGCTCGTCGGGCAGGCGCTGGAATTCGTTGACCGAGTCGACCAGGTAGGAGCGCAGGCCATCCTCGTAGTGCCATTCCACCTTTTCGCCGCTGGCCTTGTCCTCGAAGCTGACCAGCAGCCCCGGGCACAATACCGCCTTGGCCTTGAGCACGTGCTTGAGGCGGCTGATGGAAAACTTGGGCGAGTCGAAGTACTTCGGGTCGGGGCTGAAGTACACGCTGGTGCCGGTGTTGCGCTTGCCGACCGAGCCGACCACTTCCAGCTCGCTGGCCTTGAAGCCATCGGCAAAGGTCATCTGGTACTCATTGCCGTCACGCTTGACGCGCACACGCACCTGCGTCGACAGGGCGTTGACCACCGAGATACCCACCCCGTGCAGGCCGCCGGAAAACTGATAGTTCTTGTTGGAGAACTTGCCGCCGGCGTGCAGCTTGGTGAGAATCAGCTCGACCCCGGACACGCCCTCTTCCGGATGGATGTCCACCGGCATGCCGCGGCCGTCGTCGCTGACTTCTAGCGAGTGGTCGGCATGCAGGATGACCTGCACCGAACGCGCGTGGCCGGCCAGTGCTTCGTCGACACTGTTGTCGATGACTTCCTGGGCCAGGTGGTTGGGGCGGCTGGTATCGGTGTACATGCCCGGCCGCTTGCGGACCGGATCAAGGCCCGAGAGGACTTCGATGGCGTCTGCGTTATAGGCGCTAGCGCTGGGATTGGCCATAGGGTCTCGTCGTCAGTCTGGTGAATGCAAAAAAGTCAAAATACAGAAAAATCGAGCGCCGCATACTGCCCACGGGCAATGCCGGCGAAGGCCAGCAGTGCCGGCAGGCGCTCGGCGAAGCCCTGGAAGCTGTGATCGCCACCGGCCTGGATACGCAGGGCACAAGCACGGTAATAGCGCTCGGCATGTCGATAGTCCAGGGTTTCATCGGCGGTCTGCAGCCACACTTGATAGCGGTCGGCATCGGCCGGGGCCGCGACTTCCAGCTCGGCCAGGGCCTGCACGTGATCGTGGGTCAGCTCCCAGGTTTCACCGCTGTAATGGTTGCGCTGGGTGCCCAGGTAACCGTCGAAATGCTTGTGCGGGGTTACCGCCGGGTTGACCAGCAGGGCCTTGAGGCCATGGCGCTCAGCCAGATGGGTGGCATAGTAGCCGCCGAGCGAACTGCCCACCAGCAGTGGCGCCCCCAGTTCGGCGATGGCCGCTTCGAGCTGGACCATGGCTTGCCGTGGGTGGTGGTGCAGGGCCGGCACTCGCAGCTGGTCGGCCAGGCCGAGCTGCTGCATGACTGCCTCCAGCTGACGCGCCTTGGTCGAAAGCGGCGAGCTGTTGAAGCCATGGATATAGAGGATGGAACCCGACATGCTGCCCCCGGAATCTGTGGCTTCGCGCCTGATAATGCGGGCGCAGGGACGCGCAGTGTAGCGCGTTCGCCGGGTTTTGACGCAGTGCCACGGATTTCGCAATACATTTCCGGCAGGCCGACGCGGCCTGCTCAATACCCTGGGCTATCGAAGTCGAGCTTCACCTCGAAATCCAGCGCCCGCTCCACCCCGGTCTCCAGCCGCCCGTCGGCATGCAGGCGCAACCAGCGGTACCCCGGATGCTCTTCGCTCACCTGGAAGTCTTCGCTGCGCGCCGCGAACTGAATGCAGGTCGACGGCGTGGCCAACAGGCGCCTCCCCTCTCGGACCTCATCCCATTCCTGGTGCACATGCCCCCATAGCAAAGCCCGTACCTGTGGATATCCTTCAACGATATCGAACAGCGCCTGGGCATTGCGCAAGCCGATCGGCGCGATCCAGGCGCATCCGATGTCCACTGGCTGATGGTGGAAGCACACCAGGCAATGCCGCTCGCCGGCCTCTTTCAAGGCGGCTTCCAGTACGGCCAGCTGGTCATCTTGCAGAAACCCGTGGGTAGCACCCTGCACGGCGGTATTGAGCATGACCACCCGCCACGCGCCGATATCGGTCACCGCCTGCACCAGTTCCGGCGCCACCTGCGCCATCACCTGAGCCTCGTCATGGTTGCCCGGCAGCCAGCGAGTGGGTACGCCAAACGGTGCGGTCAGCTCCCGAAACGCTTCATAGGATGCCACGCTGGCATCCTGGGACAGGTCGCCCGTGCACAGCAGCAAGTCGACAAGCGGCTGCTCGCGCCGCACCTGGGCCACCACGTGGCGCAGGCTGTCTCGGGTCTTGAGGCCCAGCATGCTGCCAGCCGGGTCGGCGAACAGGTGGGCATCGGTCAGTTGCACCACATGCACGGGGCGGGATTGGTCTGGCGGCGACAACGGCCATCTCCTCGAATGGATTCAGCGGGAATTATGGCTGTGCGACGGTGACGAGCAAACACCCGCAACCGACTCACGTCACAATTCAGCGAACACTTGCCAGTTCGTGGCCGCAGGCCAGGCAGTGGCTGAGCCATTCACCCAGGAACAGGTTGAGCTGGGCCTTTTCGTCCGGCTGATGCATGGCGTCGTTCGGATACGGGTAGATGCTGCGCAGGCGCCGGGTGTGTTCGGCGCTGACCACTTCGGCCATGCGTGCATCGTGATACACCTGCACTTCCAGGTGTGGCACTGGCAACCACGGCAGGCTGTGTTCCTGCCGCACATGCAGGGTGGTGGTATACGGGCAGGCCAGCACCACGTCGAGCACCAGCACGCCAAGCATCTGGTCACCCTGGGTCATGCCGATGCGGCGCGAGCTCTGGGTGGTGCGCATGTCGGGCAACAAGCGCATCAGCCGGGCATAGTTGGCCTCGCAGGCTGCCTGCAGCCCGACCAGGTCAACTCGATAGCGCTCGCGCAGCAGGTTCACTTCCACATACCTCTTACTTCGTCACGGTTCAGCGCCAACCATTGCAGGCCAATGATGGTGGCCGCATTGCAGATGCGCCCGTCGCGCACCGCCTGCAGGGCATCCTCGAACGCCCACACGCGTACACGAATGTCTTCGCCCTCTTCCTCCAGGCCATGCAGCCCTCCCGCGCCCTCGCTGCTGCAACGGCCGAGGAACAGGTGAACGTATTCGTCACTGCCGCCAGGCGACGGGAAGTAGCGGGTCATCGGCCACAGGGCGCTGAAGGTCAGGCCGGCTTCTTCTTCAGCCTCGCGATGGGCGACTTCCTCGGGCTGCTCGTCTTTGTCGATCAGCCCGGCAACCATCTCGATCAGCCAAGGGTTGGCGACCTTGTCCAGTGCGCCCACGCGGAACTGTTCGATCAGCACCACTTCGTCGCGCGCAGGGTCGTACGGCAGCACGCATACCGCATCGTGGCGCACAAACAGTTCGCGACTGATCTCGCGCCCCATGCCCCCGGCAAATAGCTCGTGGCGCAGGCGTAACTTGTCGAGCTTGTAAAAGCCCTGGAAGCAATTGGCCCGCTCGATGATTTCGAAGCCCTTGGGCACGGCGTTCAACGCGTCTGACATGGAAATCCTCATTACCTCGAATACTGCTTCGCGCCATCCTACTCCGCACGCCTTTTGGTTTCATCCCTTTCCAGCAACCGCTGGCGCACTCGGGACAGTAGCCCTTCACTCTGTTAGCTTAGTGGCGAACCGAAGGCCGCGCAGACGGTCAAAGGCCGACTTTTCCCTGTTCTGCAAGGATCATCATGACACTTGTCAAACTGACTTCCGTGGCCGTGCTGGCACTCGCTCTGGGCGCCTGCCAGAGCCTGTTCACGCCCAACTACCGGGCCCCGCTCGAGGTCAAGCGCGACGCCTGGGAGCATGTCAAACCCGGCTGCAGCGAGAGCGACTGCCCGCTGGTGAACATCGACATGATCCACTTCCCGGCCCTGCCCAAGCTCGACGGCATCGTCGAAAAACGCCTGCTGCAACTGACCGAAGACAATCAGCATGGCACCGCACCAGGCACCCTGCAGGCCTACGAACAGCAATATCTGGCCAATGCCGACAAACGTAACAGCAGCTACTTGCAAGCCAAGGTACGCGAGCAGCATGACGGGCTGGTGATCATCGAGCTGTCCAGCTACCTGGACAGCGGTGGCGCCCACGGCATGCCCGGGCGCGGCTTCATCAACTATTCACGCAAACTGGACAAGGTGCTGACCCTGCAGGACATGCTGGTGCCCGGCCAGGAAGACACCTTCTGGAAAACCGTCGAAGAATCGCACCGTGCCTGGCTGATGAGCGTGGGTATGGACAAGGATGCCGAGTTCGTCAAGACCTGGCCGTTCAAGAAATCGCCGCACGTCGCCCTGACGTACGGCGCGGTAGTGGTCAAGTACGAGGTCTATGCCATCGCGCCCTACTCCATGGGCCACGTGGAACTGAAGATCCCCTACCCGCGCCTGAATGGCGTACTCAAGCCTGAACTGTTTCCCGGCCGCGGCTGAGGCTTAGCAGCCCATGCAGCACACCTGCCAGCAGCAATGCGGGCAGGGTAGCGCCCAGTTCAGGCGCCTTGGCGGCAATCAGATGATAGGCCACCGCCCCGGCAAACCAGGCCACCAACGCCTGCCAGTGCAAGCCATTGACCTGTGCTGGCAGACGGCGTCGACGGACCACGTAGTGGTCCATCAACACCACGCCGAACAGCGGTGCGAACACCGAACCGATCAGCAACAGGAAGTTTTCGTACTGTGCCAGTGGCGCCAACAGGGCGATCAGGGTGCACAACACGCCAATGGCCAACGCCAGGTGCTCGACCTTCAGCGGTAGCAGCACACCGGTGGAAACCGCCGCCGAGTGGATGTCGGCGAAGGCCTTTTCCGACTCGTCCAGCAGAATAAGCAGCAGCGGAATCCCCATGCCGGCGCCCGCCAGGGCCAGCAGCAAGGCATTGACTTCGCCATTGGCGGCGAACGCCAGCGTGTACGCCACGCCCAGGCTCATCAGCCAGGTGTTGCCGATGAAGTAGCCCACTACCGTACCGCCGAACACATGCCTGCCATTGCGGGCAAAGCGTGAGTAGTCCGCGATCAGCGGCAGCCAGGACAGCGGCATGGCGATGACGATATCGAAGCCAACCGCCAGCGACATCGAACCATCCCCGGCACGGTTCCACAGCTCCGCCAGGTCGGCCTTGGCGAACAGGTTCCAGGTCAGCCACAGACAGGCGCCCAGCAACAACCAGATGCCCCAGGCGCGCAGCACCTTGCGTACGAAGGCCAGTGGCCCGCTGACAGCCAGCAGGGTGGCCAGGGCACCGAAGCACAGCGTCCAGAGCATGGGGCTGTTCCAGGCACTGTCCTCACCGAACGCTCGCGCACCCAGCAAGCTGGCAGCATCGCGCATGACGATAATCTCGAAAGCGCCCCAACCCACCAGTTGCAGCAAGTTGAGCAGCGCCGGCAAGCGCGCGCCATGGCTGCCCAGGCTGAGTTTCAGGGTGCCCATGGCGGACAGCCCGGTGTCGCTGCCAATAACCCCCGCCGCCCCCAGCAACAGCACACCGACACCGGTGCCCAGAGCGATGGCCAGCACCGCGCCAGCAAGGCCCAGGCCTGGCGCCAGCATGGCGCCGACCTGCAGCACCATCAGGCCGATGCCGAGGGAAAACCACAGTGAAAACAGGTCGCGAGCACCGAAGATGCGCTGCTGGATGGGGATTGGATGGTCGGGAGAGAACTGGCTGGGTGATGTCATGGTCATGTCCGCAGGAGTGATGTTAAGTGGCATACACCACCCTGTGGGAGCGGGCTTGCCCGCGAACACCGGCAAAGCCGGTGCCATGCACCGCAGTGCTTGCTTCGCGGGCAAGCCCGCTCCCACAGGGTAAGGTGCTGCGGTTTAGACTTTGTGGTACAGCTGGCTGCCTTCCTGGCGGAACCGCTCGGCCTGCTCACGCATGCCTTGCTCGACCGTCACATCCACGGCCTCGATCTTGGCAGCGTACTCACGCACTTCCTGGGTGATCTTCATCGAGCAGAACTTCGGCCCGCACATCGAGCAGAAGTGCGCGACCTTGGCCGATTCCTTCGGCAGGGTCTCGTCGTGGAAAGCACGGGCGGTGTCCGGGTCGAGGCCCAGGTTGAACTGGTCTTCCCAACGGAACTCGAAACGCGCCTTGGACAGGGCATTGTCGCGAATCTGTGCACCCGGGTGGCCCTTGGCAAGGTCGGCGGCATGCGCGGCGATCTTGTAGGTGATGATGCCGGTCTTGACGTCGTCCTTGTTCGGCAGGCCCAGGTGCTCCTTCGGCGTGACGTAGCAGAGCATGGCGCAACCGAACCAGCCGATCATCGCCGCACCAATGCCCGAGGTGATGTGGTCGTAACCCGGCGCGATGTCGGTGGTCAGTGGGCCGAGGGTGTAGAACGGCGCCTCGTCGCAGCACTCCAGCTGCTTGTCCATGTTCTCTTTGATCAACTGCATCGGCACGTGGCCGGGGCCTTCGATCATGCATTGCACGTCGTGCTTCCAGGCAATCTTGGTCAGCTCGCCGAGGGTTTCCAGCTCACCGAATTGCGCGGCGTCGTTGGCGTCGGCAATCGAGCCAGGGCGCAGGCCGTCGCCCAGCGAGAAGCTGACGTCGTAGGCCTTCATGATTTCGCAGATTTCGTCGAAGTGGGTGTACAGGAAGTTTTCCTTGTGGTGCGCCAGGCACCACTTGGCCATGATCGAGCCACCGCGGCTGACGATGCCGGTGACCCGCTTGGCGGTCAGGGGCACATAGCGCAGCAACACACCGGCGTGAATGGTGAAGTAGTCCACGCCCTGTTCGGCCTGCTCGATCAGGGTGTCGCGGAACAGTTCCCAGGTCAGGTCCTCTGCCACGCCGTTGACCTTTTCCAGGGCCTGGTAGATCGGCACGGTACCGATCGGCACCGGCGAGTTGCGAATGATCCACTCGCGGGTTTCGTGGATGTGCTTGCCGGTGGACAGGTCCATGACCGTGTCCGAGCCCCAGCGGATGCCCCAGGTCAGCTTGGCCACCTCTTCCTCGATCGAGGAACCCAGGGCGCTGTTGCCGATGTTGCCGTTGATCTTCACCAGGAAGTTGCGGCCGATGATCATCGGCTCTACTTCCGGGTGGTTGATGTTGGCCGGAATGATCGCGCGGCCACGGGCGATTTCCTGGCGGACGAATTCAGGGGTGATTTCTTTCGGGATGTTGGCACCGAAGCTGTGGCCGGCATGTTGCTCATTCAGCAGGCCGGCGGCGCGGGCCTCCTGCAGCTTCATGTTCTCGCGGATGGCCACGTATTCCATTTCGGCGGTGATGATGCCCTGACGGGCATAGTGCATCTGCGAGACGTTGGCGCCGGCCTTGGCCCGGCGCGGGTTGCGCACATGGGCGAAACGCAGCTTGGCCAGCTCTGCATCGTTCAGGCGCTGCTGACCGAAGTCGGAGCTCAGGCCTTCCAGGCGCTCGGTGTCACCGCGGGCTTCGATCCACGCCGAACGCACATCGGGCAGGCCTTTGCGCACGTCGATGATCACGTCGGGGTCGGTGTACGGGCCAGACGTGTCATACACCAGCACCGGGGCGTTGGACTCGCCGCCAAAATCGGTCGGGGTGTCATCCAGGCTGATTTCACGCATGGGAACGCGGATGTCCGGGCGCGAGCCTTCGACATAAATCTTGCGCGAACGCGGGAACGGTTGCACGGACTGCTGATCGACTTGTGCCGATTCGCTGAGGTTGATCGCTTTTTCTTGTTTGGTCATCACAGGCTCTCCTGACGGCTTCCTAGCAGTGGAATGTCGGGGTGAACCTGAAACGCGCGGACGCACCCTCTTTGGGTGCAGTGCCGGACATGGGGTGCCTGAAGCTGTATGCAGCTGTGACAATCCCGGACCTGGCACAAGAGGCTCCCCGGGAAGGCGAGCAATCTTGTTCCCTACGCAGGCGCTAACCTGATCAGGTTCAACGGGATCCGCACCTCTGCGATCTCAGCCTTTGCTTCAAGGCACCCCGACAAGAACATGCGCAGTCTAGACTGGAGTGGTCAGCAAAGCCAAGCAGGTAAATGCGCGGATGATGAAAGGCACACCGAGCGATTGTTGCCGGGTGCGCATGGCACTACACTGGCCCATCGCTCGATACTCAACAGTTCAGTAATTAAATTTCGTACAAGGATTGCCTCTATGCTGCGCAAACTCTCACTGGCGATAGCCGTGTCTTGTGCGTCCAACGGAGTGGTCTGGGCAGCGGACGTGCCCTCGACAGTCAAAACCGATCTGGTCAGCGTCTACCAGGAAGCAGTGGACAACAACGCCGACCTGGCTGCAGCACGCGCCGATTACGGGGCGCGCCGCGAAGTGGTGCCGCAGGCCCGCGCCGGGTTGCTGCCAAACCTGTCGGCCGGTGCCGAGATGATGAACACCCGCACCAAGCTGGACGAGCCATCCATCACGTCCAATCGCAGCGGCAACTCCTGGAGCGCGACCCTGGCTCAGCCGATCTTCCGCGCTGATCGCTGGTTCCAGTTGCAAGCCGCCGAAGCAGTCAACGAACAGGCAGCACTGGAGCTGTCGGCGACCGAGCAAAACCTGATTCTGCAAACCGCGCAAAACTACTTCGCCGTCCTCCGCGCCCAGGACAACCTGGCCGCCACCAAGGCAGAAGAAGCCGCCTTCAAGCGCCAGCTGGATCAGTCCAACGAGCGTTTCGACGTGGGCCTTTCGGACAAGACCGACGTGCTGCAATCCCAAGCCAGTTATGACACTGCACGGGCCAACCGGATCATTGCCGAACGCCAGGTGCAGGATGCCTTCGAGGCCCTGGTGACCCTGACCAACCGTGAGTACACCGCTATCCAGGGCGTGGTACATAGCCTGCCGGTACAAGTGCCAACGCCCAACGATGCCAAAGCCTGGGTCGAAACCGCCGGGCGCCAGAACCTCAACCTGCTGGCCACCAACTACGCGGTTTCTGCCGCAGAAGAGACCCTGCGTCAGCGCAAGGCCGGGCATGCACCGACCCTGGACGCCGTGGCGAAGTACCAGAAGGGTGACAACGACAGCCTTGGCTTCACCAACCCATCGCAACTGGGGGTGCGCTACAGCGGCGACGTCGAGCAGACCAGCGTTGGCCTGCAACTGAACATCCCGATCTACAGCGGCGGCCTGACCAGTTCGCAGGTACGCGAGGCTTACCAGCGCCTGAGCCAGAGCGAGCAACAGCGTGAAAGCCTGCGCCGCCAGGTCGTGGAAAACACCCGCAACCTGCACCGCGCTGTGAACACCGATGTGGAACAGGTACAGGCGCGCAAGCAGTCGATCATTTCCAACCAGAGCGCGCTGGAAGCCACCGAAATCGGCTACCAGGTCGGTACCCGCAACATCGTCGACGTGCTTGATGCCCAGCGCCAGCTGTACACCTCGGTACGCGACTACAACAATAGCCGCTACGACTACATCCTCGACAACCTGAGCCTGAAGCAGGCAGCCGGCACCCTGAGCCCGCAAGACCTGCAGGACCTGAAGCGCTACCTGAAACCTGACTACAACCCGGACAAGGACTTCCTGCCGCCGGACCTGGCGGCAGCAGCGGCCAAGAACTTCGAGCGCAGGCCTTGAGGTAGGGGCTGGACCATTCGCGGGCTCGCCCGCTCCCACAGGGATAGCGCAGCCCTCGAGCCATGCATCCATCCTGTGGGAGGGGGCGAGCCCGCGAAGGAGCCAATGCAAAAATCAGCGGATAAGCGCACCCAGACCCTCGAGCAATCGCTGCAAAGCCCCCTGATTGGCCCGCATCACCGCCCTGCCCGCCTCGCCCATGCGCTTGGCATCCTGCGGCAGTTCCACCAGGCGGCGTACCGCACCGGCCAGCCCGTCAGCATCATCCACCTGCTGCAACGCACCTGCCTCGCGCAGCATCGCGCTGATTTCGAGGAAGTTGAACACATGCGGCCCCATGAGCACCGGCAAGGCCAGCGCCGCAGGCTCCAACGGATTGTGCCCACCGGTCGGCACCAGGCTGCCACCGACGAAGGCAATGTCGGCCAGGGCATACAGGAACAGCAGTTCGCCCATGGTGTCGCCCAGCAATACCCGCGTTTGCGCATCGACCAGTGTGCCGGCAGAGCGGCGCACGGTGGTGAACTGCTCGCTGCACAACGCATGCACTGCATTGAAGCGCTCGGGATGGCGCGGCACCAGGATCAGCAAGGCATCGCCATGCACCTGCAACAACTGCCGATGCGCCTGCAGGATCAAGGCATCTTCCCCTTCATGGGTGCTGGCGGCGATCCACACAGGACGCTGGCCGCCCCCCCACTGTTCACGCAATGCCCTGGCGCGCGGCAGCAGCTGTTCGTCGATCGTCAGGTCGAACTTGATCGAACCGGTGACTTGCACGCGCTCAGGGCGTGCGCCCAGGTCACGGAAGCGCTGGGCCTCGGTTTCGGTCTGCACGGCAATCAGGCTCATCTCGGCCAGCATCGGCCGGGTAAGCCTGGCAAAGCGCCCATAGCCACGGGCCGAGCGCTCGGACAAGCGCGCATTGGCCAGCGCCACCGGAATGCCGCGCCTGGCACACTGATGAATGTGGTTGGGCCAAAGCTCGGTTTCCATGATGATGCCCAGCTTCGGCTGTACATGATCGAGAAAACGCCCCGCCGCCCAAGGCAAGTCATAGGGCAGGTAGCAATGCTGCACGCGCGGTTCGTCGGCGAACAGGGCGCGAATGCGTTCAGAGCCAGTAGGGGTCATGCAGGTCAGTGTGATCGGCAGCTCCGGGTAAGCCTTGAGCAAGGCACGCACCATGGGTGCGGCAGCAATGCTCTCGCCCACCGATACCGCATGTACCCAGATACCACCCTGGCGCATGGCCGGCAGCTTGAAAGCAAAGCGCTCGCCGATACGCTGGCCATAGGCCGGCGCCTTGCGCGCGCGCAGGTACAGGCGCAGCGCAACCAGCGGCAGGCCCAGGTGAAACAGCAAGGTATAGAGAGTTCTGTTCATGGCGGCTAAGTCTACCCGATCGCGCGAAGGTGCACTGCAAAGCGCTCGGCCAGCCATTGCGCGGCCGGGCCCAGTGGTTCATCGCGGCGCCAGGCCAGCTCTGCCACCAAGGCCGGCGGCCGCCAATCGCTGTCCAGTTCGACCATGTGCGCCTGATAGGTCGGGTACTGCACCACATGCCGGGGTAACCAGGCCCAGCCCAGGCCGCGCATCAGTAGTTCGGCCATGGCGTAGAAGCTATCGGCACGCCATACCTGTGGGCTGATCGCTTCGCCACCGGGGTAACCGCTTTGTTGTGGCGTGATCAGCAACTGCCGGTGGCGGGCCAATTGTTGGCGGGTGACCCGGCCTTCGCCCGCCAGCGGGTGGCCGACCGCGCACACCGTGACCATCTCCACGCTGCCCAACGCACGGCGTTCCAAGGAAGCCGGGATGCTTTCGTGGAGGAAGAACAGGCCCAGATCGGCGCGCCGCTCCACCAGCTTGCGCGCCACATCGCCCTGGGCTCCGCTGGCCAGTTGCACCTCCAGGAACGGGTAGCGGCTAGCCAGTTCGTCGAGGCTGTCGATCACCGGCTGATACGGCATGGCTTCGTCCTGCGCGACCCGCAGCAAGGCCTCCTGCCCGCGCATCAGGGCCAGGGCGCGGCCATCCAGGCGTTCGCACTGGCGTAACAATTCGCGGGCGTCTTCCAGCAAGGCGCTGCCGTTTTCAGTCAATTTCGGTTGCCGGCCGCTGCTGCGCTCGAACAGGGTGACCCCTAGGTCGGTTTCGAGCAGCGCGATGGCACTGCTGATCGCCGACTGGGCTTTGTGCTGCTCACGTGCCACTGCGGAGAACGAGCGCAGTTCTGCAACGCGCAGAAAGGTACGCAATTGTTCAAGGTTCCACTGCTCGGCCATCAACCTATCTCCCAAATTGATAGGTAATGACTTTACCCCATCCAGGCAACGTCTAGAATGCCCGCTCAGTAACGGAGGATCCCGCCATGAATGCCTACACCTACCTCGCCATTGCCATCTGCGCCGAAGTCATCGCCACCGCCTCGATGAAGGCGGTGAAAGGCCTGAGCACGCCGCTGCCACTGCTGTTGATGGTGGTTGGCTATGGCATTGCGTTCTGGATGCTGACGCTGGTGGTCCGCAGCATTCCGGTGGGGATTGCCTACGCCATCTGGTCGGGCCTGGGGATTGTGCTGATCAGTGTGGCGGCGCTGGTGATCTATGGGCAGAAGCTGGATATGCCGGCGATGCTTGGCATGGCCATGATCGTGGGTGGCGTGGTGGTGATTCAGCTGTTCTCGAAGACCGCTGGGCATTGAGAGCCCTTGTGCGGGGCTCGCCGACGATAGGGCCATCTCAGGTATAGCCTGTATACTTGCCAGCTGTCCCAGTCTTCGAGGTACCGCCATGCCATCTGCCATTTCCACTGACGTGCTGATCGTCGGCGCCGGGGTCGCAGGCCTCTGGCTCAATGCCCGCCTGCGCCGCCTGGGCTACTCGACAGTGCTGGTGGAGCGCGCCAGCCTTGGCGGCGAGCAGACCATCAAGTCGCAGGGCATCATCCACGGCGGCACCAAATACGCCCTGCATGGCGCCCTGACCGGCGCATCGGAAGCCATCGCCGACATGCCGCGCCGCTGGCGCGAGGCCTTGGCCGGCAACGGCGAACTCGACCTCGGGCGTACCCGCCTGCTCTCCGATGCCCACTACCTGTGGTCGCCGGGCACCTTGGCCGGCAACCTCACAAGCTTCTTCGCCAGCAAGGCCGTGCGCGGCCGGGTCGACCAGGTCAAGGGTGACCAGTTACCACCGGCACTGCAGGACCGCGCGTTCAAGGGCAAGGTGTACCGCCTGGCGGAACTGGTGGTCGATGTCCCAAGCCTGCTGGCCAACCTGGCCGAGCTGGCCGGCGAGTCCTTGCTGGCAGGTGAACGCATCGAACCCTTGCGTGAAGGTAATGCGTTGGTCGGCCTGCGCGTGGACGACCGGGAAATCCGTGCCCAACGCATCGTGTTGAGCGCCGGAGCCGGCACCGAAGGCTTGCTGCAGGCGCTGGGCCTGGATCAGCCGGCCATGCAAACCCGCCCGCTGCACATGGTCATGGCCAAGGGCCCGAACCTGAAACCTTTGTACGCCCACTGCCTCGGCGGCGGGCCCAAGCCGCGGGTAACGGTGACCACCCATCCGGCAGCCGATGGCCAGTGGGTCTGGTACCTCGGTGGGGACCTGGCCGAAGCCGATGGCGTGGCGCGCGAGCCTGCAGCGCAGATTGCTGCAGCGCAGAAGGAAATCGCCAACCTGCTCCCATGGGTCGATCAGAGCCTGGTGCGCTGGGCCACACTGCGCGTCGACCGCGCTGAGCCTGCACAATCTGGCCTGGCACGTCCGGACAACGCCTTCCTTGCCGACCAGCAGCGCCTGCTGGTGGGCTGGCCGACCAAACTGGCACTGGCACCGGACTTCAGCGACCGGGTAATCAGCCACCTGGAGCGCGACGGCATTCGTCCACAAGCACAGGCCGACCTGGCCGACCTCCCACGCCCTCCACTGAGCGTACCGGCCTGGGAGCAGTTGCTGCCATGAGCCTGCCAACCCTGCATGCGTTCCATCGCCCGCTGGGGAGCACCGGCCTCACGGTCTCTCCACTGGGCCTCGGCACGGTCAAGCTGGGCCGCGATCAGGGCGTGAAGTACCCCACTGGCTTCACGATCCCCGGCGATGAGGAAGCCCGCCTGTTACTGGCCCAGGCCCGCGAGCTTGGCATCAACCTGATCGACACCGCCCCGGCCTATGGCCGTAGCGAAGAACGCCTGGGCCCGCTGCTGCGCGGCCAACGTGATGAATGGGTAATCGTCAGCAAGGTCGGTGAAGAGTTCGAGGAAGGCCAATCGCATTTCGACTTCAGCGCCGCCCACACCCGCCGCTCGGTGGAGCGCAGCCTGCGCCGGCTCGAAACCGACCGCATCGAACTGGTGCTGGTGCATTCCGACGGCAACGACCTGGCCATCCTCGAACAGCAGGAGGTCTACCAGACCCTGGCCGAACTCAAGCAGGAGGGCAAGATCCTCGGTTTCGGGCTGTCCGGCAAGACCGTCGCCGGCGGCCTGAAGGCACTGGAGCAAGGCGACTGCGCCATGGTCACCTACAACCTCAACGAACAGGCAGAACGCCCGGTGCTGGACTACGCTGCCGAACACGGCAAGGCCATCCTGGTAAAGAAGGCCTTGGCGAGCGGGCATATCTGCCTGGCCCCGGGCGTCGACCCGGTGCAGGCCAGCTTCGAGCTGCTGTTCGCCCACCCGGGCGTCAGCAGTGCTATTGTCGGCACCATCAACCCGTTGCACCTGGCCCATAACGTGGCCACCGTCGCCCGCATCCTGGGCCAGCATTGAGTTACCTCAGGCTCCCGACTCAGGGACTGGAGACTGACCCGACGCAAGGAGGAGCCTCGTGGCGCGAACGCTGATCCGCAAGAACCCGAGCAACTTCAAGACACTGCCACTGCATGTCGAGGCCACGACCGAAGGCTTGATCTACCAAAGCATCGGCATGCCGCTGAACTTTGCCCAGACTCAGCAACGGCGCAAGGCCATCCAGTTACCCGACACACAACACTTCGTGGTCGAACTGGCCAACCTGGGCGTGTCGGTGCGCCTCACGCTGCATTGGCAGAACCGCGATTACTGGGTACTGGTGCGTCAGCGCCGCCAAGACCGTGGCGATGTGGTACTGAAACTGATTTCCGGTTATGTACCGGCGCAGGAGCTGAACCTGCCGCTGCACACGGCCGTACAGGAAGTGGCCGAGGAGTGCCTGCTGGAAACCCCGGAAGGTTGGCTGGGCGGGCGCTTCAACGACACCTGGCTGCCCGTACCCTACGCCGCCGCCCTGCACTACCGCGAAACACCCCACTTCGTGCTGGCTCCGGAGTCCGGTGCCGCACGACCGGTGCATTGCGGCAAGCTGATGCTACTGGAGCGCCCACGGGCCTATGTGCACCTGCCCACCGCTTCGCTACAGCTGATCTATGACATGCGCCTGCAAGTGCCCCGTGACGCCAAGAAACTCAGCTTGTTCCACGTTGACGAGCGGCTGGAGGGCGACCAGCTGGTGGCGCGGCTCAACCGCAAACGGCCCGACCTGTACCTGATGCCATTGAAGGACGGCCAGCCACTGGCCGAGCTGTACACGCTGAAAAAGGATGAACTGGTGCCGGCGAGTACGCGTGGGCTGTACCTGGCAGAAAGTTTTGCCCGGCAGGAAGGCTGGGTGGTGGCAGATGAACGGGTACGCTGGAAGGATTGGGTGAAGCAGCAGGGTTTGGTGGAAAGCAAGCCCGCACGGGCGTCGCACTTGCAACGCTTTGGCGACAAGGCGCGAGCGCTGCTGGAGCGGGCGCGGACCTCGCTGAACAAGTGACATCCCGAAAGCTTTCACCTGCTTGCCGGAGCGGGTAAACCCGCCCCTGCAGAGGGCCGCCGCAGCGGCCCCAAGGTCAGATCAGTTCTTGCGAATTTTCTCGACAATCGCCGTGGTCGAGCTGTTCTCGACCAGCCCCAGCACCTTCACGGTGCCGCCATAGCCCTTGACGATATCAGCGCCAACCACTTGGTCGATGCCATAGTCTCCACCCTTGACCAACACATCCGGCTTGACCTGGCTCAGCAGGTTTTCCGGGGTGCCTTCCGGGAAACTGATCACCCAGTCCACCGCGCCCAAACCGGCCAGCACGGCCATACGCCGGTCAACGCTGTTGATCGGTCGGCCCGGCCCTTTCAGGCGGCTGACCGAAGCATCGTCGTTTACCGCAACGATCAGGCGATCACCCTGGGCCCGCGCCTGTTCCAGGTAAGTGACATGCCCGGCATGCAGGATGTCGAAGCAGCCATTGGTAAAGACGATCTTCTCGTTGTGGGCCCGAGCGTCATCAATGGCCAGCAGCAGTTGCTCAAGGCCCAGCACGCCGCGTTCGGAGCCTTCCTCACGCTGGATGGCCCGGCGCAGCTCAGGGGCGCTGATGGCAGCCGTACCCAGCTTGCCGACCACAATGCCCGCCGCCAGGTTGGCCAGGGCCACCGCATGGGGCAGGTCCTCACCCGCGGCAATGGCCGCGGCAAGGGTGGAAATGACAGTATCGCCGGCACCGGTCACATCGAACACTTCGCGTGCCCGCGCTGGCAGGTGCAACGCCGGCTGACCAACGCGTAGCAGGGTCATGCCATGCTCGCCACGGGTGACCAGCAGGGCGCCCAGGTCCAGGTCCTGCAGCAACTGCAAGCCCTTGGCAACCAGTTCGGCCTCATCGACGCAACGGCCAACGATGGTCTCGAACTCGCTGAGGTTCGGGGTAATCAGGCTGGCGCCACGGTAGATGGAAAAGTCCTTGCCCTTGGGGTCGGCCAGCACCGGAATGCCCTTGGCCCGCGCCGCCTGGATCAGGTTCTGGTGATTTTTCAGTGCACCTTTGCCGTAGTCGGACAGGACCAGCACCTTGACGCCTTCGAGCAGGCTGTCGACCTCCGCGCCCAGCGACAGTGGGTCGGTGGCGAACGGCTCTTCGAAATCGATACGCAGCAGTTGCTGGTGACGGCTCATGACCCGCAGCTTGACGATAGTCGGCTGGTGCGCGATGCGCTGGAACACCGAACGGACACCGGCAGCCTGCAGGCTGTTGGCCAGGCTGTCGGCAGCCTCATCCTGGCCGGTGACGCCGATCAGCGAAGCCGGCGCGCCCAGCGCAGCAATGTTCAAGGCAACGTTGGCCGCGCCGCCGGGGCGATCCTCGATCTGATCGACCTTGACCACCGGGACTGGCGCTTCAGGCGAAATACGCGAAGTACCGCCATGCCAGTAGCGGTCGAGCATGACATCGCCGACCACCAGTACCGGGGCTTGATCGAAACGCGGCATGGACAACTTCATGGGCAACCCATATGGAAATAATGAACAGGGGCAGGATATTAGCACAGGGTAGTCAATGGCTTTATGGCCAGATCATCCCTGGAAAATTCCCGTGACAATCGGGGCCATGACGGCCCCGATCAAGGAGGGTTCAGGTGATATCGGCCTTGGCCGGCTCATCCAGCCCCATGGCATGCAGACGGGCATAATGGCCATTAGCCGCAAGCAGCTCGGTGTGAGTACCGCGCTCGACCAGGCGGCCCTGGTCCATGACCAGGATCTGGTCAGCCTTCTCGATGGTCGACAGCCGATGGGCAATCACCAGCGTGGTACGGCCTTGCATCACGTGATCCAAGGCGGCCTGGATATGCCGCTCGGACTCGGTATCCAACGCCGAAGTCGCTTCATCGAGGATCAGCAACGGCGCGTTCTTAAGCAGCGCACGGGCAATTGCCAGACGCTGGCGCTGGCCACCGGACAGCAGTACACCGTTCTCACCCACTTCGGTATCGAAGCCCTTTGGCAGCCGGTCGACGAATTCCTTGGCATAGGCATCGGCCGCGGCGGCTTCGATGTCTGCGCGCGGCGCACCGGCCAGATCGCCATAAGCGATGTTGTTGGCCACGGTGTCGTTGAACAGGGTGACATGCTGGGTGACTTGCGAAACATGGCGACGCAGGTTGCGCAGGCGATAGTGCTCGATCTCCACGCCATCGAGCAGGATCTGCCCCTTGTCGTGGTGATAGAAGCGCGGGATCAGGGCCGCAAGCGTAGACTTGCCACTGCCGGAGCGGCCGACCAGGGCGATCATCTGCCCGGGCTCTGCGACAAAACTGATATCGCTCAACACTTCACGCTCGGTACCCGGGTAGGTGAAGCTCAGGTTACGCACTTCCAGGCGCCCTTCCACGTGTTCCTTCTCGACCGTACCAGTGTCCACTTCAGGCGCTTCGTCCAGTTGCTCGAAGATGCTCTCGGCACCTGCCAGGCCCTTCTGGATGGTCGAGCTGACTTCCGACAACTGGCGAATCGGCTTGGGCAGCAGGCCGGCAGCGGTGATATAAGCCACCAGGTCACCAGCAGTGGAGTCCCCGCGCAGGAACAGCACCAGGAACATCAGCGCAGCCATGGCGCTGTAGATCACCAGCTGAAGCATCGGCGTGTACAGCGAGCCGGTCTTGGTCATGCGCAGTTGCTTGTCGGTGTTGCTCTGGCTGGCCTGGCCGAATCGCTGCTGTTCGTAGGCCTCGCCACCGAAGCTACGGACCACGCGGTAACCCTGGATGGTTTCCGAGGCAACGTGGGTGACGTCGCCCATGGCTACCTGGATCTTCTTGCTCTGCTTGCGGAATTTCTTGCTGGCGATGCTGACCATAACCGCAATCACCGGCAAGATGGCGACCATCACCAGGGTCAGGTGCCAGTTCATCCAAAGCAGGTAGGCAAACAGGAACACCACGGTCAGGCCTTCGCGGATCACCACCTTGATGGCGTCGGTAGCGGCGCCGGTGACCATGGTCACATTGAAGGTAATGCGCGAAATCAGGTGCCCGGAGTTGTGGTTGTCGAAATAGCGGTTGGGCAACACCAGCAGCTTGTTGAACAGTGCCACCCGCAGGTCATGCACCAGGCTCAGAGAGACCTTGGCCAGGAAGTAGTTGCCGAGGAACGAGCCCAGGCCCTGCCACGCAGCGATCAGGATGATCAGCAGCGGCACCGCCTGCAGCAATTGCAGGTCACGCAGGTAGGGGACGTTGGGGAACAATACCGCTTCGGGGTTGCTCAGCCCATCGACGAAGTACTTGAGAATGCCGGCCAGCATTGGCTGGGTCGAGGCAAAGATCACGAAACCGACAATGCTCAGCAGGAAAATGCCGACATAGGGTTTCACATAGCTCAACAGCCGGAAGTAGATCTTCAGGCTGGAGGTGTGCTCCGCTGGTCGCGGTGTTTCGGCCATTATCGAGCTCGCTGTTCAGGTTGAACCGGCAATTTTACCACAGGCGTCATTTTCGGCACGCCCCCATGGCAGCAACATGGCAAGGCCCACCGGCAGCCAGCTGATGAACCATTCGGCACGTGGCGTACCGGTGAGGCTGGCGGCATCGAACTGCATGGCCAGGGTCGAGTAGACCCAGAAGCCCAGCAGCACATTGCCGAACAGGGTGCCACGGGCGCGCACGATTTCGCCCAGCGTGAACAGCCACACCATTACCCACAGCAACATGCCGGGCAAGCCCATTTCAACGGCAACATGGGTGAACATGTTGTGGGTGTGATCGAAGTGCATGCCGACGGCGCTCACTTCGTAATCAGCCCCCAGGCCAAGACCAGTCCAAGGGTGCGCGGCAATCATCTGGAGAACGGCATGGAAAATTTCCGGCCGGTAGGACGAGCCCCGTTGGGCGATAACGTCGTACACGGCCCAAAAGGCCAGGCCGGTGGCAAGCAGTGCCAGAACAGAGAACACCCGGCTGTGGCGGTCACGGAACCACAACGGCGCCATCACCACGGTAATCACCAGTGCCAGAACCGCACCACGGCTCTGGCTGAGCATGGCGAAGGCCCCCAGGCAAGCCAGTGCCGCCAGCCACAACAACTGCAAGCCACGTTGCCGAGGAGGCTCGTAGAGCATCAAGAGCAAGGCCGAACCAATGACATAAGCCCCCAGGATGGGGTGGGATATCTCACCGATACCCGCCAGCCTGAACAGCAGGGGCGCACGCTGCACCCCGTAGAACTTGATGATGGAGACCAACGCAGCGATGGCCAGCAGCGCGCTGCCAAGCAGCAATAACTGACGAATGCGGGCTTGGCCAAGCTGGGCCAACAGCGGAAACGCCAGCAGGAATACCAGGATGTAGAGCAAGCGCTTGAGCTCGCGCAGGGGCTCCTCGGCGGGCGACCATGCCAGGCTCAGCCCGCTCCAGGCCAACAACAGCAGCACACTCCCCCACAGCGCCGGTTGCCGCCTCCAGGCTTGCACCAGCACACCTCGGGCCGACCAGGCCAATACCAGCGTTGGCAGCCACAAGAACAACACCAGACCTTGCTGATAAACCTTGTTGCTGGGTGCCAGGGCAATCGCCGCCAGGAACCAGACCAGGCCCAAACCTAACCACGCTTGTGCCCAGTTTTTTTGATACAACATCCTTTCCCCCGATGAATCAGAAACACCATCCATGGTGCTACAGCATTATTTTCGGCATTATTGCCGGTCATTTTGCTCGCCAGACGACAAGGCTCTATTCATGCAATGCTCCCGGCTCACCCAGGTCGACTTCGATCAGCTGACACTCGGCGCACAGGTGCTTGAGGCAGACAGCCATGGCGCCAAAGTCTACCTGCTCACAGATGGAAATTTCCTCAAGGTTTTTCGTAGGAAGCGTCTGATTTCATCTGCACTGCTACGTCCTTACTCGCAGCGCTTCGTCGATAACGCCGCGCGCCTGACGCAACTGGGCATCCCAACCCTCGAAGTGATCAGCCAGCACAAGCTCGACCTGCCGGGCCGCACTGCGGTGCTGTATCGCCCGCTACCCGGGCGAACGCTGCTGCAGATGTCGCGCGATGACGGCTTCAGCTGGGACACTTACCTGCCACGCCTGATCGAGCTGATCCGTCAGTTGCACCGCAGCGGCGTTTATTTCCGCTCGCTGCACCTGGGCAACGTGGTGGTCACCCCCGACCAGCGTCTGGGCTTGATCGACGTGGCCGACATGCGCTTTCTGCGCCCGCCACTGTCGGCCCGCATGATTCGACGAAATGTGCAGCACATGGTGCGCTATATCGAGCGGGAGAACCTGGGCGACCGGTTCCCCCTTGCCGCCTTCGAGGCAGCCTTGCTGACACGCTGAAGGTCAGCTGCGCAACAGGCTCTGCGAGCCGCTGCAGAAAGCCTGCCAGGCCTGCTCCGGTGCCAGTGCCTGGCGCTGCTTCGCGGCGATCGTCGATGCACTGAGCGCCGTACAGCGCTCAATCGCCTCAGCCCAGGCGCTTTCGTCGGCAACCGGCAGGTAGCCCCCCGTGTCGCGCAACTGCTCGCGAAACACTTCCAGGTCGCTGCACACCACCGGTACATCGGCCATCACCGCCTCTTGCACCACCAGCCCCAGGCCTTCGGAACGCGAAGGTACCAATAGCCAGTCGAATGCCCGATACAGCTGCTGCAGGTCTTCGCGGTGACCGCGCAGATGAACGCGCTCGGCCAGGCCCAACGCGTCGATACGCTGCTGCAGCACGGCATGCTGCGGCCCCTCGCCAATGATCGCCAGCTGCAAGCCCGGTTGCCGTGCACTGGCCCTGGCGAATGCCTCGATCAGCATTTCGAAGCCTTTACTCTCTACCAATCGCCCTACCGCACCCAGCATCACCTCGGCGCCCTGAGGCAACTTCAGTGCCTGCCTGGCCTGGTCCCGGCTCAGCAAAGGCTCGACGAATGCAAGCGGGTCGAGCGCCATGCGCAGCGTCTGCACCGGCCTGCCCAGGTCACGCTCCAGCGACTCGGCCAACGTCTGTGATACCGCCGCGATACTCAGACGCTCGGACGGAAACATCTGCAACAAGCGGATATCGCTGGCATGCAGACGCGTCTTGCCATGGAACAGTACCTTGGCACGTACGTGCCCGATGCGCTGCAACAATGGCAGCACCAACCGGGCGACGCCAATACCATCGAGCAGCACCACTTCTGCCCCGGCCTCGGCCAGTGCCTTGCGCAAGCGCATGCGCAGCCACGGGCGCAGCAAGCGCCACAAATGCCGCCCTTTGAGCGCACGTGAGGGCATATGCCATTCCCGGGTCGAACCGAGCCCACAGCAGAGCCCGCTCCCCAGCAGCAGCCAGTTACTGATCCGGGCATCGGCACCCGCGTTCGACAAGACCTGCCGGTGCACCTTGTGGATGGACATGTACGGCGTTCCACCCGCCCACATCATATTGACGATGTTCATGGGCCCTCTCCCGCTCAAGTCAGGTGGGACAGCGACTTCATTGAACAAAAATGGTGATTCCCATGCCGATCAAGGCCCCCGCAACCAGCGTCAATGCCAGCTTCAACCGATCACGTTGACGACGCTTGGCCTTACGCTCCACTTCAATGGGCAAGGTCACGTGATTGCCGAATCCAGTGTGCAATACTGCATCACCCTCCAAGGTGACCGCTGTCAGATTTAACTCAGCGTAGCGACGGGAAAGCGCCTTTTCTCCAGCATAGGCGGCAAATGGCGCACAGCGCTGGTAATCGCTCAATCGGCGCAGCCCAGGGTTGAGCGAGAACGCCTGCCACTCAGCCTTGTCGGACAGCAGCGGATAGCACGGCACCCCGGCGATCACCTGGCGATCGCCCAAGTGGATGTACGGGCTGTGGATGGCCAGGTCGTGGGCATGGCTGCGCAACCAGACCTGCAAGATGTTTGGACTGACATCCAGGATGGCCTGCGAGTCTTCGACAAAGCCTTGGCGATAGAATTGCCAGTCGTCTTCGCAGTGAAAAATGTACGGCGTCTTGACCTGGCTGTAGGCCAGGTCGATAGACGGCAACTGGCCAAGTTTGGGCCGGTTGACGAACACCTTGCAGTGCGGCTTCCAGTGCGCCGGCACAGCGGCATGCACAGCATCGTCGCCAGAGTCTTCGGTGATGAATACCTCGCGAATGGGCGCGGTGTTGTAGCGATCGAAACTCTCAAGGGTGTCTTTGAGCAGATCGAACCGCCCACAACTGGTCACGACGAGCGTGACGTCACTCTCATTTGAAAAGCGCACCGGATTCCCTCCGCATTACGACTATCGGCCTTCAACAACCCGCTCCTGGGCGTGAAAGCTCTTGTTTAGATGCCCAGCTTCAGACGCAGCCGCTGCCATGCAGACAATGGCGGGTGGGGCCTGAGCGCCGGGCGCATGTGGTCGACGATGCTACGTCCAACTGCGCCGAAACTAAAACGGGAAACCGCCAGATGGCGGCCATTTTCTGCAATCTGCCGGGCTAGCTCGGGGTTCGCGCGCAAACGACGGAGCTTTTCCTGAAGGGTCGGGATGTTGTCATAGAACACCACGTTGTGCATGTCTTGCAGGCCCAGCGCACGGTTCTCTTCCTCGCCCTGGTCGTATGCCAGCAGCACACAGCCACAGGCCATGGCTTCGAAGTTCTTGATCATGTACTCGCCCATGCCGACATCGGCACTGACGAAGAAACGAATACGGTTGAGCGTGTTGCAGTAGTCCTCGCCCGACTTGGTACGGGTTACCAACAGGTTCTCGACCTGCCCCAACTCGTCCAGCAGTGCCTTGCGGCCGCTGTAGGCCACGCTGTTGACGCTACCGACAAAGGCCAGTTCGATATCACGCTCACGCCCTTGGTCGGCCAGCAACTGCTCGTCATAGCCCTTGGGCACGAACACCGCGTCGAAACCTTCCTGGCGCAAGCGCTCGCTGACCATGTAGCCGGAGCTGATCACCCGTGCCCATGGCAGTTGACGATAATGAGCGCTGAACTTGCCGGTGTACTTGCACGGGATGTAGTTCTGGTAGGCGTCGTGCTCGAGAATCACCAGGTTCGGCACAGTGCGGATGAAGGCCACCTGACGGATCTCCTGCTTGAAACGCAGGAAGAACACGATGCGGTCATAGCGCTCGACTTGCACCTCACGCTTGAAGTAACGGCGCAGGTTGCGCTGATCCTGGCTGGTCAGCCAGCGCAGGTCGCACTCGCAGTTGGCCGCGACGCCATCGTACAGGCGGTCAAGAATCGCCCGCTGTTCCTTCTGCACCAGAAATAGGACTTTCATTGCTTTCCTTGGGCGCTCTGCGCCTTCGCGGTCAACCATGGGGCGTGCTTACAGGTCACGCCGCCAGAACAGTTCGTGTCGGCGCACGGCCTTGCGGAAGAATTCGTTCTCCCCATAAGGCGATGGCTGTCGCCCGGCAAGCCAGCGTTGCAGCAGACGGCGCAGGCGGCGCTTGAACGGTGCCGGCGGCTGCAGGTCGTGCATCATGCCCAGGGCCATCGCCTTATCGCGCTGAGTCGCGCAGTCCAGTACCAGGCTGCAGGGTGCCCAGGCCTGGGCAGCGCTCAATTGCGGCGGTAAAGCCACGCCATCGCCACTGTCGCCCATCGGCCAGCGGTCGTTATCGTGCAGGTGGTTGGCGTAGCACAGCAAGGTTTGTGGCTGCCAGGTCATGCCTTGCAAGGCTTCCAATACCGCCGCCTGAGCGCAGATATGGTCCGGATGGGGGTCTAGCTGCGGGTGCGGCATCACCAGCACCTCTGGTTTGGCCAGCTCCAGCAAGGCTCGCAGGTCGGCCAGCAGGTTGTGCCAGGTGGGTGCGCCATCACGGTCGCCCGGTAACGGGAACGGGTTGAACTGGCGGAACACGCGGATATCGGCCAGGTCGGCTTCACGTGAGGCGGCCGGCTGGTCGGGTGCTGCCTGCATGGCAGGCAGCTGCAGGCAAAAGTAGCCCAGCTGTATGCAACGCGACTCCGGCACGCCGGCCCAACGCGGCACCACGATGCTGTCCCAGGCACGCAGGCGCCCCTTCAGGCGCGCGGCCTCGGCCTTTGCCAGGCCCATCTGCTGGTAGTGCTCGGCCTCTATCTCACCGGCGGTCAGGGTCACCACCCAGCTTTCGTCGGCCTGGCTGTACAACCCATACGCGGCCAACTCGGCGTCGTCGGCATGTGGCGCGATCACCATCACCCGGCGCTGCTGCAGCTCGACCGAGGGGGTTATCCACAGACGCAACTGGCCCTGCAGCCGGCAATGCCGGCCGCGCAGTCGCAACGTACCGGCCTGCAGTGGCGCAGCAAGACCCGTCAGGTTAAGGAAGCGCACGCCATCAACGCCACGCTCGAACGCTTGCCGATCGGCCTTTTCGCCAGCCAGCAGCTCGACCCGAGGATCGAGAAAGCGGCCCAACCAGCTGCTTTTTAGCCGCAGTTCAAGCACCAGGGTTTCGTCGCCCTGCAACGTGCAATCAGCCTTGAGCCAGCCATCGTGCAGGCTGGCAGGAACCTGCTGCACCTGATCGCCGAAGTCGTAGGCATAGTCCTCACCCGGTGCATAGAACAGGTGGTCGGCAAACCAGGCCTCATGGGCAGCCCAAAGCAGCGGCAACAGAAGCAGTGGCAGCCACCACCAGCTGAAAACACCGAGGGCGACCAGCGCAACCAGGCCCGCCAGCAGCCCCAGGCGTTTGTTGCGCCGGTGGCGCTTGAGCAACTGCTGCTTGCGGCTCACGCTTGATACACCGGCACAGGGTTGCACCAGCGGTCCTTGTACTCACGATCAGCACGGCCGAACGAGAACCGCAGCGGCTTGTTGCGCGACCGGGCGTCTTCCCAGGCGGCCTGGGTATTGAGGAAGCTCAGCACGCTGCCTGGGCTGAAGGCCTTGGTTTCAGGGTCGACGCCGCCATTGATGTACTCGACGCTGATCCACTCCGGCGCTTCTACGCGGTACACCAGCTGGATGGCAATCGGCTTACCGTCCAGCAGCAACACCGAGCCGATCAGCAGCTCACGCAGGCGCTCCAGCACATCGGCCATACGCTCGGCACCGGTGGCCGGAAACCCCCAGCGGCGCAGGAACAGGTCGCAGTACATGCTGGCGATTTCCTGAGCACTGAAGTCGCTGATCGGGCGTACCACACCACCCGCCTCTTCCAGCAGGCGCAGTTCACGGCGCTGGTTGTAGCGGAACTTCTTCGACAGGTCTTCAGGCGCCCGGGCCATGGCCAACTGCTCCTTCTGCGCCTTGAGGCCGCTGAAGCGGCCCTGGTTCAGTTCGGACAGGTAACGCATTGTATGGCGCAACGGCGCAGCGGCATCAGACGCCGCCGGCAGAATGATCTCGGCATTACCGAGGTCGAACAGGGCCTTCTTGCCAGTACGCTTCAGCACGTCCTTGGACAGCGCCAGGTGACGCCCCCAGGCCGGGATGGCGGCTTTCAGCTCGCCAGCCTGGTGCCAGCCCAGGTAACGCACCGGGATCTGTGCCAAGTCCGCCAGTTGCTCGACAACCAGCGGATGGGTGGCGACACTGCCGCCAAAGCGCGCCCACGCCTGGGCATAAGCCTTGGCATCGATAGCTTGCCAACCGCGTTCGCGGAAGGCCTGGATACGATTGAGCATCAGGCCTGCCCCACCAACGCGCGCACCTGTGGGAGTTGCCAGAAGGCCTCGCGCACCGCCTGGTCAGAGAAACGCTCACCCAGGCGTTGCAGCATGTGCCTGGCACAGGCCTGGCGCTGCCCAGCATCCAGTACGGCCATGTGCTGCAGGCCCTGGGCCAACTGCGCGGCGTCGCCCAGCGGGAACAGCACGCCAACGCCCTCGACCACTTCGCGGGCTCCGCCACAGGCCGTGGCCAACACCGGCACACCGGCAACCATCGCTTCGAGCAGGACCATGCCGAACGGCTCGTGATCGGAACTCAAAGCGAACACGTCGAACGCCTGGAAGTAACGGCGCGCATCCGGTATCTGGCCAAGAAAGTCGACTTGCCCGGCAATGCCAAGCTCGGCAGCCAACGCCTTGAGCCTCGCCTCCAGACGCCCCTTGCCGAGAATTGCCAGGCGGGCGCCAGCCGGCAGCCCCGGCAGTGCCTGGGCAAAACCGCGCAACAGGGTGGCCTGGTCCTTGTCCGGGTGCAGGCGCCCGACATTGCCGACGATCCACGCCTGGGGATCCAGGCCCAAGGCCTGGCGTGCGTCAGTGCGCGGCACCAGGGCTGCTTGCAGGGCGTCGATGTCGATGCGGTTGTACAGGGTCTGGATGCGTTCGGCCGGCCACTGCGGCAAGCAACGGCGCATATCGTCACGTACCGCGTCCGAAACACCCAACAGGCTCAGACGCTTGCTGAACAGGTTCGCGAACAGGCGGCGGCCTTTGCGCTGGTAGTCGCCAAAGGCATGGTGCACACCAATCACCGGCAGGCCGGTCCCAAGCAGGGCAACGTAGATCGGCTTGAAGCGGTGGGCGATGCAGAAAGCGAAATTGCGCTCGGCCGCAATGCGCCGCAATGCACGGATGGCGCCGAGTTTCAGGCCACGCACGGCCTTGGAACTGAACTCAAGGAACAGCACCTCGTCCGACGCACAGCCAGCCGCCACCTGCGCATCGGCGGCGCCAGTGAGGAACACCGTGGTCACCTGGTACCCACGCCCCTGAAACAGGCTGGCGTACTGACGGGCGCAGTCCAGGAACGGCCCGTCATAGCCATGGCAGAACTGCAGGATGCGCGGTTCAGAGCGGCTGGTCATACGGGGCCGCGCCGTCCTTCACAACCAGGATGTCTTCCATGATCAGGTACTGCAGGTCCGAGCCGAAGAACATGTTCAGGGCATCCGTCGGCGAGCAGATCATCGGTTCACCACGACGGTTCAGCGAGGTGTTCAGCGACACACCGTTGCCAGTCAGGTCTTCCAGCGCCTTCATCATGTCGTAGTAACGCGGGTTGTACTCGCGCTTGAGCACCTGGGCACGCGAAGTGCCGTCCTCATGCACCACTTCCGGCACGCGGGTCTTCCACTCTTCAGCGACTTCGAAGGTGAAGGTCATGAACGGCGCGGGATGGTCGACCTTGATCATCTGCGGGGCGACAGTGTCGAGCATCGACGGGCAGAAAGGTCTCCAGCGTTCACGGAACTTGATCTGGTGGTTGATGCGGTCAGCCACGCCTTCCACGCTTGGGCAACCGATGATCGATCGGCCACCCAGGGCACGCGGCCCGAACTCCATACGGCCCTGGAACCAGGCTACCGGGTTGCCATCGACCATGATCTGGGCGATCTGCTGCGGCATGTTCTCGAGTTTGCGCCACTTTGGCTGGTTCGGGTGACGGGCGCAGGCGGCGATCACGTCCTCGTTGGAGTACGACGGGCCGAGGTAGACGTGCTCCATCTTCTCGACCGGAACGCCACGGGCGTGGGAAACATAGGCGGCGGCGCCAACGGCAGTCCCGGCGTCACCGGAGGCCGGCTGGACGAACAGCTCTTTCACGTCCGGACGGGCGATGATCTTCTGGTTGAGCTTGACGTTCAGCGCACAGCCGCCGGCGAAGGCCAGCTTGCCGGTTTCACGCAGGGTGTCGCCCAGGTAATGGTCGATCATCTGCAGCGCCAGTTTCTCGAACAGCGCCTGCATGCTGGCGGCGTAATGGATGTACGGCTCGTCGGCGATGTCGCCTTCGCGCTTGGGGCCCAGCCATTCGATCAGCTTTGGCGAGAAGTAGAAGCCCTTGCCCTTCTCTTTATAGCGGCGCAGGCCGATAACGTTGGCGTACTCGGTGTTGATCACCAACTCGCCGTTTTCGAAGCTGGCCAGACGCGAGAAATCATACTTGCTGGCGTCGCCATACGGCGCCATGCCCATGACCTTGAACTCGCCATCGAGCATTTCGAAGCCCAGGAACTCGGTGATGGCACCGTAAAGGCCACCCAGCGAGTCCGGGTCGAAGAATTCCTTGATCTTGTGGATCTTGCCGTTTTCGCCGTAACCAAAGAAGGTGGTGGCGTACTCGCCCTTGCCGTCAATGCCGAGGATTGCGGTTTTTTCCTTGAAACCCGAGCAATGATAAGCACTGGAAGCGTGGGCCAGGTGGTGCTCGACCGGCTCGATCTTGACCTTTTTCGGGTCGAAGCCCAGTTGCTCCAGGCACCAGACGATCTTCTTGCGATAGCGCTTGTAGCGACGGTTGCCCATCAGGATGGCATCGAGTGCACGATCCGGGGCGTACCAATAGCGCTTGGCATAGTGCCACCGCGCCTTGCCGAACAGGCTGATCGGGGCGAACGGGATGGCTACCACGTCGACGTCGGACGGCTTGATGCCTGCCTGTTCCAGGCAGAACTTCGCCGACTCGTAGGGCATGCGGTTCTTCGCATGCTTGTCACGCACGAAGCGCTCTTCTTCGGCGGCGGCAATCAGCTTGCCGTCAATGTACAAGGCCGCGGAAGGGTCATGGCTAAGGGCGCCGGACAGGCCAAGAATCGTCAATGCCAAGGGATTAGCCTCTTCATTCGGTAAAAATGCGCCAGCGGCCTCGTGGGCGGATGGCGGCTAAAGGGCGGGATTATAACGCAAACATTGGAGGCACACCGCCCCCTTGTAGGAGCGGGTTCACCCGCGAAGCAGGCAACGCGGTGGATGGCACCGGCGTAGCCGGTGTTCGCGGGTAAACCCGCGCCTACAGGTTTACTCGGCGATCAGCCAGTCCATGCGGTAACTACCGGCGGTCTGTGCCAGCTCTTTGGCCAGCCATGGCAGCAGCTCCTTAAGTTCATCCTCCAGCCCCCACGGCGGGTTGGCGATGGCCAGGCCAGAGCCGTTCAGCCCCTGCGGGCTGTCCTGGTGATGCACATACAGCTCAACCCGCAACAGTTTCGGCGCGCCGGTGCTGGTCAGGTCCTGGTAATAGCGGGTCAGCGAGCGCTGGTCCTTGATCGGGTACCAGATGGCCGCAACAGTCTGGCGCATGCGGCCGATCGCCTCTTTCATGGCAGTGGTGCAGCGCTTGAGCTCATCGGCCTGCTCGAACGGCGGGTCGATCAGCATGATCGCGCGCTTTTCCTGCACCGGCAGCAAGGCCCGGGGCACATGCCAGCCTTCACCCAGGTGCACGGTCACGCGCGGGTCTTTTTTCATGTTTTCTTTGAGGAGCGGCCCGTCTTCGGGGTGCTTCTCGTTGAGCAGGGCGCGGTCCTGCTGGCGCATCAGGCGACGGGCCAGTTCGGGCGACCCCGGGTAGTAGCGCAGCTCGCCATCGGCATTCAGGCGCTTGATGATGCGCAGGTAGTCGTCGGCCATGGCCGGCAGGTCATCGCGATTCCACAGGCGGGCTACGCCTTCCAGGTACTCGCCGGTACGGCTTGCCTGGTCGCCTTGCAGGTCGTACAGACCGAGCCCTGCGTGGGTATCGATATAGGCGAACGGCTGCTCCTTGCGCGACATCAGGGCGATGAGGCGGGTCAGCACGATGTGTTTGAGGACGTCGGCGTGGTTGCCGGCGTGGAAGGCGTGACGATAGTTCATGGCAACTCCTGCGAAGGCGGCAAGTTTACCTTGCCTTGCAGGCGGAGTCAGGCCTGGCTGCTGATTGGCGGCACCCGCAAAGCAGGCGCCGCCAATTCAACGGATGTTACTTGTCGGCGTGATACGCCGCATCAGCCGCTTCGAAGCGCTTGACCATCGTCTGCGAAGGGCTGCCCAGCTTGCTCACCAGAACAATGGCGATGCTGGCGAACAGGAAGCCCGGGATGATTTCGTACAACCCGAGGGTGTCGAAGTTCTTCCACAGGATCACCGTCAGCGCACCCACCACGATACCGGCCAGCGCACCGTTACGGGTCATGCCTTTCCACAGCACCGAAATCAGCACCACCGGGCCGAAGGCGGCACCGAAGCCAGCCCAGGCATAGGCCACCAGGCCCAGCACGCGGTTTTCCGGATTGGCGGCCATGGCGATGGCGATCAGGGCCACGGCCAGCACCATCAGACGGCCGACCCACACCAGCTCGACCTGCGAAGCATTCTTGCGCAGGAAGGCTTTGTAGAAGTCTTCGGTCAGGGCGCTGGAGCACACCAGCAGCTGGCAGCTCAGGGTACTCATGACTGCGGCCAGGATGGCCGACAGCAGGACACCCGCAATCCATGGGTTGAACAGGATCTTGGCCAGCTCGATGAACACACGTTCGTGGTTCTCGCTAACCGGGCCTGCCAGTTCAGGATGGGCCGAGAAGTAGGCAATGCCGAAGAAGCCAACGGCACAGGTACCCGCCAGGCACAGGATCATCCAGGTCATGGAAATGCGGCGCGCCTTGGCGATCGACTTCACCGAATCAGCGGCCATGAAGCGCGCCAGGATATGCGGCTGGCCGAAGTAACCCAGGCCCCAGCCCATCAGCGAGATGATGCCGATGAAGGTGGCACCCTTGAGCATGTCGAAGTTCGCCGGGTTCACCGCCTCGATAGCGGCGAAGGTCTGGTCGAAGCCACCGGTGGAGATCAGCACGATTACCGGGGTCAGGATCAGCGCGAAGATCATCAACGACGCCTGTACGGTATCGGTCCAGCTCACCGCCAGGAAGCCACCAACGAAGGTATAGGCGATGGTCGCCGCTGCACCAGCCCACAAAGCGGTTTCGTACGACATGCCGAAGGTGCTCTCGAACAGACGGGCACCGGCCACGATGCCGGAGGCACAGTAGATGGTGAAGAACACCAGGATGACGATGGCGGAAATGATACGCAGCAGCCCGCTATTGTCTTCGAAACGGCTGGAGAAGTAGTCCGGCAGGGTCAGCGCGTCACCGTTGTGTTCGGTCTGCACGCGCAGCCGGCCGGCCACAAACAGCCAGTTCAGGTAGGCACCCACTGTCAGGCCGATGGCGATCCAGGCCTCGGACAGGCCCGCAAAGTAGATGGCACCGGGCAGGCCCATCAGCAGCCAGCCACTCATGTCGGAGGCACCGGCAGACAGCGCGGTAACCACGCTACCGAGGCTGCGACCACCCAGAATGTAATCGGAAAGGTTGTTGGTAGCGCGATAGGCGGCGAAGCCGATCAGCACCATTGCTGCGATGTAGATCACGAAGGTGATCGTTAGTGGATTGCCCATGCGTGTGCCCTGGCGTTTGTTTTTATCATGCGCAACCACATCGTTGGCGGTTGCACCCAGGCGGCGAATGCTATGCAACAACGCAAAGAAGGTGCAACCATTTTTCTTTTGCAAGTTGCACCTGCCCGTGCAATTTCCGACAAAGCCCACTTCTTGCTCCTTTCGGGAGCAAAAAACCGCTTTTTCAGAATAAATCGCACCGAAAGCGCCCCTTTTCAGGGTATGGGAATAGCTGTCGGACGAGTTGCACCTTTCACACGAAAAATTCGGGTTGCACCTGGTTGCACCTGAATTGTCCTACAGATACTCTTGACGCCAGCTTAGGCCACAACCGTGGCAATAACGAGGATAAGAAATGGCGACTACCACCCTTGGGGTCAAACTCGACGACCCGACCCGTGAGCGACTCAAAGCAGCTGCGCAGTCCATTGACCGCACGCCGCACTGGTTGATCAAGCAAGCGATCTTCAACTATCTGGAGAAGCTCGAGGGTGGCGCCACCCTGACCGAACTCAACGGTCATGCCAGCAACCCGGCCGACGATGCCGGTGAAATCCAGGCCGATCACAGCCACCAGTGCTTCCTCGAATTTGCCGAAAGCATCTTGCCGCAGTCGGTACTGCGCTCGGCGATCACCGCTGCCTACCGCCGCCCCGAGCAGGAAGTGGTGCCAATGCTGCTGGAGCAGGCGCGCCTGAGCGCGCCGCTGGCCGACGCCACCAACAAGCTGGCCGCAGGCATTGCCGAAAAACTGCGCAACCAGAAAAGCGCCGGCGGCCGTGCCGGTATTGTCCAGGGCCTGCTGCAGGAGTTCTCGCTGTCATCCCAGGAAGGCGTGGCGCTGATGTGCCTTGCCGAAGCCCTGCTGCGTATCCCCGACAAAGGTACCCGTGATGCCCTGATCCGCGACAAGATCAGTACCGGCAACTGGCAGCCGCACCTGGGCAACAGCCCGTCACTGTTCGTCAACGCCGCCACCTGGGGGCTGCTGCTGACCGGCAAGCTGGTCAGCACCCATAACGAAACCGGCCTCACCTCCTCGCTCACCCGCATCATCGGCAAGAGCGGCGAACCGATGATCCGCAAGGGCGTCGACATGGCCATGCGCCTGATGGGTGAGCAGTTCGTCACCGGCGAGACCATTGCCGAAGCCCTGGCCAACGCCAGCCGTTTCGAGGCCAAAGGCTTCCGTTACTCCTACGACATGCTCGGCGAAGCCGCACTGACCGAACACGACGCGCAGAAGTACCTGGCGTCCTACGAGCAGGCCATCCACTCGATCGGCAAGGCCTCGCATGGCCGTGGTATCTATGAAGGCCCAGGCATCTCGATCAAGCTGTCGGCACTGCACCCGCGCTACAGCCGGGCCCAGTACGAGCGCGTGATGGAAGAGCTGTACCCGCGCCTGCTGTCGCTGACCCTGCTGGCCAAGCAGTACGACATCGGCCTTAACATCGACGCCGAAGAAGCCGACCGCCTGGAGCTTTCGCTGGACCTGCTCGAACGCCTGTGCTTCGAGCCATCCCTGGCTGGCTGGAACGGCATCGGCTTCGTTATCCAGGCCTACCAGAAGCGCTGCCCGTACGTGATCGACTACGTCATCGATCTGGCCAAGCGCAGCCGCCACCGCCTGATGATCCGCCTGGTAAAAGGCGCCTACTGGGACAGCGAGATCAAGCGTGCCCAGGTCGAAGGCCTGGAAGGCTACCCGGTCTATACCCGCAAGGTGTACACCGACGTGTCCTACGTCGCATGCGCCCGCAAGCTGCTGGCCGTACCAGAAGCCATCTACCCGCAGTTCGCCACCCACAACGCCCACACCCTGTCGGCCATCTACCACATTGCCGGGCAGAACTATTACCCGGGCCAGTACGAGTTCCAGTGCCTGCACGGCATGGGCGAGCCGCTGTACGAGCAAGTGGTCGGCAAGATTGCCGATGGCAAGCTGAACCGCCCGTGCCGCGTGTATGCACCGGTCGGCACACATGAAACGCTGCTGGCCTACCTGGTGCGCCGCCTGCTGGAAAACGGCGCCAACACCTCGTTCGTCAACCGCATCGCCGACCACTCGATTTCCATCCAGGAACTGGTCGCCGACCCGGTGGCCAGCATCGAGCGCATGGGTACCCAGGAAGGCAGTATCGGCCTGCCGCACCCACGCATCCCGCTGCCGCGCGATCTGTATGGCACTGAACGAGCCAACTCGGCCGGCATCGACATGGCCAACGAACACCGCCTGGCATCGCTGTCCTGCGCCATGCTGGCCACCGCTCACAATGACTGGAAGGCTGCCCCGCTGCTGGCCTGCGCCGCCAGCGAGAGCGCTGCCGCACCGGTGCTGAACCCGGCAGACCACCGCGACGTAGTCGGCCATGTGCAGGAGGCCACCGTTGCCGACGTGGACAACGCCATCCAGTGCGCACTGAACGCCGCGCCGATCTGGCAGGCCACCCCGCCAGCCGAGCGTGCTGCCATTCTGGAGCGCACCGCCGACCTGATGGAGGCCGAGATCCAGCCGCTGATGGGCCTGCTCATTCGCGAGGCCGGCAAGACCTTCGCCAACGCCATCGCCGAAGTGCGTGAAGCCGTGGACTTCCTGCGCTACTACGCGGTGCAGGCACGTAACGACTTCAGCAACGACGCCCACCGCCCACTGGGCCCGGTGGTGTGCATCAGCCCGTGGAACTTCCCGCTGGCGATCTTCACCGGCCAGGTGGCCGCAGCCCTGGCTGCCGGCAACCCGGTACTGGCCAAGCCTGCCGAGCAAACCCCGCTGATCGCCGCCCAGGCCGTGCGCCTGCTGCTGGAAGCGGGCATCCCAGAAGGCGTGCTGCAGTTGCTGCCGGGCCGAGGTGAAACCGTCGGCGCCGGCCTGGTCGGAGACGAGCGCGTCAAAGGCGTGATGTTCACCGGCTCCACAGAAGTGGCCCGCCTGCTGCAGCGCAACGTCGCTGGCCGCCTGGACAACCAGGGCCGGCCGATCCCGCTGATCGCCGAAACAGGCGGCCAGAACGCGATGATCGTCGACTCCTCGGCACTGACCGAACAGGTCGTGATCGACGTGGTGTCCTCGGCCTTCGACAGTGCCGGCCAGCGTTGCTCGGCCCTGCGCGTGCTGTGCCTGCAGGAAGACTCCGCCGACCGCGTGATCGAAATGCTCAAGGGCGCCATGGCTGAAAGCCGCCTGGGCTGCCCGGACCGCCTGGCCGTGGACATCGGCCCGGTGATCGATGCCGAAGCCAAGGCCGGCATCGAGAAGCACATCCAGGGCATGCGCGAGAAAGGCCGCCCGGTCTACCAGGTCGCGATTGCCGATGCTGCCGAGATCAAGCGCGGCACCTTCGTCATGCCAACCCTGATCGAGCTGGACAGCTTCGACGAGCTGAAGCGCGAAATCTTCGGCCCCGTGCTGCACGTGGTGCGCTACAACCGCCGCAATCTGGACCAGCTGATCGAGCAGATCAACAACTCCGGCTACGGCCTGACCCTCGGCGTGCACACCCGTATCGACGAGACCATCGCCAAGGTGGTGGAAACCGCCAACGCCGGCAACATGTACGTCAACCGCAACATTGTAGGTGCAGTGGTGGGCGTGCAGCCGTTCGGTGGTGAAGGCCTGTCTGGCACCGGCCCGAAAGCCGGCGGCCCGCTGTACCTCTACCGCTTGCTGTCGACCCGCCCGGCCGACGCCATTGGCCGCCACTTCCAGCAGCAGGACGGCGAAGGCAAGCCAGACCGCACCCTGCACGAACAGCTGATCAAGCCGCTGCACGGCCTGAAGGCCTGGGCCGAGAACAACCAGCTTGCCGACCTGGCCGCGCTGTGCAGCCAGTTCGCCAGCCAGTCGCAGAGCGGCATCGCTCGCCTGCTGCCAGGCCCGACCGGCGAGCGCAACAGCTACACCATTCTGCCGCGGGAGCACGTACTGTGCCTGGCAGACAACGAAACCGACCTGCTGGCGCAGTTCGCCGCGGTACTGGCCGTTGGCAGCTCGGCGGTGTGGGTTGACGGTGAACCGGGCAAGGCTCTGCGCGCCCGCCTGCCGCGTGAGCTGCAGGCCAAGGTGAAGCTGGTCGCGGACTGGAACAAGGATGAAGTGGCGTTCGACGCAGTAATCCACCATGGCGACTCGGACCAGCTGCGCGGCGTATGCCAGCAGGTGGCCAAGCGTGCCGGGGCGATCGTTGGGGTGCACGGGCTGTCCAGCGGTGATCACCAGATTGCGCTGGAGCGCCTGGTCATCGAGCGCGCGGTGAGCGTGAACACTGCAGCGGCGGGTGGTAACGCCAGCCTGATGACCATCGGCTAATGGCTGAGGGTTGTTGAAGAAGAAGGAGAGCCTCGGCTCTCCTTTTTTATGCGTGCATGTCCTGAAGCAGGGGCTGGACTAACAGGTGCTCACCAGAACGTGGTCATGCCAACGCTGACTGGGTGTCTTCTGTTGTTACCGTTTATCCCCTGGAAATTCTCGGCTGCCTGGGCCGGTCCTTTCGCGGGTAAACCCGCTCCTACCACGGTGACGGACAGTTGGATAGAGGCCGTCGTAGGAGCGGGTTCACCCGCGAAAGGGCCGGCCCTGCTGGCCAATCTCCCCCCGCCGTTCACCGTTGCCGCCACCACCGTACTCGCGGGTAAACCCGCTCTGGTGGACACACATTGGGGGTTGGACACAGGCCGCTGTGGGGTTTTCCCGCGAAAGGACCCGTCCAGACAGACTTATCAAAAAAGCCTTGCAGCAGGCTCCTACCCCAACATCGTATTGTCTTCAAGGAAAGTGGAAACGCGGGGTGGATCGGGGACTATCCGGAGCTCCCCTCAGACAGAGCTCCGGCCAAAAGTTGCTCAAACCATTGGTGAAAGCGCAATCAAAGCAAACAACTGTGCTGCCATAAGCCCAATACCCAACAGCATCCAAAGCCAATTTGCCAGCGTGAACCGGCTGTTGGCCTTCCCTTCTTTGTCACCCGCACTGAAATTGATGCCCTTCTGCATGAACACCAGAATGATCAGCCAAGCTGCCTGAATGGCTAAGCCCGCAAAATAGGCCGGCCACAGCTGGCCTTCCAACACGACGCTGGCAGCCACCCAGACAACGCAAAAACCGTAATAGCCCAGCGTGAGCCCCAGGATGGACCACGGATAAGTTTTACCTGAGTCGCGAATATGGTCATTTGCCCTTCTCAATAATGGATAGATGAAGAACACTGCAAAAGCGCTTCGCCAGAGCGGACTTACGCGCTCTCCCGTTTTCTCTCTATGCAGACTCCAACTTTGATAGAAGCAATAAACCCAGTAGAAGCCCAAGGTAAAGAAAGTCATTACACCAAATTTCATGGGCGAGACTACGAAGAAGGGAACCTGGTTGCCGTTGGCCTCAGCCAAGTCAGCGTGATGGGCATCACTCATCTGAAACGTTTCCTTGTGAACACCAAAACGCACATTCAAGGCCAACTGACATTCGATCCGCAGCAGTTCATTTCCGATCGGGAATGTGGGAAACGTCTCTATATTGTCCCGAGCAGGCATTACACGACCTGACCTTGCGCTGGTTTCACCAATAACCGGCAGGCTTCCCGGCGTTCTCAACCCATATCACGCAAACCTATTAACCTGTCCCCAGTCTCACCACGCTCCTACACTCGCAGCATCCCGCCTCAGGACCGCCACCATGCCCGAGACCTTGCTCAGCCCCCGCAACCTCGCCTTCGAGCTTTACGAAGTCCTCGACGCCGAAGCCCTGACCCAGCGCCCGCGCTTCGCCGAGCACAGCCGTGAAACCTTCGATGCGGCACTGACGACCGCCCGCACCATCGCCGAAAAGTATTTCGCCCCGCACAACCGCAAGGCCGACGAAAACGAGCCACGCTACGTGGACGGCCGCGCGGAGCTGATCCCCGAAGTGAAGCCCGCCGTCGATGCCTTCCTCGAAGCCGGCTTCCTCAACGCCAACCGGGACTTCGAGGTCGGCGGCATGCAGCTGCCCAGCCTGGTCTCGCAAGCCTGCTTCGCCCACTTCCAGGCCGCCAACGCCGGCACCACGGCCTACCCGTTCCTGACCATGGGTGCGGCCAACCTGATCGAGAGCTTCGGCTCCGATGAACAGAAGCGCCTGTTCCTGCAACCGATGATCGACGGCCGCTACTTCGGCACAATGGCGCTGACCGAACCCCACGCCGGCTCGTCGCTGGCCGACATACGCACCCGCGCCGAACCAGCAGGCGACGGCAGCTACCGGCTCAAAGGCAACAAGATCTTCATTTCCGGCGGCGACCACGAACTGTCGGAAAACATCGTGCACATGGTGCTGGCCAAGCTCCCGGACGCCCCGCCCGGGGTCAAGGGCATCTCGCTGTTCATCGTGCCCAAGTACCACGTAAACCCGGACGGCAGCCGCGGCCCGCGCAACGATGTGCTGCTGGCTGGGCTGTTCCACAAAATGGGCTGGCGCGGCACCACCTCCACAGCCCTGAACTTCGGCGACAATGGCCAGTGCGTCGGGTACCTGGTCGGCCAGCCGCACCAAGGCCTGGCCTGCATGTTCCAGATGATGAACGAAGCACGTATCGGCGTTGGCATGGGGGCGGTCATGCTCGGTTACGCCGGCTACCTGTATTCGCTGGAGTACGCCCGCCAGCGACCGCAAGGCCGGCTGCCGGACAGCAAAGACCCGCTCAGCCCGGCAGTACCGATCATCGCGCACACCGATGTGAAACGAATGCTGCTGACACAAAAGGCTTATGTAGAAGGCGCCTTCGACTTGGGCCTGTACGCAGCGCGCCTGTTCGACGATACCCAGACCGCCAACGACGAAACGTCGCGCAACCAAGCGCAGGCGCTGCTCGACCTGCTGACCCCGGTCGTCAAGTCCTGGCCTTCGACGTTCTGCCTCAAGGCCAATGAACTGGCAATCCAGGTTCTCGGTGGTCACGGCTACACCCGCGAATACCCGGTAGAGCAGTACTACCGGGACAACCGCCTGAACCCGATCCACGAGGGTACAGAAGGCATCCAGTCGCTCGACTTGCTCGGTCGCAAGCTGGCCCAGAACCAAGGTGCCGGGCTCAAGCAACTGATCCGCCTGATCGCCACAACCGGCGAGCGTGCAAGCCACCACCCTGAACTCGACCCACTGCGCCAGCCGCTGGAGCAACTGGTCAACCGCCTGCAGGGCGTCACACTGGCCCTGCTAGGCGACATGGTCCAAGGGAAGGTCGCGGGCGCCCTGGCGAACTCGGCCTTGTACCTCAAGGCCTTCGGCCACTGCGTAATCGGCTGGCGCTGGCTGGAACAGGCCATTCACGCCGAGCTTGGCCTGCAGAAAGGTCACCCTGCCGATCGCGACTTCTATCAGGGCAAGCTGCAGGCCGCGCGTTATTTCCTGACCTGGGAAGTACCGGGCTGCCATAATGAGCTGGCATTGCTCGAAGCACACGACGATACCTGCCTCGGCATGCAAGACGGGTGGTTCTAGGGGGAGCCACCGTGTACACGGAGGCATCCGCATGTTCGATTCCAGCGCCCTGCTGCGCCAGCGCTTTGCTGCGCTGCGCAGTACGGCCGAGTTGTTTTCCCTGCGCCATGTGAAACAGTCGCACCAGGCGCTTTCGGTGCGACGCAACGTTGCCGAACCGCCCTTCTTCAGCCAGGATGAGGGCGCCATGCTCACCGTGCGGGTCAATGGCGTGGAGGCCTACGCTGCCACCGCCGACCTGTCCCAGGCTGGCCTGCAGCGCGCCCTTGAGCAAGCCGAGGCGCTGGCGCGGCAAATCGCCCGGCACAGCCTGCTGGACCTGCGCGAACAAGCCGTGACCAGTGCACGCCACGACCATGTTTCGCCCAACTTCGACCAACCCGTGCCCAACCTCGCCGACTGCCTTGGCCTGCTCGCCACCGAATCGGCCAGCGTGCCCAAGGACAGCCGTTTGGTGGACTGGCAGGCCAGCCTGGGGCTGAGCCTGGTCGAGCAAACCTACCTGAACTCGGCCGGCGCCGAACTGCGCCATGCCCAGCGCTTCCTGTTCCCGGGCCTGGGGGTGACCGCCAGCGACGGCCAGGACAGCCAAAGCCGCAGCCTGGGCCGCGACAACTTCGGCCAACAGGGTGGTTTCGAGATCATCGAGCGCTGCGGCCTGGTCGGCGCGGCCAGTCGGGTGGCCGACGAAGCGCTGCAACTGCTGTTGGCGCCGAACACCCCCAGTGGCCCGCGTGACCTGCTGTTGATGCCAGACCAGATGATGCTGCAGATTCACGAATCCATCGGCCATCCGCTGGAGATGGACCGCATTCTCGGTGACGAGCGCAACTACGCCGGCACCAGCTTCGTCAAAGCCAGCGACTTCGGCCACCTGCAGTACGGTTCCAGCCTGCTGAACGTGACCTTCGACCCGACCATTGGCGAAGAGCTGGCCAGCTACAGTCATGACGACGACGGCACCCCGGCCAGCAAAGCGTTCCTGATACGCGACGGCCTGCTGCTGCGCCCGCTGGGTGGCGCGCTGTCTCAGTTCCGCTCTGGCCTGGACGGCGTGGCCAACAGCCGTGCCTGCGGCTGGAACCGCGCGCCGATCGACCGCATGGCCAACCTCAACATCGAGCCGGGCGACCAGTCTTTCGAGCAACTGATCGGAGGCATCGAGCACGGCATCCTGATGCGTACCAACCGATCCTGGTCCATCGACGATGCGCGCAACAAGTTCCAGTTCGGCTGCGAATGGGGCCAGTTGATTGAAAGTGGCGAGCTCAAGGGCATCGTCAAGAACCCCAACTACCGCGGCATCTCCGCGCAGTTCTGGCGCAACCTGTCGGCGGTTGGCGACCACAGTACCTTCCAGGTGCTGGGCACGCCCAACTGTGGCAAGGGCGAACCCAATCAGGTGGTGCGGGTCGGCCACGCCTCGCCTGCCTGTGTGTTCCGCCAGATCGATGTATTCGGAGGAGACGCGTGATGAAACAGGCTTTCGAAACCCTGGTCGGGGAGGTGCGCACCGCCCTTCAGGCGGGCGAGCAGTTCACCCTCGGTTACAGTGCCGAGCAATCGCAGTTCGTGCGTTTCAACCATGCCAAGGTGCGCCAGGCCGGCGAAGTGAGCCAGGCCACTGTGCAATTGCGGCTGATCCACGATGGCCGCCAGGCTGAACAGCAAGTGACCTTGAGTGGCGATGCGCAGCTGGATCGCCAGCGCCTGGCGGATGCCCTGGAGCAGCTGCGCCAGACACTGCCGCTACTCGCCGTCGACCCTTATCTGCGCCTGGACGAGAGCCCCTGGCACAGCCATAGCCAGCAAGCGCAGGCGCTGCCAGACCTGAACGAAGTGCTGACACTGCTGGAGCGTAATGCCGGTGACCTGGACCTGGTCGGTATATACGCCGCTGGCCCAGTCTGCCGGGGCTTCGCCAGCTCGTACGGCGCGTTCGGCTGGCACCAGGCCAACAGCTTCAACTTCGATTGGAGCTTGTTCCACCCAAACGGCGAAGCGGTGAAAGCCAACTATGCCGGTCAGCTGTGGAACGCCGACGACTTCAGCGCACGCCTGCGCCAGGCGCGGGAGCAGTTGGGCTTTCTTGGGCGCCCGGCGGTGACCCTCAAGCCAGGCAGCTACCGCGCTTTCCTGGCGCCGGCAGCGATGGACGAGATCGCCGGCATGTTGTGCTGGGGCGGTTTTTCCGCGCAGGCCCTGGCGACTGGCAACAGTGCCTTGCAGCGCCTGTACAACGGCGATGCGCGGCTTAGCCCGTTGGTCAGTCTAACCGAGCAGGTCAGCGGCTCGCTTAGCCCGGCATTTTCCGATGAAGGTGCGCCGCGCCTGGATGTGCCGCTGATCCAGCAAGGCGAGGCCCGGCAGCGGTTGATCAGTGCACGCAGTGCAGCCGAGTTCGAGCTGCAGGCCAATGGCGCCGACGGCTACGAGTCGCCCTGTGCGCTCAGCCTGGCGCCGGGCAATCTGGCCAGTGCGCAGATCCTTGAGCGTCTAGGCACCGGGCTGTACGTCAGCAACCTGTGGTACCTGAACTACTCGGACCTGCCAGCGGCGCGCATGACAGGGCTGACCCGCTTCGCCACTTTCTGGGTAGAAGACGGGCAGATCCAGGGGCCGGTGAGTACCATGCGCTTCGATGACAGCCTGTACAGCTTGCTGGGCAGCCAGCTGGAGGACCTGACCCAGGAGCGCGAGATGATTCTGTCGACCAGTACTTATGGACAGCGCAGTACCGGGTCGAGTCATTTGCCCGGGGCACTGGTCAAAGGCCTGACCCTGACATTGTGACTGGACTTGCCGGCCCCTTCGCGGCTAAAGCCGCTCCTACAAGGAACGCGTAACCCTTGTAGGAGCGGCTTTAGCCGCGAAAGGGCCGGCACTGACAAACGAGGAAGTCATGCCCGAACGCACCCCGCTGGACCCCGTCACCGCCCGCTGGATCCCTTGGGTGGTGGCCATCGCTTTCTTCATGCAGTCCCTGGACGGCACCATCCTCAACACTGCACTGCCGGCCATGGCCCGCTCGTTGGCCGAAGACCCCTTGCGCATGCAGGGTGTGATCATTGCCTACATGCTCACCGTGGCCCTGCTGATCCCTGCCTCAGGCTGGATCGCCGACCGATTCGGCACCAAGCGCATCTTCTTCAGCGCCATCTTGCTGTTCAGCTTTGGCTCGCTGCTGTGCGCAGCAGCCAACAGCCTTGGCTTCCTGATCTTCGCCCGCGTAGTGCAGGGCCTGGGCGGTGCGCTGATGCTGCCGGTCGGGCGGTTGGTGGTGCTGCGCGCCTACCCACGCAGCGAGCTGGTGCGGATCATGAGTTTCATCACCATCCCCGGCCTGCTCGGGCCATTGCTGGGTCCAACGGTCGGTGGCTGGCTGGTGGAAATCCTCAGCTGGCACTGGATCTTCCTGCTCAACCTGCCAGTCGGCCTGCTTGGCTGCATTGCCGTGTGGAAGTTCATCCCGGACTTGCGCGGCGCCGAGCGCACCACCTTCGACGGCCCTGGTTTCCTGCTGTTCGGCGCAGCGATGGTACTGATCACCATTGCCATGGAAGGCCTGGGCGAGCTGCACCTGCCGCACTTGCGGGTAATGTTGCTGCTGTTCGCCGGCATGGCCTGCCTGGCCGCGTACTGGCTGCGCGCCGGGCGCGACCCGGAGCCGCTGTTCTCGCCAAGCCTGTTCCGCGTGCGTACCTTCGCCATCGGCATCCTCGGCAACCTGTTCGCTCGCCTGGGCAGCGGCGCGCTGCCGTTCCTGGTGCCGTTGTTGCTGCAGGTCGCGCTGGGCTACTCACCCGCCCAGGCTGGCATGAGCATGATCCCGCTGGCGGCGGCGGCCATGCTGGCCAAATCCATTGCCCGACCGCTGATCGAACGGTTCGGCTATCGCATCATCCTCACCTGTAATACCTTGCTGCTGGGTATCCTGCTGGCAAGCCTGGGCCTGGTGGACGAGCAGACCCCTTATTGGCTGCTGTTGGTGCAACTTGGCCTCCTGGGCGCAGTGAACTCCATGCAGTTCACTGCGATGAACACAGTGACGCTAATCGATCTCGACGACGCCAGCGCCAGCAGCGGTAACAGCCTGCTGTCGGTGGTCGCGCAACTGTCGCTGAGCCTGGGTGTGGCCTGCGCCGGCGCACTGTTGGGCGGCTTTACTGCGGCAGGCAGCGCCGAAGGCGTGGAAACCACCCTGGGCGCGTTCCAGCTGACCTTCGTCACCATCGGTGTAATGGCCATGCTGGCAGCGGCGATCTTCCTGCAGCTGGCGCCGACGGACGGAAGGCGTGCCCGTCGTCCGGAACAACACATGGAGTCGTAGGGCGAATGGCCACGAGGCTGGTAGACTATGCGGCATTTTTCGCTTCGCACCGCAGGCCCGCCTCGTGACCACCGAATCCACCGCCTTTGCCACCTTGCCGCTGTCCACTGCCATGCTGGCCAACCTGGAGGCCCTCGGCTATGCCTCGATGACGCCGATCCAGGCCCAGAGCCTGCCTGTCATCCTCAAAGGCCAGGACCTGATCGCCCAGGCCAAGACCGGTAGCGGCAAGACTGCCGCCTTCGGCATCGGCCTGCTCAACCCGATCAACCCGCGCTACTTCGGCTGCCAGGCGTTGGTGCTCTGCCCTACCCGCGAACTCGCCGACCAGGTGGCCAAAGAGCTGCGCCGCCTGGCCCGTGCCGAGGACAACATCAAGATCCTGACCCTGTGCGGCGGCGTTTCGCTGGGCCCACAGATCGCTTCGCTGGAGCACGGCGCGCACATCATCGTCGGCACCCCAGGGCGCATCCAGCAGCACCTGGACAAAGGCACCCTGGTCCTGGATGGGTTGAACACCCTGGTGCTGGACGAAGCCGACCGCATGCTCGACATGGGCTTCTTCGACGCCATCGCCAGCATCATCGGCAAGACCCCGTCGCGCCGCCAGACCCTGCTGTTCTCGGCCACCTACCCGGCCGGCATCAAGCAACTGGCCGCCGACTTCATGCGCAACCCGCAGCAGGTCAAGGTCGAAAGCCTGCACACCGACAACCAGATCGAGCAGCGTTTCATCGAGATTGACCCGCAGCAACGCCTGGAAGCCGTCACCCGCGTGCTTGGCCACTACCGCCCGCAGTCGTGCGTAGCGTTCTGCTTCACCAAGCAGCAATGCGAGGACGTGGTTGCCCACCTGACCGCCAAGGGCATCGTCGCCCAGGCCCTGCACGGCGACCTGGAGCAACGCGACCGTGACCAGGTGCTGACCATGTTCGCCAACCGCAGCAGCTCGGTGCTGGTGGCTACCGACGTGGCCGCGCGCGGCCTGGACATCGATGGCCTGGACATGGTCATCAACGTGGAGCTGGCGCGTGATGCCGAAATCCACGTACACCGCGTGGGCCGTACCGGCCGCGCCGGCGAGAAAGGCGTTGCGGTCAGCCTGGTGGCACCGGCCGAAGGCCACCGCGCCCAGGCCATCGAAGCGCTGCAGAAGAGCCCGCTGCGCTGGGACCAGCTGGACAGCCTGAAAAACAAGGGCGGCGAGCCCCTGCTGCCGGTAATGACCACACTGTGCATTGCCGCTGGCCGCAAGGACAAGCTGCGCCCTGGCGACATCCTGGGGGCCCTGACCGGTGATGCCGGCATCCCAGGCAAGCAAGTGGGCAAAATCGCCATCTTCGACTTCCAGGCGTTTGTGGCCGTGGAGCGGGCGCTGGCCAAGCAGGCCATGCAGCGGCTGAACAGCGGCAAGATCAAGGGTCGCGCCCTGAAAGTCCGCATTATCTAAAGCCAGGCAAAGCCCCCTGTAGGAGCGGGTTTACCCGCGAATGCGGCAGTGAATGCACCATCGCATCGCGGGTGAACCCGCTCCCACAGGGTTCAGCATTTCAAATCTGAAGGTTCATACCGTGCACTCCACCGACGTGATCATCCTTGGCGCCGGCGCCGCCGGCCTGATGTGCGCCCAGCTCAGCGCCCGGCGCGGCCGCCGGGTACTGCTGCTCGACCACGCCAACAAGCCAGGCAAGAAAATCCTCATGTCCGGCGGCGGGCGTTGCAACTTCACCAACCTGTACACCGAGCCGGCCAACTTCCTTTCGCACAACGCGCACTTCTGCAAGTCGGCACTAGCCCGCTACACCCAGTGGGACTTCATTGAGCTGGTGTGCAAGCACGGCGTGGCGTACCACGAGAAGAAGCTCGGCCAGCTGTTCTGTGACAACAAGGCCAGCGACATCCTCGACATGCTGCTGGCCGAGTGCGACGAGACCGGTGCCGAGATCCGCATGCACACCAGCATCGAACAGATCGAGAAGACCGAAAGCGGCTATCTGCTGCAGACCAGCGGCGGCCAGTTCGCCTGCCAGTCGCTGGTCATCGCCACCGGCGGCCTGTCGATCCCGACCCTGGGGGCCACCGGTTTCGGCTACCAGGTGGCCCGCCAGTTCGGCCACACCCTGCTGCCAACCCGCGCCGGGCTGGTGCCATTCACCATCACCGAGCCCCAACTCAAGGCGATGTGCACCGAGTTGTCCGGCACCTCGCTGGACTGCACCGCCAGCTGCAATGGCACCAGCTTCCGCGAAAACCTGCTGTTCACGCACCGCGGCCTGAGCGGCCCGGCGATCTTGCAGATCTCCTCGTTCTGGGAAGCCGGTGATACCGTCGAGATCAACCTGTTGCCCGACCGCGATGCGCTTTCCTGGCTGCAACAGATGCAGGCCGAACGCGCCAACGCCGAACTGAAGACCGTGCTGGGCGAGGTGTTCACCCGCAAGCTGGCCAACTTGCTGGCCGAGCAGTGGTTCGAGTCAAAGCCAATGAAGCAGTACACCCCGGCGGAACTGGCGCAAATCGCCGAAAAGCTGGCGAACTGGCAGGTAGTACCGGCCGGCACCGAAGGCTACCGCACCGCCGAAGTGACCCTGGGCGGCGTGGATACCCGAGAGGTGTCGTCCAAGACCATGGAATCGCTGAAAAGCCCGGGGTTGTACTTCATCGGTGAAGTGCTGGATGTCACCGGCCACCTGGGCGGTTTCAACTTCCAGTGGGCCTGGGCATCGGCGAACGCCGCCGCGCAGTTCGTGTAGAGTAGAATCCTTTCAGCAGCACGGAACGCTTCTTGCTGGCCCGTGCTGCAGTGCATTCTTCGCTCACCGCCTGGCAGGCCATCATGTCATCGAGCTCGTTCCGTCAGTCACTGCGTCGCCTGTGGGGCCAAGACAAGTTCAGCTACAGCATCCGGGTCACCATTGCCCTCACCGGCAGCCTGGCCCTGTGCTGGTACCAGAATGAGATGGCCCTGCTGATTCCTTTGTTCCTCGGCATCATCGCCAGCGCCCTGGCCGAAACCGACGACAGCTGGCAGGGCCGCCTCAGCGCCCTGGCCGTTACCCTGGTGTGCTTCGCCATCGCTGCACTGGCAGTCGAGTTGCTGTTCCCCTACCCCTGGATCTTCGTCATTGCCCTGGCCCTGGCTGCCTTTGGCCTGACCATGCTCGGGGCGCTGGGCGAGCGCTACGGCGCCATCGCTTCGGCCACCTTGATCACTGCGGTCTACACCATGATCGGTGTGGACCAGCGCGGCGGCCAGGTCACCGATTTCTGGCACGAACCGCTGCTGCTGGTGGCAGGTGCGGCTTGGTACGGGCTGCTGTCGGTGCTGTGGCAGGCTCTGTTTTCCAACCAGCCGGTACAACAGAGCCTGGCCAAACTGTTTTTCGAGCTGGGCAGCTACCTCAAGCTCAAGGCCAGCCTGTTTGAACCGGTCCGCACGCTCGACGTCGAGGCACGGCGCCTGGAACTGGCCCAGCAGAACGGCAAGGTGGTGGCCGCGCTGAACGCAGCCAAGGAGATCATCCTGCACCGGGTAGGCAACAGCCAGCCAAACTCGAAGGTAAGCCGCTACCTCAAGCTGTACTTCCTGGCCCAGGACATCCACGAGCGTGTCAGTGCCTCGCACTACCCCTACAACGCACTGACCGAGGCGTTTTTCCACAGCGACGTCATGTTCCGCTGCCAGCGCCTGTTGCGTAAACAGGGTTCATCCTGCCAGGAACTGGCCCGCTCGATCCGCCTGCGCCAACCATTCGTGCTGGCCAGCGGTTATCCAGAAGCCCTCGAGGACCTCAACGCCTCGCTGGAGCACCTGCGCATCCAGAGCAACCCGGCCTGGCGCGGCCTGTTGCGCTCGCTGCGAGCACTCGCCGCCAACCTGGCAACACTGGACCGCCTGCTCAGTGCCGCCAGCAACCCGGATAGCCTGGCCGACGCCAGCGACAGCAGCCTGCTCGACCGCTCACCGCGCTCGCTGAAGGACGTGTGGACGCGCCTGCGCACCCAGCTCACACCGACCTCGCTGTTGTTCCGCCATGCCTTGCGCCTGCCGCTGGCGCTGTCGATCGGCTATGGCATGGTGCACCTGATTCACCCGACCCAGGGCTACTGGATCATCCTCACCACGCTGTTCGTGTGCCAGCCCAACTACGGGGCCACGCGGCGCAAGCTGGTGCAGCGAATCTTCGGCACTGCCGTTGGCCTGACAGTGGGCTGGGCCTTGTTCGACCTGTTTCCCAACCCGGTCATCCAGTCGTTGTTCGCCGTGGTTGCCGGGGTGGTGTTCTTCGTCAACCGCACCACCCGCTACACCCTGGCCACTGCGGCGATCACCCTGATGGTGCTGTTCTGCTTCAACCAGATCGGCGATGGCTACGGCCTGTTCCTGCCACGCCTGTTCGATACCCTGGTGGGCAGCCTGATTGCCATCCTAGCGGTGTTCCTGTTCCTGCCCGACTGGCAGGGCCGACGGCTGAACAAGGCGCTGGCCAATACCCTGGCCTGCGCCAGCGTGTACCTGCGCCAGATCATGCAGCAGTATGCCCACGGCAAGCGCGACGACCTGGCCTACCGCCTGGCCCGGCGCAATGCCCACAACGCTGACGCGGCGCTGTCCACCACCTTGGCCAACATGCTGATGGAGCCAGGGCATTTCCGTAAGGAGGCCGACGTTGGCTTTCGTTTCCTGGTGCTGTCGCACACGTTGCTCAGCTACCTCTCGGGGTTAGGCGCGCACCGCGACACGGCGTTGCCAGCGGAGGTGCAGGAGCAGTTGATCGAAGGCGCCGGGCAAAGCCTGGCCAGCAGCCTGGACGAGATTGCCAACGGCCTGGCCGCACGGCTGCCGGTGGCGATTCACAGTGATGCCGAAGAAGCGCTGGCCAATGCCCTGGAGCAGATGCCGGAAGATCTGGATGAGCATCAGCGGTTGGTGCAGACACAGTTGGCGTTGATATGCCGGCAACTGGGGCCATTGCGGACCCTGGCGGCACACCTGATCAAGGAAAATGCCCCGGCCTGATCGTTTTATTGCCTGTGCTCAAAAGCCATACTGACGCAGCAGCCGGGCATAGCTGCCATCGGCCTTCATCGCCGCTATCGCCTGCTCGAAACGCTCGACGATCCGCTCACGCTCCGGGTGCTTCAGGCTGACCAGAATATGCAGGGTGTTCTCCCCCAGCGGCGGATCCACCAGCATCACCCCATCACGCACGTCCTGCGGCTCACGCTGCAGGTTGTAGCGGGCCACGTACTCGTCTTCCACCGCCAGGCTTACCCGCCCTGCCGCCAACATGCGTACCGCAGAAGAAAAGTTGCGCACCGGCACTTTGCGCAGACGGGGATCCCTGTCGAATTCCGGTGAATAGGCGTAATCACGCACTACGGCAATGCTATAGGCATAAAGGTCAGACAGACGCTTGTAGCTAAACGCCTCGCCCTTACGCTGCAGCAGGCGAATACGATTACTCAGGTAGGCGTTGGAAAACTGCCCGATACTGGCGCGCGAGTCGTTGTACCAGGCGTTGATCAGCACGTCGTAGCGCCCTTCACCTACCCCCAGCAACGCACGCGCCCACGGCACCTCTTCATAGCCGCTGGCGTAGCCGGCGCGCGCCAGTGCCGTGGTAACGATGCTGGTCGCAAGGCCGCCGCCCGGCATCTTGGCATCGGTGAACGGTGGCCAGTTGTCGGCCACCAGGCGCAGCTTGGCGTGACCCGGGGAAGGTGTTGCCAGCATCGTTGCCAGTAAACCCAGAACACAAAGCAGTGGCCGCATGCTCACGTCCTTTCGCAATGGAGGGCAACACTGCCAGTGAGATTACACAAAGCGGTTGCCGAGGGCAGCGGCCAATAGTGTCATTTAGCCTCTATTTTGGCCGAAGCACATGCAGCATGCGATGATCGAGCCCCATCCAAGGAGTCCGTTCCCATGTCAATCGACTGGATCTGCAAGCACCACACCGACCTCGGCAAGGAGCAGCTCTATGCCATTTTGCAGCTACGCACTGAAGTACTCGTGGTGGAGCAGCGCCACGCCTACCAGGAAGTCGATGGTCAGGACCTGACTGGCGATACCCTGCACCTCATGGCCTGGCAGGAAGACAAGCTGGTCGCCTACCTGCGCCTGCTGGATCCGCAGTCACAAGGTGGGGATGTGGTGATCGGACGAGTGGTGACATCAGCGCAGGCGCGAGGTTTGCAGCTCGAAGAAAGCTTGCTGCTCAAGGGGCTGGAGGCGGCGGAACATTGTTGGCCGGGGGTGCCGGTTTATCTGTCGGCTCCGGCGCATTTACAGGCGTTTTATGCCCACCATGGGTTTGCGGTGGTGAGCGAGGAGTCTTTGGAGAACGGCATCGCATCTATTGGAATGCGCAAGGGATGAGCCCGCCCTGTGCGGGCTTTGCACATCAGGGGTAACCCAGCACTTCGCGGATCTGCCGCAAGTGACGGATGATCCACTGCTTGTCGATCGCCCCCCAGTCATGAATGCGATAATGCCCGGCGTGGTTGCGTGCGCCCTCCTGCTGTTCGAACTCGCAGACGATGTCCAGGTCGGCCAGCGCGGCGATAGTGTCCTGAGCGGTGCGACGGGGCATGCCGGTGGCCTCCATCAGGGCGGGCACGCTGGTCGCGGTCTGGCTATCGATCAGCCAGGCCACGTACAGGCGGCGGTAGAAGCTGCTCTTGGTCTTGCTCACTTCCATGCTGCATGTTCCTTAGAGGTTGCCTGGCAGCTCCCGGTAGGTCAGGTAGACGCGCAGGTCGAATTCCAGTTGGTGATAGTCCGGCTCCATGTGCTGGCAGAGCTGGTAGAACGCCTTGTTGTGATCTCGCTCGCGCAGGTGCGCCAACTCGTGCACAACAATCATGCGCAAGAACTGTGGCGCGGCCTCCTTGAACAGCGAGGCAATGCGGATTTCCTTCTTCGCCTTGAGCTTGCCGCCCTGCACCCGCGACACCGCCGTGTTCAAACCCAGGGCCCGATGCGTCAGATCGAGGCGGCTGTCGAACAGCACCTTGTCCAGGTTTGGCGCACTTCGCAGGTACTGTTGGCGCAGATCCTGGGCATAGCCATACAACGCCTTGTCGTTTTGCACGTCATGGCGGTCAGGGTAACGGCGCTGCAGGTATTCACCCAGGCGGTCGCTGTCGATCATCTTCCGCACCTGCTCCTGCAGGTGCGGGGGGTAGGCTTGCAAGTAACGTAGTACGGTCATGGCGCTGTATTCGGCGTAACGAATGCCGATTCTAGCCAATCACAGCCCTGGCCAGGAGAAAATTGCCGGGAAGCCGCTAGCATCAGTCGCGGTCATCGGATAAGCCACCAGGAAACCCTGAACGTATTCGCAACCATTGGCCTTGAGCCAGGCTGCCTGCGCCGGGGTCTCCACACCCTCGGCGATCACCGTGATACGGTAGTCGGCGCACAGGCCGATCACGCTGCGAACCAACGCAGCATCTACCGCCGAATCGGGCAGACGCGCCACCAGATGACGGTCGAGCTTGAGTGTGTCGATAGGCAGGTCGCGCAGCATGCGCAACGAACAGTCACCCGCACCGAAGTCATCCAGGGCCACCCTCACGCCCAGCTCACGCAAGCGGTGGGTCTGTTTGACGGCCGCATCAATGTTATACATCAGCGACGTTTCCGCCACTTCCACCTCCAACTGCGTCGGGACAAGCTGGTAAAGCTGGATGACCCGTTGCAGTTCTTCGACCAGGCCAGGCATGACGAACTGCGCGCGGCTCAGGCTGATGCCGAGCACAAGGTCGGGCGGAAACCGGTCGTACCAGGCCTGCCGCTGGGCGGCCCCTTGGCGGTAGATCCAGCTGGCCAGACGGTTGATCAGACGCGCTTCTTCCAGCAACGGGATGAACAGCCCCGGCGGCACATCGCCAACGCTGGGGTGCTGCCAGCGCAGCAAGGCCTCGAAACCACGCAGGCGACCATCGTGGAAGGCGACCTGTGGCTGGTACACCAAGGTAAAGTCCTGCTGCTCGATGGCCGTGCGCACGCTGTCCTCGAGCATCAATCGCGATCGCGCCCGTCCGTTGAGTTCCTGGTCGTAGAAGCGGTATTGCTGACGCCCCGCTTGTTTGGCTGCGTACATCGCTGCATCGGCCGAACGCAGCAGGCCTTCAACATTGGCGCCGCAGTCCGGGTAGGTGGCAATGCCGATGCTGACCCCAAGGCACACATCGAGCCCGTCGACCTCATGGCTGATGGAAACACGCTCGAGCAACCGTTCGGCAAAACGCCCGGCCTGCTCCGGGTAGGGCAAGCTGTCGAACAGTGCAGTGAACTCATCGCCGCCCATACGCGCCAGCAAGGCCTCACTGCCCAGGCAGTCCTTGAGCTGCTCGGCCACCCAGCGCAACACCCGATCGCCCGCGTCGTGGCCGAGCGAGTCGTTGATGCGCTTGAAGCCATCCAGGTCCATGTACATCAGCGCCTGCGCCTTGTCCGAGCGCTCGTTGCGCAACAGAGCACCTTCAGCCGCCTGGTAGAAACCACGGCGGTTGAGCAGGCCGGTGAGCGGGTCAGTAATGGCCTGGTATTCCAGCTGTTGGTGCAAGTTACGCACTACCGACATGTCCAGCACGGTCACCACCATCGCCTGTTGGTCGGCAGGCAACGGCGCACAGGACAGCGCCACCGGCACAAGCTCACCGCCTTGGGTACGCAGTTGGGCATCGTGTACGCGGAAGATCTGCCGCCCTTGGTAGGCCTTGTAGAAGTCCGACTCGCGCCACAGGCTGGTACTGGTCAGTTGCACAACGTCGAGCAATTGGGTGCCCTGCAGGTGTTGCACCGGTGCCGCCAGCAAACGGGAAATGGCCGGATTGGCAAAACTGATGATGCCATGGGCATCAACCACCAGAATGCCTTCGGCGGCATTTTCCAGGATGGACGCATTGAATGCCCTGGCCGTCTCCAGCTCGCGACTCAGCTGCTGCAGCATGCGCCGGTTGCGCTGCTGGTCGAGCAGCGCCTGGACCTTGGGCTTGAGGATTTGCGGGTCGAACGGTTTGAACATGTAGTCCACGGCGCCGCTGGCGTAGCCTTTGAGCACGGCCGCTTCGGACTGTTCGTTGGCGGTGAGGAAAATGATCGGGGTCAGTCGGGTACGCTGATTGCCGCGCATCAGCCGGGCGACTTCAAAGCCGTCCATTTCCGGCATCTGTACATCCATCAACACCAGGTCGACTTCGTATTCAAGCAACGCGCTCAAGGCTTCTATCCCAGAGCTTGCCGTCAATACTTGCCAATCCTGCCGAGCCAGCAAGGCCCGCATGCTGATGAGGTTCTCGGGGTAGTCGTCTACCACCAGAAGAACTGAGCTGCCATCCAGTGGCTGCTGTTGAGGGTGAGCGCCATCCATGCTGCTTCTCTGTTATGTGACCGACTTCAAAATACGGTTGGATCCATTAGTACTCTAGACCTGAGGCTGCAACAAGCAATGCAATCAGAACGCTATCAATGGTCAAACTGTACGGTAGCCGACTAACGGTCGGTCTGCCGTAAATATGGACAGGTTTCCATCGCCCATAAAAAAACCCGCATCACTGCGGGCTTTTCAGGGTTACCTGTCGATCAGTTGACCTTGGCGGCCAGTTCACCTTTCAGGTAGCGCTGGTACATACCTTCCAAAGAGATCGGCTTGATCTTCGAAGCATTGCCTGCGGTGCCGAAGGCTTCATAACGTGCGATGCACACGTCGCGCATGGCCTTGATGGTTTCACCGAAGAACTTGCGTGGGTCGAACTCGCTCGGGTTCTGCGCCATCAGACGGCGCATGGCACCGGTAGAGGCCAGACGCAGGTCGGTATCGATGTTGACCTTGCGCACGCCATGCTTGATGCCTTCAACGATTTCTTCGACCGGTACACCGTAGGTTTCTTTGATGTCGCCGCCGTACTGGTTGATGATCGCCAGCCACTCTTGCGGTACCGAGGACGAACCGTGCATCACCAGGTGGGTGTTGGGGATGCGCTTGTGGATTTCCTTGATACGATCGATGGCCAGCACGTCACCGGTTGGTGGCTTGGTGAACTTGTAGGCACCGTGGCTGGTACCGATGGCGATCGCCAGGGCGTCGACCTGGGTCTTCTTGACGAAGTCGGCGGCTTCTTCCGGGTCGGTCAGCATCTGGCTGTGATCCAGCACGCCTTCGGCGCCGATCCCGTCTTCTTCACCGGCCATGCCGGTTTCCAGCGAACCCAGGCAGCCCAGTTCGCCTTCAACCGAAACGCCGCAGGCGTGAGCCATGGCAACGGTCTGCTGGGTAACGCGGACGTTGTACTCGTAGTCGGTCGGGGTCTTGCCGTCTTCACCCAGCGAGCCGTCCATCATGACCGAGCTGAAGCCCAGCTGGATCGAGCGCTGGCAGACGTCAGGGCTGGTACCGTGGTCCTGGTGCATGCACACCGGGATGTGCGGGAACTCTTCGATGGCAGCCAGGATCAGGTGGCGCAGGAATGGCGCACCAGCGTATTTGCGGGCACCGGCCGAAGCCTGAACGATCACCGGGGAGTCGGTCTTGTCGGCCGCTTCCATGATGGCGCGCATCTGCTCGAGGTTGTTGACGTTGAAAGCTGGTACGCCGTAGCCGAACTCGGCGGCGTGGTCCAGCATCTGGCGCATGCTAATGAGTGCCATTGTGTATCTCTCTCCCGACAAGCGTCGTTTGTTTCGTGCAAGCCTGCCGCAGGGGCGGTTGCTGTTCAAGTAGTGTGGGCCACCCTCGCGGCCCGGCCAGTCACGGTGCCTTGCAGCCCCGCCCAATCAGATCGTTGGTTGCCACCCAATACACCAGGCCTTCTTCGCCCTTGGTGTGGAAGGCCAGCATGCCATCGCTGTACAGCGCACCCGAGGCACCCGGTTCAGCCTTGAGCCGGTACACCTGGTCGCCGCCGCCAAGGCGCACGTCAACCTGGTCACGTTGCGCATCGGCGAAGCGCCAAAGCACCTCAGCCTGGGTGTCGCAGACCCAACGGGTCCAGTTGTCTGCCGGGGCCGGTTGCGTCGGCTGCAGCAGTGAGCATCCTGCCAGTGTCGCCAGGGCCGTCACGGCCAAAAGCGCTTTCATTCAGTTTCCTCGATTTGGGGCTGCTGTGCAGCCCTTCCTCAAGACCACAAATCAACGTTCAGGTTGCCTATTACCCGATCAAGGGCAACCCGGCGCCTTGCGCTGGTGGTCTTCGTCGTACTTTTCCAGGCCTTCCGGGCCCACGCGCTTGCCGATGACCGGCACAGTCTCGGCCTGCCATTCGGACTGGTAGCAACCGCCCTTGTGCGACTGCGCCGGGTCGGCATCCGAGGCCGGGCTGCCCGCGCAAGCGCTCAGCAGACCGGCCAGCATCATCACAGGCAATTGTTTGACCACCAGGCCACTCCCTTTGCCAAGCGCCGACGTCATCAGGCCTTGGCCCGCTCTTCCAGGATTGCCACAGCTGGCAGGACCTTGCCCTCGACGAACTCGAGGAAGGCGCCACCACCGGTAGAAATGTAGGAGATTTCATTGCTGACGCCATATTTGTCGATGGCTGCCAGGGTGTCACCGCCACCGGCGATGGAAAACGCGGCGCTGTCGGCGATGGCCTTGGCCAGTACCTTGGTGCCGTTGCCGAACTGATCGAATTCGAACACGCCAACCGGGCCGTTCCACAGAATGGTTTTCGACGACTTCAGCAGCTCGGCGAAGTTGGCCGCGGTCTGCGGGCCGATGTCCAGGATCATGTCGTCGGCAGCTACATCGGCAATGGCTTTGACAGTAGCTTCGGCGCTCTCGGCGAACTCTTTGGCAACCACCACGTCGACTGGCAGCGGCACGCTGACCTTGGCGGCAATGGCCTTGGCGGTATCGACCAGGTCAGGCTCGTACAGCGACTTGCCCACCGGGTGGCCGGCAGCGGCCAGGAAGGTGTTGGCAATACCGCCACCGACGATCAGCTGGTCGCAAACACTGCTCAGGCTGTTCAGCACGTCCAGTTTGGTGGAAACCTTGGAGCCGGCAACGATGGCCGCCATTGGCTTGGCCGGGGCCTTCAGGGCCTTGCCCAAGGCATCCAGTTCGGCTGCCAGCAATGGGCCGGCAGCGGCAACCTTGGCGAACTTGGCGACGCCATGGGTCGAGCCTTCGGCGCGGTGTGCGGTGCCGAAAGCGTCCATGACGAATACGTCGCACAGGGCAGCGTACTTCTGCGCCAGCTCGTCGGCGTTCTTTTTCTCGCCCTTGTTGAAGCGCACGTTCTCGAACAGCACCAGTTCACCGGCCTGTACCGCGACACCGTCCAGGTAGTCGGCAACCAGCGGCACGTCACGGCCCAGGGCCTTGCTCAGGTAATCGGCGACCGGCTTGAGGCTGTTCTCGGCAGAGAATTCGCCTTCTGTCGGGCGGCCCAGGTGCGAGCAGACCATTACCGCTGCGCCCTTCTCCAGGGCCAGCCTGATGGTCGGCAGCGCTGCCTGGATACGCGCATCGCTGGCTACCACACCGTCCTTCACAGGCACGTTGAGGTCTTCGCGGATCAGTACGCGCTTACCTTGCAGGTCGAGGTCGGTCATCTTCAACACGGTCATGAATGCAGTCCTTCAGGGCTGTTTGGTGCGGGTTGGGTGAACGACGTGCAGAAAGTGTTCGGCAACGTCGAGCATACGGTTGGCAAAACCCCATTCGTTGTCGAACCAGGCCAGCAGGTTTACCAGGCGGGGCCCGGAAACACGCGTCTGGCTGGCATCGACGATCGCCGAATGCGGGTCATGGTTGAAATCACAGCTGGCGTGCGGCAGCTCGGTGTAAGCCAGCAAGCCTTTAAGCGGACCTTCCAGCGCGGCCTCGCGCAGCACTCGGTTGACTTCGGCCGCACTGGTGTCGCGGGCGGTCTGCAGGGTGATGTCCAGGCACGAGACGTTGACGGTCGGTACACGTACCGCTTTGGCCTGGATTCGCCCGGCAAGTTCCGGAAGCAGGCGCTCGATGCCACGCGCCAGGCCAGTGGACACGGGGATCACCGACTGGAAGGCCGAGCGCGTGCGGCGCAGGTCCTCGTGGTGATAGGCATCGATCACCGGCTGGTCGTTCATCGCCGAGTGAATGGTGGTGATCTGCACGTATTCGATGCCGAACGCCTGATCCAGCACACGCAGCAGCGGCACGCCGCAGTTGGTGGTGCACGAGGCGTTGGACACCAGGCGCTCGCTGCCGGTTAGGCAGGCCTGGTTGATGCCATAGACCACCGTGGCGTCAACGTCGGCCTCGCTGGCCATGGGCTGCGAGAACAGCACCCTTGGCGCACCGGCGTCGAGAAAACGCTGGCCATCGGCACGGGTGTTATAGGCACCGGAACACTCCAGCACCAGGTCGATGCCCAGCGCAGCCCAGTCGATGCCTTCGGGGGTGGCACTGCGCATTACCTTCACGCAGTCGCCATTGATGTGCAGACAGTCGCCGTCGACCTTGACCTCGCCGGGAAAACGCCCGTGGGTGGAGTCGAAGCGTGTCAGGTATTCCAGGCTGGCCTGATCGGCCAGATCGTTCAGCGCGACGATCTCGAAACCGGCCTTTGCCCCCCGCTCGAACAGCGCGCGCAGGACACAGCGGCCGATACGGCCATAACCGTTGAGTGCAACTTTGTAGGGACGGTGGGGCATTCGGGGCTCACGAGACAGTTCAATTGTCGTCAGCCTGCGGAATTTGCGGTGTGGCATTCGCGGGCAAGCCCGCTCCCACAGGGTTTCATGCAACCTCTGTGGGAGCGGGCTTGCCCGCGAATGAAGGCGACACCGCCCGCAGATCTTTAAATCAGTCTTCCAGCAGCTCTTCGGCAGTACCGAGGATGTTCTCCAGGGTGAAGCCGAACTCTTCGAACAAAGCCGAAGCCGGCGCCGACTCACCGTAGGTGGTCATGCCGATGATACGACCTTCCAGGCCGACGTACTTGTACCAGAAGTCGGCGTGGGCAGCTTCGATGGCGATGCGCGCACCGACTTCCAGCGGCAGCACGGACTGCTTGTAGGCAGCGTCCTGGGCATCGAACACGCTGGTGCACGGCATGGAAACCACGCGCACCTTGCGGCCTTGCTCGGTCAGCTTGTCGAAGGCCTGAACAGCCAGACCCACTTCGGAACCGGTGGCGATCAGAATCAGTTCGGGCTCGCCGGCGCAGTCCTTGAGCACATAGCCACCGCGGCTGATGTCGGCGATCTGCTGTGCATCGCGGTCCTGGTGCTGCAGGTTCTGGCGCGAGAAGATCAGCGCCGATGGGCCGTCCTTGCGCTCCAGGGCGTTTTTCCAGGACACGGCGGATTCCACCGCGTCGGCCGGGCGCCAGGTGTCCAGGTTCGGGGTGCTGCGCAGGCTGGTCAGCTGCTCGATCGGCTGGTGCGTCGGGCCGTCTTCGCCCAGACCGATGGAGTCGTGGGTGTACACGTGGATCACGCGCTGCTTCATCAGGGCCGACATGCGCACGGCGTTGCGGGCGTATTCCATGAACATCAGGAAGGTCGCGCCGTAAGGCACCAGGCCACCGTGCAGGGCAACGCCGTTCATGATGGCGGTCATGCCGAACTCGCGCACGCCGTAGAACACGTAGTTGCCGCTGGCGTCACCGGCTTCGACGCCCTTGCAACCTTTCCACAGGGTCAGGTTGGAGCCGGCCAGGTCAGCCGAACCGCCGAGGAACTCGGGCAGCAGCGGGCCGAAGGCGTTCAGGGCGTTCTGGCTGGCCTTGCGGCTGGCGATGGTTTCGCCTTTGGCAGCCACTTCGTTGATGTAGGCCTGGGCCTTTTCGCTGAAGTCGGCCGGCAGCTCGCCGCTGGCACGGCGCTTGAACTCGGCAGCCAGCTCCGGGTAGGCCTTGGCGTAGGCGTCGAAGCGCTGGTTCCACTCGGCTTCAGCCTTGGCACCGGCGGCCTTGGCATCCCACTCGGCATAGATGTCGGCCGGGATTTCGAACGGGCCGTGGTTCCAGTTCAGGGCCTGGCGGGTCAGGGCGATTTCGTCGTTGCCCAGCGGGGCGCCGTGGCAGTCTTCCTTGCCCTGCTTGTTCGGCGAACCGAAACCGATGGTGGTCTTGCAGCAGATCAGGGTCGGGCGATCGCTCTTGCGGGCGGTCTCGATGGCCATCTTGATTTCTTCGGCATCGTGGCCGTCGACGTTGCGGATCACCTGCCAGTTGTAGGCTTCGAAGCGCGCCGGGGTGTTGTCGGTGAACCAGCCGTGCACTTCGCCGTCGATGGAGATGCCATTGTCATCGTAGAAGGCGATCAGCTTGTTCAGGCCCAGGGTGCCGGCCAGCGAGGCGACTTCATGGGAGATACCTTCCATCATGCAGCCGTCGCCGAGGAACACGTAGGTGTTGTGGTCGACGATGGTATGGCCGTCACGGTTGAACTGGGCAGCCAGTACTTTCTCGGCCAGGGCGAAGCCCACGGCGTTGGCGATACCCTGGCCGAGCGGGCCGGTGGTGGTCTCGACGCCTGGGGTGTAGCCGTACTCCGGGTGGCCCGGGGTGCGGCTGTGCAGTTGGCGGAAGCCTTTGATGTCATCGATGGTGACGTCGTAGCCGGTCAGGTGCAGCAGCGAGTAGATCAGCATCGAACCGTGGCCGTTGGACAGCACGAAGCGGTCACGGTCGGCGAAGCTCGGGTTGCTCGGGTTGTGCTTCAGGTAGTCGCGCCAAAGCACTTCGGCGATATCCGCCATGCCCATGGGGGCACCTGGGTGGCCGCTGTTGGCCTTTTGCACGGCATCCATGCTGAGGGCACGAATGGCGTTGGCACGTTCACGACGGCTGGGCATCGCTGATCTCCTAGGGGGCTTGAATAGGTGGTGTCACGAAAAAGGCGGCCATTTTCGCCCACTGGGGGCGCTTGGGGCAAACATTTAAGCGCCAAGCGCCAGCTTTAAGCCGCAACTGAAGAAGCAGAGCGCGACTCGGGGCGCCCCAAAGCGTGTAACTTGTGGCTTTCGGCTTGCAGCTCATCGCCAATATCAAAACTTTTTGATATTGGCCTTGCTAGGGCATCGATGCCTGTCTAGACTGCCGCCCCATGAATCTGCGTGCGCAATCGATCCCCGAGCAACGCGAAACATTGGCCGCCCTGTGCAAAGCCAGTGGCGATGCGCTGCGCCTGAACGTATTGCGCGCCCTGGCCAACGACTCGTTCGGCGTGCTGGAGCTGGCGCAGATCTTCGACATCGGCCAGTCGGGCATGAGCCATCACCTCAAGGTGCTGGCTCAGGCCGACCTCGTGGCAACCCGCCGCGAAGGCAATGCCATCTTCTACCGCCGTGCCCTGCCCGATGGCCTGCGCCTGGGTGGCCGGCTGCACGCGGCGCTGCTCGAAGAAGTCGACGACCTGGCCCTGCCGCCCGATGTGCAGGCGCGCATAGCCCATGTCCAGCAGCGACGGGCAGCCACCAGCCAGGACTTCTTCCTGCGCGTGGAAGAGAAGTTCCGTGCCCAGCAGGACCTGATCGCCGGCCTTCCGCAGTACCGCGACAGCCTGCTGGCGCTGCTCGACAAACTGCATTTCGACCCGGCTGCCAGCGCGCTGGAAGTCGGCCCCGGCGACGGTGGCTTCCTGCCCGACCTGGCCCGGCGCTTCGCCCAGGTCACCGCCCTGGACAACAGCCCTACCATGCTCGAGCTTGCGCGCCAGGTGTGCCAGCGCGAAGGGCTCGACAACGTGAACCTGCAGTTGGCCGATGCACTGGGTGCAACGGATGTGGCCGCCGACTGCGTTGTGCTGAACATGGTGCTGCACCATTTCAGCGACCCGGCCCTGGCCTTGCGCCAGCTGGCCAAACGGGTGAAGGCAGGCGGCAGCCTGCTGGTCACCGAACTGTGCAGCCATGACCAGGGGTGGGCGCGCGAAGCCTGCGGCGACCTCTGGCTGGGCTTCGAACAGGACGACCTGGCGCGCTGGGCCAATGCTGCCGGGCTGGCCCATGCGGACAGCCTGTACGTGGGCTTGCGTAACGGTTTCCAGATCCAGGTCCGCCATTTTCAGCGGACGGCTGGCGACATACACCATCGGTAAATTTCAGGAACCTTCGAGATGAGCGAATACTCCCTTTTCACCTCCGAGTCCGTGTCCGAAGGGCATCCGGACAAGATCGCCGACCAGATTTCGGACGCCGTCCTTGATGCCATCATCGCTCAGGACAAATACGCCCGCGTAGCCTGCGAAACCCTGGTCAAGACCGGTGTCGCCATCATCGCCGGCGAAGTCACCACTTCGGCCTGGGTCGACCTGGAAGACCTGGTGCGCAAAGTCATCATCGACATCGGCTACAACAGCTCCGACGTCGGCTTCGACGGCGCCACCTGCGCCGTGATGAACATCATCGGCAAACAGTCGGTAGACATCGCCCAGGGCGTGGACCGCTCCAAGCCGGAAGACCAGGGCGCCGGTGACCAGGGCCTGATGTTCGGCTACGCCAGCAACGAAACCGAAGTCCTGATGCCTGCACCGATCTGCTTCTCGCACCGTCTGGTAGAACGCCAGGCCGAGGCGCGCAAGTCCGGCCTGCTGCCATGGCTGCGCCCGGATGCCAAGTCGCAGGTCACCTGTCGCTACGAGAACGGCAAAGTGGTCGGTATCGACGCCGTTGTGCTGTCGACCCAGCACAACCCGGAGGTTTCGCAGAAAGACTTGCAAGAAGCCGTGATGGAGCTGATCGTCAAGCACACCCTGCCGGCCGAACTGCTGCACAAAGGCACCCAGTACCACATCAACCCGACCGGCAACTTCATCATCGGTGGCCCGGTGGGTGACTGCGGCCTGACTGGCCGCAAGATCATCGTCGACTCTTACGGCGGCATGGCCCGTCACGGGGGTGGCGCGTTCTCCGGCAAGGACCCGTCCAAGGTCGACCGTTCCGCCGCCTACGCCGGCCGCTACGTGGCCAAGAACATCGTCGCCGCCGGCCTGGCCGAGCGTTGCGAGATCCAGGTGTCGTACGCCATTGGCGTGGCCCAGCCGACGTCCATCTCGATCAACACCTTCGGTACCGGCAAGGTCTCCGACGACAAGATCATCCAGCTGGTGCGCGAATGCTTCGACCTGCGTCCGTACGCCATCACCACCATGCTCGACCTGCTGCACCCGATGTATCAGGAAACCGCTGCCTACGGCCACTTCGGCCGCACCCCGCAGCAGAAGACTGTCGGCGACGACACCTTCACCACCTTCACCTGGGAGCGCACCGACCGCGCCCAGTCGCTGCGTGACGCTGCCGGCCTGTAAGCGTCCTGCAGCGCCAGACGAAAGCCCCTGCCGAGCGATCGGCAGGGGCTTTTTTGTGCCTGTCACGGCATTTTCATCGCCCGTGAGATCGAGCGCCGCGCTCGTTTCTTGCTCCGCCTCGGGATTGGAGACGAGCACCAGCGAAATATCACCTGACAACTGCACGCGCCGCCCGCCCCGCCACCCGCCTACGCTAAGCGCTTCCCCGCCATGCAAGGATGCCAGGCCATGCCGTACCTGTTGTTGTTCGCCCTGCTATTTGTGCTGAACACCCCATTGGCCAGGGCTGCTTCATGCCCACACTGGAACCCGCAACAGGCCGAGGCCGAAGTTGCGCAACTGCGCGCCACGCTTGCCCGATGGGACGAGCACTACCATCGCCAGGGCATAGCTCTGGTGGCCGACGAACTGTACGACCAGAGCCGCGAGCGCCTGAACCACCTGCAGCAGTGCTTCGCGGTTGGCACCAGCCCCTCTCCCCTGGCCAGTGCTCGCGGCCCGGTCCCCCACCCCGTACCGCATACCGGCGTCGACAAGCTGGCAGACCGCCAGGCCGTGGCGCGATGGATGGCCGGCAAGACCGGCGTGTGGGTACAACCCAAGGTCGACGGCGTAGCCGTTTCCCTCACCTACCAACAGGGCCGATTGGTGCAGTTGACCAGCCGGGGGGACGGTGTACACGGCCATGACTGGAGCCGACACATCAAACAGCTCGGCGCTGTCACCCGGCAGTTGCCTGAGGCGGTCGACCTGCACTTGCAAGGTGAGCTGTATCTGCGCCTGAACGATCATGTACAAGCCAAGGCCGGCAGTGCCAACGCCCGGGGTACCGTGGCAGGGCTGCTCGCACGCAAGCAACTGACTGGCGAACAAGGCAACGCTATCGGCCTGTTCGTGTGGGGCTGGCCGCACGGCCCCGAGCAACAGGCCGAACGCCTCGCCCAACTGGCACTGCTGGGGTTTCCGGACAGCCAGCTTTACAGCATCGCCATCGACACGCTGGAGGATGCAGCACACTGGCGCGAGCACTGGTATCGCTCTGCTCTGCCCTTCGCCACCGACGGTGTGATCCTGCGCCAGGGCAGTCGGCCACCTGCCGAGCGCTGGCAGGCCAAGGCACCCTACTGGATCGCGGCCTGGAAGTACCCCTATGCACAAGCCTTGGCCGAAGTACGCGACGTGCGCTTTCGGGTCGGCCGCACTGGCAGGGTCACGCCCGTTCTTCACGTGCAACCCGTTACCCTCGATGACCGGCGCATTACCCAAGTCAGCCTTGGGTCGCTGGCGCGCTGGCAACGCCTGGATATTCGCCCCGGCGATCAGGTGGCCATCAGCCTTGCCGGGCTGACCATTCCGCGGCTCGAACACGTCGTGCACCGCGCTGTAGAGCGCCAACCGATAACCGCACCAGCACCCGACCAGCATCATGCCCACAGCTGCTGGCGGGCCAGCGAGGGCTGTGATGAGCAGTTCATTGCCCGACTTACCTGGCTTGGCGGTAAACAGGGCCTGGCCTTGCCACGCACCGGGCCCGGCACATGGCGTCGGCTGGTCGAAGCTGGCTTGGTAACGTCCATGACCGACTGGCTGCAACTCGATGCCGAACGCCTGCAGCAGGCCCCCGGCATCAGCAGGCTCACTGCAGCACACCTGATGGGCAGTTTCGACGAAGCCCGCTCACGGCCAGTCGATCAGTGGCTGCGCGCCCTTGGCGTGCCCATTGGCAAGCATTTGCCACTGACTGGCGACTGGCAGGCGCTGGCCTCACGCAATGCCGAGCAATGGCAAACCGTGCCCGGCATCGGCGCAAAACGCTCGCACCAACTTGTGGAATTTTTCGCGGCCTCCGAGGTGCAAGCCATTGCCGCACAGTTGGCCGACGCCGGCATAGAAGGTTTCCGGACCCCACCCCAGCGCATTGAGCAATGATTTTTTACCAAATAGTGCGTAGGAAAAACCCGAGACTCCGGCAGAAAACCTCACCAAGGGTTTCTAAATGGGCAAAACCAAGGCAGGATTTCCCCCAACTTTTGCTGCCCCGCCCCGTTAGGGAGGCTTTTCATGAAACGTATTTCGACTCTTTTCCTGCTCGCAACACTGGGCCTGGCCGCGGGTACTGCTCAGGCTGCCCAGCCCGATGCCGGCCTGACCGGTTGCGCCGCCAAGCGCAGCGCCATCGAAAACCAGCTGAAAATTGCCCGTGACCACGGCAACAGCGACCAGGTGGCAGGGCTGGAGGAAGCCCTGCGCGGTGTGGACAACTGCACCGACGCCAGCCTGCGCAAGGAACGTGAGCAGAAGGTGCTCGATGCGCGTCACGAAGTGGCGCAGCGGGAAAAGGACTTGAAGAAGGCAGAGAAGAAAGGCGACGCCGAGAAGATCAACAAGCGCAAGGACAAGCTGGCCGAGTCGCGTAAAGAGCTGCAGGAAGCGGTCGACGATCTCGACCGCTAAGGCATCTGGCCGGCAAGCCTGGTCTTTGTGGGAGCGGCCTTGTGTCGCGATAGGGCCGCGCGGCGGCTCCAGCTATGCATGCATTTTTGCTGAAATCCTGGGGCCGCTGAGCGGCCCTATCGCGACACAAGGCCGCTCCCACAGGAATCTGTACAAGCCCCGAAGGTTTGCGCGAACAGCACAGCCATTCAATGATTACGAAATTCGCTATGACAGGCCTTGCACGCAGCCTCGACATTGTCCATCGGTGCCTTCAGTTGCGCAGCATCCAGTGGCTGGTTGCGGGTGACATCGACCAGTTCGCCGGTGACGCCCTCAAGCTGCCGGGCCAGGTCATGGAACCGCGTCTGGCGCTCCCACACTTCGGCACGGGCGGCGCTGTCACCACCATCGCGCACCTGTGGAAAATGCTGCCACGGCTGATGCGACAGGCTGTCCAGCTTCAGCGCACCGTCGGCAAACTTCACCCCGTCGAACGGCAACCGGCCACGCAGCATGCCGCCGAGGTCCTCGCTGGTCTTGAGCATGTCCTTGAAGATCACCTTGCGTTTGCCCAGCGGCGAGTTCGGGTCAACCCGGTCACAACCCGTCAGAGCCCCTCCCAGGGCAAGTGCTGCCAGCAGAACAACGGTCAATCGCTTAAACATCACGCTCACTTCGGCCTACGCAAATGGGCGGCCAGTATCGCTGCCCCTGGGCCAAACACCAATAGCCACATAAAAGACAGGGGCGAACCTTCATGTTCGCTCATGACAGGAATGCACACATGAAATCTGCCCTGCGCCACCTGGCCTGGACACTGCCGGTGCTGGCTTTGCTGGCCGGCTGCAACGGCGGCGAGAGCGCCAAGCCCGAGCCCCACGCTGTCGCCACCTATGCCCCGGCCACTTGGAAAGACTTGCCGGCCGTCAGCGATGAAGACCTGCTGGCAGGCTTTTATGCATGGCGCAACGGCTGCGAAAAACTCAAGCGCGACCCGGTGTGGGCCGCCACCTGCGAAGCGGCCGGCAGCGCCACAGCCAGCGCCGCCCAAGTGCGAACCTTCCTTGAACAGAACCTGCAGGTGTACGGCCTGCGCTCTGCACAGAACAATGCCAACGGCCTGATTACCGGCTACTACGAGCCGGTCTACCCAGGCAGCCTGAGCCAATCGGCAACCAACCATGTGGCGGTCTACGGCATCCCTGATGACATGATCGTGGTCGACCTGGCCAGCGTGTACCCCGAACTGAAGGGCAAACGCCTGCGCGGCCGTCTGGAGGGTCGGGTGCTCAAGCCCTACGACACGGCCGAAGTCATCAACCGTAACGGCGTCAAGGCACCGGTGCTGGCCTGGCTGACCGACCCGATGGACCTGCAATTCCTGCAGATCCAGGGGTCTGGCCGGGTGCAACTGGAAGACGGTCGTCAACTGCGCCTGGGCTACGCCGACCAGAACGGCCACCCCTATCGGCCGATCGGCCGCTGGCTGGTGGAGCAGGGTCAGCTGAAAAAAGAAGAAGTGAGCATGGGCGCCATTCATGCCTGGGCCCAGGCCAACCCGCAGCGCGTACCAGAGCTGCTGGCCAGCAACCCCAGCTACGTATTCTTCAGCACCCGCCCGGACAGTAACGAAGGCCCGCGCGGCTCGCTGAACGTACCGCTTACCGCCGGCTACAGCGTGGCCATCGACCGCAAGGTGATTCCCCTGGGCAGCTTGTTGTGGCTGTCTACCACACGCCCGGACGGCTCGCCGGTGGTACGACCGGTTGGCGCGCAGGACACCGGCGGGGCGATTACCGGCGAAGTGCGTGCCGACCTGTTCTGGGGCACCGGCCCGGAAGCCGGCGAACTGGCCGGGAACATGAAGCAGCAAGGGCAGATCTGGATGCTGTGGCCCAAGGGCCAGCCACTGCCTGAGGTACCCAAGGTACCGTGATCGTTGTGGCCATCCTCGCGGGGGCTGCCCGCGAAGATGGCCAGCCGGTTTCAGATGGAAACCACGAAGAACGACACGATCAGTGCCAGGCTGGCAAACCACACCAGCGACCGCAAGGCAGCCCAGTCGGCCAGGTAGCAGATGATGTAAAGCAAGCGGCTGGTGATATACATCACCCCCAGCACATCCTGGGTCACCTGCTCGGCATTGCCGACGATATCCGCCACAAGCACCGCCGCAGCAAATGCCGGAAACGCTTCGTAGCCATTCTGCTGCGCAGCATGAGCACGCCGCGGCAGGCCCGACAAGGTATCGAGGAAGGCTCGCGGATCGTGATTGTCCTTGAGGCCGAAGCGGCCACTGCTCGCCTTGGCGATCAAGGCACAAAGCGGGTTCAACAGCAGCGCAATCAGGATGCACCACAGGGCAACAGTCATGGACAGGACTCCTTGTTCAGTCTTCAGGTCAAAGCTTCATTACCAGCATGCCGGCCAACACCAGCCCGCAAGCTAGGAGTCTCGGCCCGCCAAAAGGTTCTTTGAGGTAGCGCATACCCAGCACCACCACCAGGATCACGCTCAACTCCCGCAGTGCCGCCGCTTCGGCCACAGACCCCAGGTGCATGGCCCACAGCACCAGGGCATAGCTGAACAATACGCAGAACCCTACCGCCAACCCAAGGCGCCACTGGCTTCGCCAGAACAGTACGAATGGCGCCCGCCGCGCTACGCCCGCCAACAACGGGAATTGCCAGGCGCTGAGCAGGGTCAGCCAGACCAGGTAATCCCACGGCTTGCCCCACAGGCGCACGGCCTGGCCGTCGAACCAGGTGTAGCAACCAATGCACAGGCCAATCAAGGCAACTACCGGCAGCATCGACCATGGTAGCCGGTCACCGCCGCCGCCCTGCCACAACAGGCAGGCCATGCCACAGGGGATCAACAGGATACCGATGATCTGCTGCTGGCTCAGCGACTCCCCGGCAAAGGCCAGGGTCAGCCCCAGCACCACCAGCGGTGACAGCCCGCGCATCAGAGGATAGACCAGCCCCAGATCGCCCACGCGGTAGGCCTGGATCAGCAGATAACGGTACAACTGCTCAGCCAGTGCCGAAGCTACCAACCAGGGCCAGATTTCAGCAGGCGGAATATCCACGAAGGGCACCGCCAGCACCGCGAAGGCCAGCGCTACCGTGTCCATGCTGGCAATGACCAGCAAGCGCTCGCCACTGAATTTGATCAGGGTATTCCAGGTTGCATGCAGCAGGGCGGCAACCAGCACCAGAGATGTTGCCAACACGCCTTCTTGTCCTTATGGCTTTTCATGGCTGTGAATATATAGCGTTCAGGGGGGCTTTGTGGGAGCGGGCATGCCCGCGAAGAATGCAACTCGGTGTATGGCACCGGCTTTGCCGGTGTTCGCGGGCACGCCCGCTCCCACAGGGTAACCAGTGCAGACTGTCACGGGAACGATTTGGACTAATTCGGTCAAACCCTGTGCCCCGAACCCCGTGCCAGGTCATCAAAGAACTGCCCGAGTCACTCGGGTAACGACTTGGAAGCCACTGTTACAGGATTCGGGATGCTTGAATTAGTTGCCGCGTTTATCTGCCTCACCACACTTCTGACCTATGTGAACTACCGTTTCATCGGCCTGCCCCCCGCCATCGGCGTGATGGTTACGGCGCTGTTGTTTTCCCTGATATTGCAAGGCCTGAGCCTTATCGGCTTCCCTGGCCTGGAAGAGCGCGTCGAAGGGCTGATGAACCAGATCGACTTCAACGATCTGCTCATGCACTGGATGCTGGCGTTTCTGTTGTTTGCCGGCGCTCTGCACGTCAACCTCAGCGACCTGCGCAGCTACCGCTGGCCGATCGGCCTGCTGGCCACCTTGGGCGTGCTGATTGCCACAATGGTCATCGGCTACCTGGCGCATTGGGTGTTTGCCCTGTTCGGCTGGCAGGTCCCCCTGATCTACTGCCTGCTGTTCGGTGCACTGATCTCACCGACCGACCCGATTGCCGTGCTTGGCGCGCTGCGTACTGCCAATGCGTCCAAACCGCTTAAAACCACCATCGTCGGCGAGTCACTGTTCAACGACGGCACGGCAGTTGTGGTATTCACCGTGTTGCTGGGCATCATCCAGTTGGGTGAAACACCGAGCATGACCGACACGGCGATCCTGTTCGCCCGCGAGGCCATTGGCGGTGTGGTGTTCGGTGGCCTGATCGGCTACGCCACCTACCGCATGATCAAGAGCGTCGAGCAGTACCAGGTGGAAGTCATGCTGACCCTGGCGCTGGTAATCGGTGGTTCGGCGATGTGCTACGAGCTGCATGTGTCGGCACCGATCGCCATGGTGGTGGCAGGCCTGATCATCGGCAACCTGGGGCGCAACCTGGCGATGAATGACATGACCCGCCGTTACATGGACGGTTTCTGGGAGCTGATCGACGACATGCTCAATGCGCTGCTGTTCGCATTGATCGGCCTGGAGCTGTTGCTGCTGCCGTTCAACTGGATGCACCTGGCGGCCGGCGGCGTGCTGGCGCTGGCAGTGCTGCTGTCGCGCCTGCTGACGGTGGCCCCGGCGATCGTGCTGCTGCGGCGCTGGCGCCCGGTGCCCAAAGGCACGGTGCGGGTGCTGACCTGGGGTGGCCTGCGCGGTGGCGTGTCGGTGGCACTTGCGCTGTCGCTACCACTGGGCGATGAACGGGACCTGCTGCTGTCGATCACCTACATCGTGGTGTTGTCGTCGATTCTGGTGCAGGGGTTGAGCATTGGGCGGGTGGTGCGCAAGGTCAGCGCCCAGCCTTGAGAATGCCGGGGCCGCTTTGCGGCCCATTCGCGGGTAAACCCGCTCCTACAGGTTCGCGTCCCCCTGTAGGAGCGGGTTCACCCGCGAAGAGGCCGACACTGGCAACCAGGGCCTATTCGACTGCCGAATCCGGGAACTGGTCCTGCACGTACTTGATCTCGGTGCGCCCATGGGCTGCCGGCAAGCCATCCTCACCCAGGTTGACGAACACCATCTTGTCGACAGTCAGAATGCTCTTGCGGGTGATCTTGTTACGCACTTCGCACTTGAGGGTGATCGAGGTGCGGCCGAACGCGGTAGCGGTGATGCCCAGCTCGATGATGTCACCCTGACGCGAAGCACTGACGAAGTTGATTTCCGACATGTACTTGGTCACCACACGCTGGTTGCCCAACTGGACGATGGCGTAGATCGCCGCCTCTTCATCGATCCAGCGCAACAGGCTGCCACCGAACAGGGTGCCATTGGGGTTGAGATCTTCAGGTTTAACCCACTTGCGGGTGTGAAAGTTCATCTGTACTCCTGACCTGCTTGGCTAACGTGTAGCAATGATGGCAGAGCGGCTGCCTTCGCTCCATTGAACATCGACTATCGTCGCGATTAATCGACGGAAAACCTTGGGCAAGCCGGCGGGGGCAGCTATAATCTGCGCCGTTTTACATGGTTGCCCACAGCGGTGCCATGCCCGCCACCTGTCCGAGGGGCGCTGCAGCAGGCTAGGCCTGTCAGGCTCGGATGGGGCGTTGCTCGCTCCCGCGAGCGCTTAACGCACAACGGCGCCCATTCGCACATTACGAATGGAGGCTCTCATGAGCGCTGCAAACATGCCTGCTGGTTTTACCGATTACAAAGTCGCCGACATCTCCCTGGCCGCCTGGGGCCGTCGCGAAACCATCATTGCCGAATCGGAAATGCCTGCGCTGATGGGCCTGCGTCGCAAGTACCTGGCCGAGCAACCGCTCAAGGGTGCGAAGATCCTGGGCTGCATCCACATGACCATCCAGACCGCCGTGCTGATCGAAACCCTGGTTGCCCTGGGTGCCGAAGTGCGCTGGTCGTCCTGCAACATTTTCTCGACTCAAGACCAGGCCGCCGCTTCGATCGCCGCCGCCGGTATCCCGGTGTTCGCCTGGAAAGGTGAAACCGAAGAAGAGTACGAGTGGTGCCTGGAGCAGACCATCCTGAAAGATGGCCAGCCATGGGACGCCAACATGATCCTCGACGACGGTGGTGACCTGACCGAACTGCTGCACAAGAAGTACCCGCAGGTACTGGACCGCGTGCACGGCGTGACCGAAGAGACCACCACCGGCGTACACCGCCTGCTGGACATGCTGGCCAAGGGCGAGCTGAAAGTCCCGGCGATCAACGTCAACGACTCGGTCACCAAGAGCAAGAACGACAACAAGTACGGCTGCCGTCACAGCCTGAACGATGCCATCAAGCGTGGTACCGACCACCTGCTGTCGGGCAAGCAGGCCCTGGTGATCGGCTACGGTGACGTGGGCAAGGGCTCGGCCCAGTCCCTGCGTCAGGAAGGCATGATCGTCAAGGTTTCCGAAGTTGACCCAATCTGCGCCATGCAGGCCTGCATGGACGGCTTCGAGCTGGTCTCGCCGTTCATCGACGGTATCAACGACGGCACCGAAGCCAGCATCGACAAGGCCCTGCTGGGCAAGATCGACCTGATCGTGACCACCACCGGTAACGTCAACGTCTGCGACGCCAACATGCTCAAGGCCCTGAAAAAGCGTGCCGTAGTCTGCAACATCGGCCACTTCGACAACGAGATCGACACCGCCTTCATGCGCAAGAACTGGGCCTGGGAAGAGGTCAAGCCGCAGGTTCACAAGATCCACCGTACCGGCGCTGGCAGCTTCGACCCGCAGAACGACGACTACCTGATCCTGCTGGCCGAAGGCCGCCTGGTCAACCTGGGCAACGCCACTGGCCACCCAAGCCGCATCATGGACGGCTCGTTCGCCAACCAGGTTCTGGCACAGATCTTCCTGTTCGAGCAGAAGTTCGCTGACCTGCCGGCCGAAAAGAAAGCCGAGCGCCTGACCGTTGAAGTGCTGCCGAAGAAACTCGACGAAGAAGTGGCCCTGGAAATGGTCCGCGGCTTCGGCGGCGTGGTCACCCAGCTGACCAAGCAGCAAGCCGACTACATCGGCGTGACCGTCGAAGGCCCGTTCAAGCCGCACGCCTACCGCTACTAAGCGGCAAGCTTGAAGCTGCAAGCGGCGACGTGCCGTTGCCACTTGCAGCTCCGGAAACACAGATCTTGAACGACGCCCAAGCCAGACCGGCCATCACCGATCTGGCTTTTACTTGCAGCTTGCCGCCAGACGCTTGTTGCCAGAGGAACGCCTGATGTCACAAGAACGCCGCTACAGTTTCGAGTTCTTCCCGACCAAGACCGATGCCGGTCACGAAAAGCTGATGGGCGTCGCCCGCCAGCTGGCCACCTATAACCCGGACTTCTTCTCCTGCACCTACGGTGCCGGTGGCTCGACCCGCGACCGCACGCTCAATACCGTGCTGCAGCTGGAAAGCGAAGTGAAGATACCTGCCGCGCCGCACCTGTCGTGCGTGGGCGACACCAAGGCCGAATTGCGCTCCCTGCTGGCCGAGTACAAGGCCGCCGGCATCAAACGCATTGTCGCTTTGCGTGGTGACCTGCCGTCGGGCATGGGCATGGCCAGTGGTGAACTGCGCTATGCCAGTGACCTGGTCGAGTTCATCCGCCAGGAAACCGCTGATCACTTCCACCTGGAAGTGGCTGCCTACCCGGAAATGCACCCGCAGGCGCGCAACTTCGAGGCGGATCTGGCCAACTTTGTGCACAAGGTCAAGGCCGGTGCCGACAGCGCCATCACCCAGTACTTCTTCAACGCCGACAGCTACTTCTATTTCGTCGAGCGTGCACAGAAGCTGGGCGTAGACATTCCGGTGGTACCGGGCATCATGCCGATCACCAACTACAGCAAGCTGGCCCGCTTCTCCGATGCCTGTGGCGCCGAGATCCCGCGCTGGATCCGCAAGCAGCTGGAAGCCTATGCCGACGACACTGCCAGCATCCAGGCCTTCGGCGAAGAAGTGATTACCCACATGTGCGAACAGCTGCTGCAAGGCGGCGCGCCGGGGCTCCACTTCTATACCTTGAACCAGGCCGAACCGAGCCTGGCGATCTGGAACAACCTGAAGCTGCCGCGCTGAAATCTTTTGGCAAAGTCTGCTTAAGAAATGATTAAGGCTTTGGTCATAGACTAAAGCCTTATTCATTTTCGGGTTAAACAGGTCTTGCCTGCCATGCAGCACACCCAACCTTCGCGCCCACAGCTTGTATACCTGGCTTTTGGCCCGGCAACCTACCATCAGGAAGCCTGCTTCAGCATCGTCAGCGCCCTCGCCCAGCTAGGCAGCGCAGCCGGCGAGGCCATGGACATCCAGGTCTACACCGACAATGCGCAGCCCTACGCCAGGCTGCCCGTCACCGTCCACCTGCTGGACGAGGCCACGCGCCAGGCATGGAATGCCCCGCACGGTTATCACTTTCGCAGCAAGCATGTGCTGTTGCGCCAGGTACTGCAGCAACACCCGCTTGCAGTGCTGATCGACACCGACACCTTCTTCCGCACTTCGCCGTTGCATCTGTTCGCCCGTGTGGCGCCCAACCGCCTGCTGTGCAACGCCATCGGCACGCGCTACGGCGCTGACCAGAAGTGCCTGTTGTACAAGAACCTGCTGGCCATTCTCGAGTCCCGGGGACTGGCCGACTGCCAGATGCCACTCGTCAATTCCGGCGTTATCGGCCTCACTGCCGAGAACTCCGACACCCTGGACCGCTCCATCGCCATGATGGACGAATTCTACCCCTTGGCTCGAGAGGCCTATACCCTTGAGGAGTTCTGCCTGGCAGTAGCGGCCTACCGCAACCTGGAGCTGGCCGAGTGTACCGATGTCATCCATCACTACTGGAGCCGGAAGGCGCAGTTCCGCGCCAAGATCCAGGCCTGGCTGCGCAAGCATGACCACGACCCACTCAGCCCCTCGGCCCTGGCCGACGTTGCGCGGGTCAACGACCAACTGCCGCGGCCACCCACCCTGCACCGCCTGGGTTACAAGGCGTTGAGCCTGACCCTGCCAAGCCACGAGCGCCAGTTCGCCCGCGAATTGCTCTATGGCTGCTACCCCTACCCCAATGAGTTCGATCGCGCCTGTGCGTCCGCCTGGTGGGACAAGGCCCTGGAAAACCTCAATGACCGCTACGGCCACGTGGAGCCCGAGCGGCTGCGTCAGTGCCTGCGCCATCCGGGGCTACGGCTATCGCTGGGCGAGCGGCGCAAGGATATCGAGGCGCATCTGCTGCGAACCACTCAAGCCTGATGTGCCCGCAAAACTCATTGCCTTGCGCGGTCTTGTGGGAGCGGGCGTGCCCGCGAAGAGAGCAACCCGATCGTTGGCACCGGCTTCGCCGGTGTTCGCGGGCACGCCCGCTCCCACATCGATCGTGCATGCCTTTACCGTACACCGGCCGAGCGCGTAATCTCCGGCCATGCCACATATCGCCCGTCTATTCTGGATCCTCCTGCTCGTTTGCCTGAGCCCGTTGGCTCTGGGCGAACGCTTGCGCCTGGTAACCGACGACTGGGCACCTTATGTGTTTCAGCACAACGGCCAACCGCGCGGCATCGACTACGAAGTCGCCAGCCAGGTCTTCGCACGCCTCGGCGTCGAGGTGGAGTGGCAATTCCTGCCTTGGAAGCGCTGCTTGGCGATGGCTGAGCAGGGCCTGGCCGATGGCATTCTCGACATCTTCCAGACGGATGCGCGCCAACCCTACATGGTGTACGGCTCCGAACCCATGTCGGAGGTCGAATTCGTCCTGTTCCAAAGCCGCACGCGCCGCCATGCCGTCACCCACCTGGACGACCTCGCCGGCCTCACCGTCGGCACATCGCCAGGCTACGCCTACGGTAAAGAGTTCACCGAGGCCCCGCACTTCAAGCGCGAAGCCGCACCCACCCACGAAGCCAACTTCGGCAAGCTGGTGCTGGGCCGTATCGACCTGACGATCACCGACCGCAGGGTCGGGCATTACCTGCTCCGCCAGCTCGGCCTGCAACAGCAAGTCGAAGAACTGCCGCTGGTAGTCAGCCGCCAGGCGCAGTATTTGGGCCTGGTGCGCAAGCCTGGACGCGAGGCACTGGCCGTGGCCTTTGCTGAAGAGCTGCAGCGGTTCAAGCAGGAACCGGCCTATGCAGCGATCAGCAACCGCTATACAAGCGACACTGGAAACATTCTCAACGCCGTTGAGCAGCAGGAAAGCAGCACAGCGCGATAGCTCTGTTATACTCGGGCCTTCCCGCCCGGCTCACGCCCGGACGCTCGGCCTCGCAACAGGCATCCCGATCGGTACCGACGCCCCTTCGCGTCCAGCCTCCGTTTCCCGGATGTGCAGTGAAAGCCCAGCTGGACCGGACGCGATCGCATTTCACCGATGCCCGTCGCGCCAGGCAGAACATCCCAACGGGCCCAGCCCACACGAGAACAGGATCGCCCATGTCCTTTGCTTCCCTCGGTCTCTCCGAGGCTCTTGTCCGCGCTATCGAGGCTGCGGGCTACACCCAGCCGACCCCCGTGCAACAGCGGGCTATTCCCGCCGTGTTGCAAGGCCGCGACCTGATGGTTGCCGCACAGACAGGTACGGGTAAAACCGGCGGCTTCGCCCTGCCGATTCTCGAGCGCCTGTTCCCGGCCGGCCATCCCGACAAATCGCAGCGCCACGGCCCACGCCAGCCTCGCGTGCTGGTCCTGACACCGACCCGCGAACTGGCAGCCCAGGTGCATGACAGTTTCAAGGTCTATGCCCGTGACCTGCCACTGGTCAGCGCCTGCATCTTCGGCGGCGTTGGCATGAACCCGCAGATCCAGGCCATTGCCAAAGGCGTTGATGTGCTGGTCGCCTGCCCAGGCCGCCTGCTCGACCTGGCCGGTCAAGGCAAGGTCGACCTGGCCCACGTGGAAATCCTTGTACTTGATGAAGCCGATCGCATGCTCGACATGGGCTTCATCCACGACGTCAAGAAGGTCCTCGCCCGCCTGCCGGCCAAGCGCCAGAACCTGCTCTTCTCGGCCACCTTCTCCAAGGACATCACCGACCTCGCCGACAAGCTCCTGCACAACCCGGAGCGTATCGAGGTCACCCCGCCGAACACCACCGTCGAGCGTATCGAGCAGCGGGTGTATCGCCTGCCTGCCAGCCACAAGCGTGCCTTGCTGGCGCACTTGATCACCTTGGGCGCCTGGGAACAGGTGTTGGTGTTCACCCGAACCAAGCATGGCGCCAACCGCCTGGCCGAGTACCTGGAAAAGCAAGGCCTGACCGCCGCCGCGATCCACGGCAACAAGAGCCAGAACGCCCGCACCAAGGCTTTGGCCGACTTCAAGGCCAACAGCGTGCGCGTACTGGTCGCCACCGACATCGCTGCCCGCGGCCTGGACATCGACCAGTTGCCCCACGTTGTCAACTTCGAGCTGCCGAATGTCGAGGAGGACTACGTCCACCGCATTGGCCGTACCGGCCGTGCCGGTCGTTCGGGCGAAGCAATTTCCCTGGTCGCGCCAGATGAAGAGAAGCTGCTCAAGAGCATCGAGCGGGTGACCAAGCAGCGCATCGCGGATGGCGACCTGATGGGCTTCGACGCCAGCCAGGTAGAAGCCGAGAAGCCCGAAGCACGCGAGCGCCCGCAGAACAACGGCCGCGGCGGCCGCAACCAGCAAGCCCGTGGCGAAGGTGGTAAAGACAGCAACGGCGGCCGCAAGGACAAAGGCAAGGACAAAGGCAAAGCCAGGCAGCAAGCTGCGGCCAAGCCGGACGACAAGGAAAAGAGCGGCGACAAGCAGCAACCGCGCAAGCCGCGTGACAAGAAGCCACGCCCGCAGCAAGCCAGCAGTAACAGCGTTCCGAAGCCGCCGGCAGACCGCGACCCGGAAGAATTCCTGGACGACGAGCTCGATAACTTCGGTAACCGCGCCGACTATGTCAGCCCGTACCAGGGCAAGAACCAGGGCCGCAACCGCCGCCCGGGTGGTGCTGGCCAAGGTCAGGGGCAAGGCAATAGCCAACGCAGCAACGCTGGCGGCCAGGGCCAAGCCCGCAATGGCGGCCAGCCACGCAGTGGTGCCGGAGAAAAACGCCCGCCCCGCGCCAACAACGGTGGCGGTGCCCGTCGTGATGGCGGCGGTGGCCGTGGTCGCCCTGCGCGTGACGATGCTGCCCGGCAAGAGCCGGCCGTGCGCAACACGCGTCAGCCGGAAAAACAGCCAGTGATCATTCGCAAGGAGTCCAAACTGGACCGCTTCCCGACGCCTGAGCAACTGGATGACCTGCCAAGCCGCCCACGCGGTGAGCGCCCGGCGCTGCTGACCCGCAAGGGCTGAGAGAAATACCGAGGGGGCTGCTTCGCGGCCCTATCACGACACAAGGCCGCGCCTGCAGAGAATTTCTTGATCTCTGCAGGAGCGGCCTTGTGTCGTGATAGGGCCGCAAAGCGGCCCCCTCGGTCTTCAGCTAGCAGAAATTACTTCTGCTTCACACCTTCGACACTGATATCCAGGTCCAGGGTCTGCGAAGTAGCGCCTGGGCCTTTGATGCCGAAGTCGTTCAGGTTCAACGTCGTGGTGGCGTTGAAGCCTGCGCGCTCACCACCCCATGGGTCCTTGCCTTCACCGTTGAAGGTAGCCTTGAACGTCACCGGTTTGGTGACACCGTGCATGGTCAGGTCGCCAGTCACATCAGCCGTCTTGTCGCCAGTCGACTTGACGCTGGTGGAGACGAATTTGGCGTCCGGGTACTTCTTCACGTCCAGGAAGTCGGCGCTGGCGATGTGCTTGTCACGCTCGGCGTGGTTCGACCACAGGCTGGCAGTTTTCAAGTCGACACTGATCTTGCTGGCTTCAGGCTTGGCACTGTCCCAGCTGAAGTTGCCGTCGAAATCCTTGAAAGTACCGTGGATGAAGCTGTAGCCCAGGTGGCTGATTTTCCAGTCAACGAACGCGTGCTGGCCTTCCTTGTCGATCTTGTACTCGGCAGCCATGGCCTGGCCAGCAGAGAGCAGAGCGGTACCGAGCGCCAGAGCGGCAAAAGTCTTTTTCAACATCCTGTTCCTTCCTGTGTAATTGAGGTTGAGAGTCAAGCTTTGCGGCCCAGCATGCGAGTCAGGGTCGCGTCACGGTCGATGAAATGATGCTTGAGCGCGGCAAGGGCATGCAGCACGGCAAAAATCACCAGCCCCCAAGCCAGCCACAAATGAACCACACCCGCCACATCTGCCTGGTCAGGCAGGTCGCTGATCAGTGCCGGCACTTCGAACAGGCCGAACACCGGAATGCCGACGCCGTCGGCGGTGGAAATCAGGTAACCGGCAACCATCACCGCAAACAGCCCAAGGTACAGGGCCAGGTGGCCCAACTTGGCCGCCAGGCGTGTGACCGCACCATGGTTGGTTGGTGCCGATGGTGGCGGGCTGATGAAACGCCAGACTAGCCGCAGCAGCATCACCGCCAGCAGCACCAGGCCGATGCTCTTGTGCAGGTCCGGGCCAGCTTTGCGCCAAGGGCTGTAGTAGTCGAGGCCGACCATCCACAAGCCCAGGCCAAACAGGCCGAAAACTGCCAGCGCCACGCCCCAATGCAGGATGATGCTGACCACGCCGTAGCGAGAAGGTGAATTGCGCAGTTGCATGTTGCGTGTTTCCCCGTGAAAGCTATGCACAGACTAACGCGTAACGTATCGAAGAAAAGCGGAAAAAATTGCTTTGGATTATCGAGGAATCCGATATTTATTCTCTTAGCTGACCATTAAGAAAACATTAACGATAGTAGGAGAGTTGGCAGTGCCGGCCCTTAGGCTGCGATCAGGCCGGCACTGTCGATCAATCAGCCCGCCTTGGCCTGGGTAGTGGTTACAGCCTTCTTCGCTGGGTCGGTCTTGGCTGTCGCCTTCTTCGTCTCGGCAGGCTTGTGGGCTGGCTTGTGCGCGGGCGCATGCTTGGCGGGAGCGGCTTTGGTTGCCGCAGGCTTGGCCGCCGTTTCCTTGGCCACAGGCGCAGGCGCTGCAGGAGCCGGAGCTGCCTGTGGAGCGGGCGCAGGTGCAGACGCCACTTCCTCAGCCTTGGCTATTGGCTCAGCCTTCGCCTCTGGCGTTTGCGCCCCGCCGAACAGGCGCTTGAAGAAGCCTGGCTTGTCCTGCTTGGCCTCTTCGGCCTGCTTAGGCTCAGCTTTGGCCGGCGCTTTGTCAGCTTTGTCGCCCTTGTCGGACGAACCGCCGAACATATTGGAGAAGAACCCGCCCTTGCTCTCCTTGGCGGCCACCGCACCTGCCGCCGCCGCAACCGGCAGCGCCTTGGCCGGGTCGAACGACTTGCCGGCCAACAGGTCCTGTGCCTGGCTGGCCGCACGCTGGCCACTGCGCAGGGCGCCTTCCAGGGTGCCCGGGTACAGGGCATCCGTGTGCTCACCGGCAAAGATCATGCGCTGCACCGGACGTTCCCACAGGCGCCAGTATTTACTGATCTGCCCTGGGCCGTAGGCCAGGTAGGCACCACCCATGCCAGCGTCCGCGCTGTATCGCTTGACCTCATAACCGGTGAAAGCACCACGGGCCTGGGGGTAGAACGCATGCAGACGGATCAGCACCTGGTCGACCATCTGCTTTTCACCAAAGGCCTGCAGCAGGCGAGCGTTATCGCCGGACAGGTTGATCACCACGTTGGCCCCCCCCTTGAGCGCCGGCTCGACCCACAGCATGCCGAGGCCGGCGTTACTGTAGATTTCGCCCGACATGCGTGCACGGCTTTCCCAAACGGGTTTCTTGAACTTGAGCATGATCTGGTCGCGCCAACCATAGTTGGTACCCTTGAGCGCCGCCAGGTGCTGGCTGTCCAGGCCAGGGGTCATCTGAATCTTGGCCAGTGCGCGCAGGGGCACGGCCATGACCAGATAATCCGCCTTGTAGCCGAGGCTGCCGACTTTTACCGTGACACCATCCTTGTCCTGGACAATGGCGGTAACCGGAGAGTTGGTCTTGATGGTTTTCAGCTGCTTGACGAAAGCCTGGGCCAGCACCGGGCTGCCACCGGGCAGGCGCGCAGCGCGCAGGTCGCGGTCGCTGACGCCGCGGTAGACGCGGTTCTGCTGGGCGAAGTACAGCAGCGACAGGCGGGACGGTTCATCGTAGCGGGTGCGGATCTGCTGATTGATCAACTGACGGGCGGTGGCCGGCAGTTGCAGTTTGTCCAGCCAGGTGGAGACGTTGATCTGGTCAAGGGCGAACAGCGTGCTGGTTGCCTGCGGGTTCAGCGGGTCATCGATCGAACGGGCCAGGTCATCGAGGGTTTTCTCGTAACGCTTGAGCGCCTCGGCAGTGGCCGGTTGCTTGGTGGCCAGGTCGCTGGCGCTGAAGTACTCGCCGTCGATCAGGTAACCCGGGGTTCGCACGAACTCGGGCGCCGGCAGTGTTTCAAGCTTGAAACGGTCGAGGTACTGGTTGAGCACCGGCTGTGCCTTGGCGTTGCCGATCCACTCGCTGGTGGCCAGGCCCGAACGCCCGCCCATGCCCGCCTTGGCCTCCAGCAGGGTCACCTGCCAGCCTTTGTTCTGCAGCTCGTAGGCTGCCGTCAGGCCTGCCAGGCCACCCCCCACGACAATCGCCGTGGGCGTCTTGTCTTTTGCCAGCGCAGCGCCGCTGGACACACCAATCAATACCAACGCGCACAGGCGCACCCAAGCAGCAGCCATGTCGGCGAACTCCGAGTCAGAGGTTACAGAAACGGGGAGAGGCAGGAATGCCCCAGGAAGATGCGTTAAGAATACGTCAGGTCCGAGCACCCTGCCAGCGCAGTGACATCAAGTCCTTTTGGCAGCTCATATTTTTGTCGGTAGCTATGGCACACAGTAGCAGGGGACCTCTGCATGAGGCTGGTGACTTCGCACAGCCTCAGGCCTGAGCCTTCACTCCGGCAACACATCCTGCAGGGCTTTGCTCTGTGCATGGCAGCAGGCTCGAATGGACCGGCACCCACAGCCATTGAACGGCAGCGGTTGTCCTGCCCTGCGGCATTGCTTAGGCTTACGCGGTCGAACCACGCCGCAAAGCCAGGAGAAGTGCCCATGGGCCTCAATGATCAGTGGATGCAACGCGACCTCAAGGTCCTGTGGCACCCCTGTACCCAGATGAAAGACCACGAGCAGCTGCCGCTGATCCCGATCAAGCGCGGCGAAGGCGTGTGGCTGGAAGACTTCGAGGGCAAACGCTACCTGGATGCGGTAAGCAGCTGGTGGGTCAACGTGTTCGGCCATGCCAACCCGCGCATCAACCAGCGCATCAAGGACCAGGTCGACCAGCTCGAGCACGTGATCCTGGCCGGTTTCAGTCATCAGCCAGTGATCGAGCTGTCCGAACGCCTGGTCGCCATGACCCCGGCCGGTCTCGACCGTGTGTTCTATGCCGACAATGGCTCGTCGTGCATCGAAGTGGCGCTGAAGATGAGCTTCCACTACTGGCAGAACATCGGCAAACCGGACAAGAAGCGCTTCGTCACCCTGACCAACAGCTACCATGGCGAAACCATTGCCGCCATGTCGGTGGGTGATGTGCCGCTGTTCACCGAGACCTACAAGGCGCTGCTGCTCGACACCCTCAAGGTGCCAAGCCCTGACTGCTACCTGCGCCCCGAGGGCATGAGCTGGGAGGAGCACTCGCGCAATATGTTCCAGGCCATGGAGCAGACCCTGGCCGAACACCACGCCTCGATCAGCGCCGTGATCGTCGAGCCGCTGATCCAGGGTGCCGGCGGCATGCGCATGTACCACCCCGTGTACCTCAAGTTGTTGCGCGAGGCCTGCGACCGCTATGACGTGCACCTTATCCACGACGAGATCGCCGTAGGCTTCGGCCGCACCGGCACGATGTTCGCCTGCGAGCAAGCCGGCATCCGCCCGGATTTCCTGTGCCTGTCCAAGGCCCTGACCGGCGGCTACCTGCCGCTGGCCGCCTGCCTGACCACCGACAAGGTGTACCAGGCGTTCTACGACGACTACCCGACACTGCGCGCGTTCCTGCACTCGCACAGCTACACCGGCAACCCGCTGGCGTGCGCTGCAGCGCTGGCGACCCTGGATATCTTCGAGCAGGACAACGTGATCGAGGCCAACAAGGCCCTGGCCACGCGCATGGCCACAGCCACTGCACATTTGGCCGATCATGCTCATGTTGCCGAAATACGCCAGACTGGCATGGCCCTGGCCATCGAAATGGTTCAAGACAAGGCAGGCAAGGTGGCCTACCCCTGGCAGGAGCGCCGTGGCCTGAAGGTGTTCGAGCACGCCCTGACCCGCGGCGCCCTGCTGCGACCGCTGGGCAGCGTGGTGTACTTCCTGCCGCCGTACGTGATCACCCCCGAGCAGATCGACTTCCTTGCCGAAGTGGCCAGCGAAGGCATCGATATCGCCACCCGCGACAGCGTCAGTGTCGCAGTACCGGCCAACTTCCACCCCGACTTCCGCGACCCGGGCTAGGCCCGGCAATTCGCCACACCACTTTTCCTGTGGGAGCGGGCGAGCCCGCGAACAAGGGCGAAGCCCTTGCCAGGCACCGCGGCGCCTGATTCGCGGGCACGCCCGCTCCCACAGGGGATCTGCGTCTCTCTATTTACCGAGCAAACCCATGAGACTGTCCCGCTTCTTCATCGACGCCCCCCTGAGCCTTGGCGAGCACGACCTGCCCGAGGCCCAGGCCCATTACATTGGCCGCGTGCTGCGCATGGCCCCCGGCGACGCCGTGCAGCTGTTCGATGGCAGCGGCCAGGAATACCGTGGTCAGTTGCTCGAGGTGGGCAAGAAAACTGTCCGCGTCAGCCTTGACCAGGCTTTTGCCGGCCAGGCCGATTCACCGCTGCATGTGCACCTGGGCCAGGGCCTCTCGCGTGGCGAGCGCATGGACTGGGCGATCCAGAAGGCCACCGAGCTTGGTGCCAACGAAATCACCCCGATCGTCAGCGAACGCTGCGAAGTGCGCCTGAAAGACGAACGCGCCGACAAGCGCCTGGCCCACTGGCGCCAAGTGGCGATCAGCGCCTGTGAACAATGCGGGCGTTCTACCTTGCCCGTCATCCACCCACCCGTGACCCTGGCCGAATGGTTGAGCAGCACCAAGGCTGACCTGAAGCTGGTCCTGCACCCGGTGGCCGAGCCGCTCACCAGCCATGAAAAGCCCGCCACCCTGGCCTTCGTGATCGGCCCCGAAGGCGGCCTGAGCGAAGCCGAGGTCGAGCAGGCCAAAGCCGCCGGCTTCCACGCAGCACGCCTTGGCCCGCGCGTGCTGCGCACCGAGACCGCACCGGTGGTGGCGCTGTCGGTGGCACAGCAGTTGTGGGGCGATTTTTAACTAGCGCACGTAGAGCGACACCGCCACGAAGTGCATCAGGCTGCCAGCGATCACGAACAGGTGCCAGATGCCATGCCAGTGGCGGAAGCGGCTGTCGAAGGTGAAGAAGATGATGCCGACGGTGTAGAACACGCCGCCGGCAGCCAGCCAGGCGAAGCCGGCAGTGCCCAGCGAGTTCAGCAGTGGCTTGACTGCCACCAGAACGATCCAGCCCATTACCGCATAGATGATGATCGACAGGATCCGCGCCTCGGAGCGCGGCTTGATCTCTTGCAACATGCCGATGATCGCCAGCCCCCAGACCACGCCGAACAGGCTCCATCCCCAAGGGCCGCGCAGGCTGACCAGGCAAAACGGCGTGTAGCTGCCGGCAATCAACAGATAGATCGACAGGTGGTCGAGCTTGCGCATGATCACTTTCGCCCGCCCACGGGTGCTGTGGTACAGGGTGGAAATGCTGTACAGCAACAGCAGCGTGCCGCCGTAGATGGAGAAGCTGACGATCTTCCACGGGTCGCCTTGCAGGCCCGCGACCACAATCAGCCAGATGGCACCAATAGCAGCGAGGACAGCACCGACCAGGTGGGTCCAGGCGTTGAAGCGTTCACCGTAATACATGCAAACACAGACCTCCTGAGGTGGGCTGGGTTCCTGTTGTGATGTTGATGACCTCGCTCTTTGTGGGAGCGGCCTTGTGTCGCGAAAGGGGCGCGAAGCGGCCCCAGGCTTTCATTGCCACTGCATGAACCGCCGGGGCTGCTGCGCAGCCCTATCGCGACACAAGGCCGCTCCCACTCCAGACCACCAGACCCTGCGCTTCACATCCTAACCAAGGTCAGGTTGCAGATCCGCGTCACGCACCAGCCTTTCCAATGCGACCAGGTCCGGCACCCGCGCCACCTGCTCACCCACCTGCACCGCTGCCAGCTCCAACCTGCCCAGCGCCACATCCACGTAGTTAAGCTGGCTGTCGAGCTTGCACGAGCGCGGAATGTCCTGCAGCAACAGCGCCAGGTACCGCAAACCGGTATCGCCCAACGCATTGAGCACCACCACGCGAGCCCGCTCGCCGCAGGGCGTCTCACCACCGCATGCGGCCTCGAAACCGATCAACGGCAGGCGTTGCTGACGCCAGTCGATCCACCCCAGGTGCCAGGCGGGGTCGCCGTGTTGGCACACCAGGTTACGCTGCCCGCTCAACTCGGCCACCGCCACGTTGGGCAACACCAGCGTGCGGTCGCCCAACGGCAGCAACAGCCCGGTCAGGCTGCTGCGCTGGCCGGAAATCAGTTCAAGCATGGGCCTGGCTCCAATGGGCGATGCTCTGCAACAGCAGCGATTCCTGGTACGGCTTGCCCAGGTATTCATTGACGCCGATGGCCATGGCGCGGTCCCGGTGCTTTTGGCCGGTGCGCGAGGTGATCATGATGATCGGCAAGTCTTTCAGCCGTGCGTCACGGCGAATGCGTGTGGCCACCTCGAAGCCGTCCATGCGCGGCATTTCGATGTCCAGCAACAACACGTCAGGCCGGTGCTCTTCCAGCAGGGCCATGGCATCGACACCATCCTTGGCCGTAAGCACGCTCATGCCGTGACGCTCCAGCAGGCGGCTGGTCACCTTGCGTACGGTTACCGAATCGTCCACCACCATCACCAGCAAGGCACGGCGCGGTGCCGGGCCAAGCAACTGGCGTTGGCTACCACCACCGGGCAGGCGGGCCAGCCGTCGCTGCTGGCCGCGCAGCTGGCCCAGCAGGTCAAGAATCAGCACCACCCGGCCATCGCCTAGCAGTGTCGCCCCCGATAACCCGGCAACCGCGGCAAACTGCGGTCCCAGGCTTTTCACCACGATCTCGCGGCTGGGCGACAGGCTGTCGACCTGGATGGCGAACGACTGCTCCTTGGAATGCACCAGCAGCACCGGCAACGGCACGCTCTGCCCCAGCAGCGCCGGGCGCGGCAGGCCTTGCAGCAACTCGCCCAGGTAGCGCAGCTCGTATTCGTGGCCGGCATAGACATAGCGGGGCGAGTCCAGCTGGTAGCACGCCGCAAGCTCGGCAGGTGGCACACGGACGATGCCCTCGATGGTATTGAGCGGAATGGCGTATTGCTCTTCGCCCAGGTGCACCATCAGCGCACGGTTGATCGACACGGTGAACGGCAGGCGGATCAGGAAACGCGCCCCCTTGCCCTGCGCCGACTCGATACTCATCGAGCCACCCAGTTGCTTGACCTCCTCGTGCACCACATCCATGCCCAGCCCACGCCCGGAAATCTGGGTGATCTTTTCGGCGGTGGAAAAGCCTGGCCGCAGGATGAACTGCAGGATCTCGTGGTCACTCAACTGCGCCTGCGGGTCCAGCAGGCCGCGCTTGATGGCCTTGCGCCGCACCGCCTCCAAGGGCACGCCGGCACCATCATCCGTCATTTCGATGACGATATCGGCGCCCTCATGCAGCAAATTCAGGTGAATGGTGCCCTGCTCCGGCTTGCCGGCGGCCAGGCGCATTGCGCGGCTTTCCAGGCCGTGGTCAACGGCGTTGCGCAGCATATGCTCCAGCGGCGCCACCATACGTTCCAGCACGCTGCGGTCCAGTTCGCCCTCGGCATTGCCAACCACCAATTCCACCTGCTTGCCCAGCTCGCTGGCTACCTGCCGCACCACGCGCTGCAAGCGCGGCACCAGGCGCTCGAACGGCACCATCAGAGTGGCCGTCAGGCCCTCCTGCAACTGGCTGTTCACCCGCGCCTGCTGTTGCAGCAGGCTGTAGGCCTCCTGAGCGCGCTGAGCGAGGGTCTCCTTCAGGTCGAGCAGGTCCGAGGCAGACTCGAAGAGGGCCCGTGACAGTTGCTGCAGCTGGGAGTGGCGGTCCATTTCCAGCGGGTCGAAGTCGTCATAGGCATCGCCTTCGAACTGCTGCCGGCTGGAGATTCGCCCCTGGGTCTCGACATCCAGACGCAGCAACTGATCACGCATGCGCTCGAGTGTGGTTTCCATCTCGTTAAGGGCGAACTGCGCGTCGTTGACCTGCTGCTCGATGCGCCCCCGGATGATCGAGTGCTCGCCGGCCAGGTTACCCAGGTCGTCGAGCAGCTCGGCGTCGACCTTGACCATGTCACCCGGTGCCCGCTCTGGCGCTACTGCCGGTACTTCGGCAGTTGCAGCTTCTGGCGGCCCCTGGCCCGCGGCACTGTCTGTCAGTGCGGCGCTGCTGAAGTTGCGAATGTAGTCAATCAGCGCTGTAGCGGCATGCAGCGGCTGCCCCAGGCGCACAGCGTCAAGCATATGCGCCAGCCGGTCGTGGCAGTTCTGCAGCAGTGCGAACAGCGGCGCGCTTGGCGGCAATCTACCTGCAGCCAACAGCTCGTAGAGGAACTCCAGTTCGTGGGCCAGGTCGCCGATCGGGGTAATTTCGACCATGCGCGCCACGCCTTTGAGGGTGTGCAGGTCACGCATCAGGTTGTCCACCTCGACGCTGCTGCGCGGGTCGGCCTGCCAGCGCGCCAGAGCCGCCGCGGCGCTCTCGACGATGTCCGAGCTTTCTTCCAGGAACACTTCCAGCAGCTCTTCGCCAGGGCTTTCCGCCTCCTCGGCAAGCGGCTCGGCCACCTGCGGCTGCAACGGCGGGTGTGGCAACCCCAAGGTATCGGCCAGGTCCATGTCCGGATGCAGCGGTGTGACCGTATCGATGCCCACCAGGCCGGTGGCATCCGGTGCCAGGGCCTGGTCCAGCAGGTTGCGCAGGCTTTCGACCAGCTCCGGGCGCGGTGGAATATCCTGCCCGGCCGCCACTTCGTCCAGCATGTCCAGCAACGCTTCATGGGCCCGCTGCGCCTGGCTGAAGAAGCGGGAATCGGCAGGCAGGCTGCCTTCCTCCACCGCGCCATACAGGTCCAGCAACGCCTCGCACACCTCATCCATCTGCCACAGGTCGGCCAGGTGCGCGGCGTGCCCCAAGGTGGTCATCTGGTCGAGCAGGTTATCCAGTGCGGCACGCTGGCCGGGCTGTTGCTGCCAGCGCGACAACAACGTCTCTGCATCGAGCAGGATGTCCATGGCCTGGGCCAGAAAGCTGGCGACCAACTGCGGATCACGCTTGCTGCGGCCGGCCTGGTGCGGGTCTTCATGCAGGCTGGCCAGGCGGCTGTCCACGGCCTGGCCCACCTGCTCGATCAGTTCCGCGGCACCGGGGATGGCGGCCAGGGGCGTGCTATCGAGTTGCGCCAAGCCCAGATGGAACAACGAGCGCGCAGCTTCCAGCCACTCCATCTCGGCCATTTGCAGTGGCAGCTGATGGCCCTTGTATTCACGGGCCAGGCGGTCGAAGGCGGTGGCCAGTTCGGCGACCGGCATCACACCGGCCATGGCGGCACTGCCTTTGAGTGTATGCAAGGCACGCTGCAAGTCATCGCTGACCGGCGTGTCGTGGCCGCCGGCGCTTTGCAGATAAACCTCAAGACTGGCCAGATGACCCTGCGCCTCGGTGCGAAAAATGCCCAGCAACTGCGGATCGAGGCCATCGACACCGGCAGCCGCCGGGGCATCGTTTTCGGCCAGGCTGTGTAGATGCCCGGCCAATTGCTCGATTTCAGTCAGTTGCGGCAACTGGCCGGCGGCAAAGTCGGCCAGCAGGTCAGGCAGGTGAACGAACACCTGCTGCAGCGCTACAACCCCTTCCGGGCTGAGCACGCTGCGGCCCTCGAGCACCCGGTTCAGCAGGTGCTCGGCGCCCCAGGCCAGTTCAGCCACCGCCTCGGCATGCACCATGCGGCCGCTGCCTTTGAGTGTATGCAGCGCACGACGCACTTCGCCCAGTGCCTCGCGCTGCTGGTTGTCGGCACGCCAGCGCAGCCAGTGGCGCTCGATTTCCGGCAGCAGTTCGCCCGCCTCGTCAAGGAACACTTGGCGAAGCTCGTCATCGATGCCATCGCCATTGCCGTACTGGTCTGGGCTGGCCCCGACCACCGCGCACTGCACACCCAGCGCCGCCAGGCTGGCCCGTGCCATCTCGATAAAGGGTTGACCATCGGCCAGCGGGTCTGCCGCTCGCCATTGCAGGTAGCATTCGGCAGCGCTCAGTGCCTCGGCCAAGTGCGTCAGCTCATCAATCGGCGGCTCTTCCTCCAGGTGCTGCAGCCAACGCTGCACATAGCTTGCGCAGCCGACAAACAGCTCGGCCACAGCGGGCAGCATCAACATGGCCAGTGCCCCGCGGATCTGCTGCAGCAGCCCCGGCAAGGGTTGCAGGCGTTGCCGCGGCCAGTCGGACTCCAGGTAATCGCCGATCAGATCCTTGGCCTGTTGCAACACGTTCAGCGATTCATTCAGCACCAGCTGGCGTATCTCGGCCAGGTCCGAGCCCGGCAGGCTACCTTGGCCGTTTTCCTCCAAAGGGCCGACCATGCCGTTCAGGGAGGCCTCCACGTACAGCAGGGCCCCTGCCACATCCATCAACACCGCGTCGTCCACCGCCCGCTCGCCCTGAGCCAATGCCTGCAACGCCAGCACCTGGTCGATGATCACCCGCCGCGGTTGCTGAAAGCCCAGTACCGCCAGGGTGTCAGCCACGTGGCGCAACGGTGCCAGCAGCGCATCGAGCTGCTCGCGGTGCTGACGGTCGCCGCGGCCGTACTGGTCCAGGCGCTCCTTGATGCGCATCAAGTCGTCGCACAGTGCAGTCACCACTGAACGCAGCGCATCGCGCCCCGACCCGGCCTGCAGCTGGTCACGCCAGTTGCCCAGCGACAGGTCGAGGTTGGCAAGGTCATCGTCACCCGCAAAGCGTTGGGCGGCGCCGGTCATCAGGCTGGCCTGGGCCAGCGGTTCCTCCCCCCGGCAGGCGCGCAGCTGGTTGAGCAACGGCAGCATCACCAGTGGCAGGTCATGGCGAGCACCGCGCAACCGCTCCAGGTACGAGGGCAACTGCTCCAGGCCGCGGAACAATGCACCCAGGCAATCACCCCGGGGGCTGACCTGGCCGTCGGCCAACGCCCTGGCAAACAGCTCCAACTCCTCGGCCAGGCGCGTGGCGCCGCGCAGTTCGAGCATGCGCAGGCAGCCGTGCACCTGGTGCAGGTTGTCGACCACGAAAGCCATCATCGACAGGTCGCCCGTCTCGCCGGCAAAGCGCTCCAGCGCCTGCCGTGCCTGGCCCAGGCAATCGAGGATGGCGGCCTTGGTCCAGGCCAGCGCCACTGTTTCGTGACGTTCGGGGCTTACTGCAGAAGCCATGGTCACTATTCCTTAACGCGGCTCGGTAGGGGGTGGCAGGGTGAAACCGGACACCGAACGGCGCATCTCGCTGGCCATGCGGGCCAAATGGCGGATGCTGTCGGCGGTGGCACCGGAGCCGGCGGAGGTTTGTGCGGTAATCTGCTGGATCACCGCCATGGTGTGGGAGATCTGCCCGGCCGACGAGGTCTGCAACTGGGCAGCGTCGGAAATGCTGTGGATAAGGTCGGCGAGGTTCTGCGATACCCCTTCGATCTCGGCCAGCGCCACCCCGGCATCCTGGGCCAGGCGTGCGCCACGCACCACCTCGGCGGTGGTCTGCTCCATGGAGATCACCGCTTCGTTGGTATCGGCCTGAATGGTACGCACCAGCGCCTCGATCTGGCGGGTGGCAGACGATGAGCGCTCGGCCAGGCGCTGCACCTCGTCGGCAACCACGGCAAACCCGCGGCCGGCCTCACCGGCCAGCGAGGCCTGGATGGCGGCGTTCAAGGCAAGAATGTTGGTCTGGTCGGCAATGTCGTCGATCAGGCTGACGATGTCGCCGATTTCCTGTGAGGACTCGCCCAGACGCTTGATCCGCTTGGCGGTGTCCTGGATCTGCTCGCGAATGTTGTCCATGCCGTTGATGGTGTTGTGCACCACCTCGTTGCCCTTGTTGGCGATGGCCACCGAACGCTCGGCCACCTTGGCCGATTCGTAGGCATGCGCCGATACCCGGTCGATCGACTCGACCATGTCGCCCACCGCCTCGGACGCCTCGCTGATCTGTGCAGCCTGGTGCTCGGAGGCCTTGGCCAGTTGCCGCGCAGTGTTCTGCGTGTCCTGCACGGCGGCAGCAACCTGCACTGCACTGTGGTTGATGGTGGCGACCAGGTCGCGCAATTGGTCCACGGAATAGTTGATCGAGTCGGCAATGGCACCGGTGAAGTCTTCAGTCACCGATACGGTCACCGTCAGGTCGCCATCTGCCAGCTCTTCGATTTCGTCGAGCAGGCGCATGATGGCCTGCTGGTTGCGTTCGTTCTTTTCTGCGGTCTCGCGCAGTTGTCGGTTGGTGGTGCGCACCATGACCAGGCCGATGAGGATGATCGAGGCCAGCGCCAGCAGCCCCAGGACATAGCCGCCAACGGTGTCGAGGGTGCGCCCGCCAGCCAGGTTCTCGAAACCGTTCGCCAGGTGCGACGCTTCGTCGAGCAGGGTTTGCGAAAGGCTGAAGATGTTGCCCGCAGCCTCCCGCACACGGAACAGTTCGGGCGAGGTTTCGAGGATTTCATCCACCGAACCGGCAACGAACTGGAACAACTCTGCGATTTCGGCCAGCCGCGCACGCGCGTCGGCGTCCTCGACGCGGGTGACCTGGATTGTCGCATTGCCATTGAGCATGCCCTCCAGCACCTGGCCAAAGCGCCCGGCGTCACGGCCGAAGGCATCGGCCGCCTGGGCGGCGCTGTCGTCACCGGCCAGCACGGTGTTAACCGAGCCAAGGATGCGTTCGGCCAGCAACAGCTGGCGCTGGGCCACCGCAACCTGATTGGCCGGGGCACCGCTCTGCAGCAGGATCTCGACCACTTTTTCGTATTCCACCTGCAACTGCGGCACGGTCTCGGCCAGGGTCGCTGCCACCTGGTGCAGCGACAGCACGGTCTGCTCGCTGGCCAGGATGATGTCGGTGTTCTTGCGCAGGTTTTCCCAGTCGCGGCGTACCGATTCCATCTCGTCACGCACCGAAGGTGGCGCGGGCGGCAGGCCAGTGGACTTGTCACCCTGGCGCAGGTAGCCCCAGCGCCGTTCGAAATCATTGCGTGCATCCGACAGCAGCTTGAAGGCCAGGGCCTTGCCGGTGGCCGCCTCGGTGGCGTTCTTGGCGATACGCTGCGACAGCACGCGCAGCTCGCCGGCATGGCCGATGTACTGCTTGTCGTAGTTGGATTGGGTATTCAGGTAAGCAAAGTTGGCGAACAGCAAGATGATCGAAAGGATCAGGATCAGGAACAGCACGGTGATCTGCGCGATGCTGCGGGTACGTGGGCTCACGGTAGTGGCAGTGACGGGGGTGGCAGGCTTGTTCACGTTCGCAGGTCCTATAACGCCACATCGAGAAAGCCCGGCGCCTGGGCCAGGGCGAAGGGGCTGAAGATCGCCCAGTTACGTTCACGCGGAAAATACCCCTGCACAAAGCGTGCAGCGGCAGGGATCAGCGGCTGCGGCGGCGACAGCTGCAGGCTATCGAGGGCAAAGTGCTGAAGGCCCAGCACCTCGTCGACCAGCAAACCGACGAACAGGTCGTCGTGATCCAGCACCAGCACTCGCCGCTGCTTGCCCGGTGCGGCGTGACCCAGGCCGAAGAAGCAGCTCAGGTCCATCACCGGCAACAGCCGGCCACGCAGGTTGGCCACCCCGCACACCCACGGCTGCACGCCGGGGACGCGGCTACTGCGCGGTTCGCGCAGCACCTCGGCCACTTCGCCCATGGGCGCGACGAACCACTGCCCGGCAATGCGAAAACCAATGCCGCTCCACTGCTGCACGCGGTTGTCCTGCGGCGGCTGGTCGGCGACCAGCAGGCGACAGCGCCGGTCGATGTCCAGCAACAACTCAAAGGCGGTCAGCGACGCACCTTGCGGGCGGGTGGTCAAGCCCCCAGCACTTCTTTGAGCTTGGCGATCAGCGCCTCCTCTTCCACCGGTTTGGTCAGGAAGTCACGGGCACCCTGGCGCGTGGCCCAGATACGGTCGGTTTCCTGGTCCTTGGTGGTTACCACGATCACTGGAATAGCGCTGGTCTCCGGGTCCTTGCTGAGCTGGCGGGTGGCCTGGAAGCCGTTCATGCCAGGCATGACGATGTCCATCAGCACCGCGTCGGGCTTGTCCTGCCGGGCCAGGGCCACGCCGTCGGCACCGTTGCTGGCCTTGAGCACCTGGTAGCCGTGCTTTTCCAGCCATTCGGTCAATCTGTACATCTCTGTCGGCGAGTCGTCGACAATCAGAACTCGGGCCATGCTGTTTCCCCATCAGGAAAGTAGGACCGCGCCATGGCGGGGCTCGGTCAGGGTGCGTGTTGTTGAGGTGCGGCAAACCCGGGCACATGGGCGCGGATCGCGTCGAGCAGTTCTTCCTTGCTGAACGGCTTGGTCAGGAATTGATCGGAACCGACCACCCGGCCACGGGCCTTGTCAAACAGGCCATCGCGGGACGACAGCAGGATAACCGGGGTGTCCTTGAAGGCACTGTTGTGCTTGATTACCGCGCAGGTCTGGTAGCCGTCCAGGCGTGGCATCAACACATCGACGAAAATGATACTGGGCTGATGGTCGACGATCTTGGCCAGGGCATCGAAGCCATCGCTGGCGGTGATCACCTCGCAGCCCGCTTCACCGAGCAACATCTGCGCGGTGCGGCGGATCGTGCGGGAATCGTCGATCACCATCACCTTCAGGGGTTGTTCCATAGACGCCTACCAGTAGGATTGAAGCCGCAAGTTGCAAGCGGCAAGCTGCAAGAAAGCAGCTCGGCGCATGGATGCTCTTTTCTTGAGGCTTGTAGCTCAAGGCTTGCAGCTGCATTTTTAGCATACTCCGGGTGGCCATTCCATCTGCCGCGCCCCTTGACCGTCGGCGTTCGCGGCGCCACCCTGAGCCACTTTTCTTTCGATCCACTGCGGCCACCTGCCGCCAAGAGGACCCCCCATGAGCGTTCGCCTCGGCATTGTGATGGACCCCATCGCGTCCATCTCCTACAAGAAGGACAGCTCGCTGGCCATGCTGCTGGCCGCCCAGGCACGCGGCTGGAGCCTGTTCTACATGGAACAGCAAGACCTGTATCAGGGCGAAGGCAAGGCCCGCGCCCGCATGCGCCCGCTGAAGGTGTTTGCCGACCCTGCACGCTGGTTCGAACTGGGCGAGGAGCAGGACAGCCCGCTGGCAGAGCTGGACGCAATCCTGATGCGCAAGGACCCGCCCTTCGACATGGAGTTCGTCTACAGCACTTACCTGCTGGAACAGGCCGAGAACGATGGCGTACTGGTGGTAAACCGCCCGCAAAGCCTGCGCGACTGCAACGAGAAGATGTTCGCCACGTTGTTCCCGCAATGCACCACCCCGACCTTGGTCAGCCGCCGCCCGGACATCATTCGCGAATTCACCGCCAAGCATGCCGACGTGATCCTCAAGCCACTGGATGGCATGGGCGGTACATCGATCTTCCGTCACCGGGCTGGCGACCCCAACCTGTCGGTGATCCTGGAAACCCTGACCGCACTGGGCACCCAGCAGATCATGGCGCAGGCCTACCTGCCGGCAATCAAGGACGGCGACAAGCGCATCCTGATGATCGATGGCGAGCCAGTGGACTATTGCCTGGCACGCATTCCGGCCAGCGGCGAAACCCGTGGCAACCTGGCCGCGGGCGGGCGTGGCGAAGCCCGCCCACTGACCGAGCGCGACCGCTGGATCGCCGCCCAGGTCGGCCCGACGCTGCGCGAGAAGGGCCTGCTGTTCGTTGGCCTGGACGTGATCGGCGACTACCTCACCGAAATCAACGTCACAAGCCCCACCTGTATCCGCGAAATCGATGCCGCCTACAACACCGATATCGGTGGCAAGCTGATGGATGCCATTGATCGCAAGCTAAAGGCACGCTGACAGCCAACGCGAAGTAAAGCCGTAGAGTGGGGTATGATGCCGGTCCTATTCGACTGAGCTGCTGCCCCGCCCTGCGGTTGCTGGATACCTGATGACGCACCCCGCTGACGTCCCTGCCGACCTGCTGCCTCCCCGTGTTCGCCCTGCGGACCGGCTTGGCTTCACCCTGTTCCTGGCTGCGCTGGTGCACCTGGCGCTGATCCTTGGCGTCGGCTTCACCGTCGTCAAGCCTGCCGAAATCCGCCACACCATGGACATCACCCTGGCCACCTTCAAGAGCGAGAAACCGCCCGAGAAGGCTGACTTCCAGGCCCAGGACAACCAGCAAGGCAGCGGCACCCTGGACAAGAAAGCGGTGCCCAAGACCACCGAGCTGGCGCCGTTCCAGGACAGCAAGATCAACAAGATCACCCCACCGCCTGCGGCCAGGCCCGAGGTAGTCCCACCCCCTCCCCCGAAAAAGTCGGCAGTGGTGACGACGGCGTCCAAGCCGCACAAGGTCGAGCCCAAACCCAAGGAAAGCAAAGCGCAGCCCAAGCCAGCCGCACCGGCACCGGACTTCGACAGCTCGCAGCTGTCCAGCCAGATCGCCAGCCTGGAGGCGGAGCTGTCCAACGAGCAGCAAATGTACGCCAAGCGCCCGCGCATCCATCGCCTGAACGCCGCGTCGACCATGCGCGACAAGGGCGCCTGGTACAAGGAAGAGTGGCGCAAGAAGGTCGAGCGCGTGGGTAACCTCAACTACCCCGACGAAGCACGCCGACAGCAAATCTACGGCAACTTGCGCATGATGGTGTCGATCAACCGCGATGGCTCGCTGTACGAGGTGCTGGTACTGGAATCATCCGGGCAGCCCGTGCTGGACCAGGCGGCGCAACGCATCGTGCGGCTGGCCGCGCCGTTTGCACCGTTTACCGGGGATCTGGCCGAGTTTGACCGGCTGGAGATCATTCGTACCTGGCGGTTTGCCCGTGGGGACCGTTTGTCCAGTAACTGATTTTCTGCCTGTGCCGGCCTCTTTTTGTGGGCACGCCCGCTCCCACAGGTTGCTCGCCGGCCATGAAGCCTGTGGCGTACTGTCGGGAGCGGGCATCCCCGCGAAGGGCCCGGCACCAGCGACACAAAGCCCACCTTGTCAGTCTCGCCACCTGGCGCCACACTATCCCCCATGAAAACCCTCGCACCCAGCTACCTCAAGCACCAGTTCCTGATCGCCATGCCGCACATGGCCGATCCGAACTTCGCCCAGACCCTCACGTATATCGTCGAGCACAATGAGCATGGCGCCATGGGCCTGGTGGTCAACCGACCACAGGAACTGAGCCTGGCCGACATCCTCGAGCAACTGCGCCCGGACGAAACGCCGCCGGCCAGCACCTTGCAGGTGCCGATCTACCAGGGTGGCCCGGTACAAACCGACCGCGGCTTCGTGCTGCACAGCAGCGAGTGCAGTTTCCAGGCCAGCGTGGCACTGGAAGGGCTGTCGCTGACCACGTCACAGGACATACTGCTGGCTATCGCCGCCGGGGTGGGCCCGAAGCAGAGCCTGATCACCTTGGGCTATGCCGGTTGGGAAGCGGGCCAACTGGAAGCGGAGTTGGCCGACAACGCGTGGCTGAACTGCCCGTTCGACCCGGAAATCGTCTTCGGCATGGCCAGCGACCTGCGCCTTGAGGCTGCGGCCGCCAGCCTGGGGATCAACCTGCACCTGCTGACCAGCCAGGCGGGCCACGCCTGATGGCTGAGCTACGCCTGCTGCTGGGCTTCGACTATGGCAGCAAACAGATCGGCGTGGCCGTCGGCCAGGTGATTACCGGCCAGGCCCGCGAACTGTGCACCCTGAAGGCGCAGAACGGCGTACCGGACTGGGCCCAGGTGGAAAAGCTGATTGCCGAATGGAAGCCAGATGCCATTGTCGTCGGCCTGCCGCTGAACATGGACGGCACGCCCAGCGAAATGAGCGCCCGCGCCGAAAAGTTCGCCCGCCGCCTGAACGGCCGCTTCAACCTGCCCGTGCACACGCACGACGAGCGCCTGACCACCTTCGAGGCCAAAGGCGAGCGCATGGCCCGTGGCGGCCAGCGTGGCAGCTACCGCGACAACCCGGTCGATGCCATTGCCGCTGCCTTGCTGCTGCAAGGCTGGCTGGAGGCCAATACCTGATCATCTTTGCCGCCGGGCCCACCCGGCGCACCCTTCCGAGGAGCCCGCAATGAGCCTACCCAATCCCGCCGAGCTGATCCGGCAGATGGCTGTCGACCTTCGTGCCCACCTGGCGCGCCGGGCAATCACCGAGCCCCGTTACATCGGTATCCGCACCGGCGGCGTCTGGGTTGCCCAGGCCCTGCAGGATGCCATGGCCGACACCAGCCCCATGGGTACCCTGGACGTCTCGTTCTACCGCGATGACTTCAGCCAGAACGGCCTGCACCCACAAGTGCGCCCGTCCGAGCTGCCGTTCGAGGTCGAAGGCCAGCATCTGGTGCTGGTGGATGACGTGCTGATGAGCGGTCGTACCATCCGCGCGGCGCTCAACGAACTGTTCGATTACGGCCGCCCGGCCAGCGTCACCCTGGTCTGCCTGCTGGACCTGGATGCCGGCGAACTGCCGATTCGCCCGAACGTGCTCGGCGCCACCCTGTCGCTGGGCGCCCATGAACGGGTAAAATTGACCGGACCCGCACCGCTCGCCCTCGAGCGCCAGGACCTCGCCTCCGCTTCCGCCCTTTAAGAGTCCCCCGCGATGACGCCAATCGACGCCAAGCGCCCGCTGCAGCTCAATGATCAGGGCCAGCTGCGCCACTTCCTCTCGCTTGACGGTTTGCCCCGCGAACTGCTCACCGAGATCCTCGACACCGCCGACTCCTTCCTGGAAGTCGGTGCCCGGGCTGTGAAAAAAGTCCCGTTGCTGCGCGGCAAGACTGTGTGCAACGTGTTCTTCGAGAACTCAACCCGTACCCGTACCACCTTCGAGCTGGCAGCCCAGCGCCTGTCGGCCGACGTGATCAGCCTGAACGTGTCGACTTCCTCGACCAGCAAGGGCGAGACCCTGTTCGACACCCTGCGCAACCTCGAAGCCATGGCCGCCGACATGTTCGTCGTACGCCACTCCGACTCCGGCGCCGCGCACTTCATCGCCGAGCACGTGTGCCCGGAAGTGGCCGTGATCAACGGCGGTGACGGCCGCCACGCGCACCCGACCCAGGGCATGCTCGACATGCTCACCATCCGCCGTCACAAAGGCAGCTTCGAAAACCTGTCCGTGGCCATCGTCGGCGACATCCTGCACTCGCGTGTGGCCCGTTCCGACATGCTCGCGCTCAAAGCGCTGGGTTGCCCGGACATCCGCGTGATCGGGCCGAAAACCCTGATCCCGATCGGTATCGAGCAGTACGGCGTAAAGGTCTACACCGACCTCGCCGAAGGCCTGAAAGACGTCGACGTGGTGATCATGCTGCGCCTGCAGCGTGAGCGCATGGCCGGTGGCCTGCTGCCCAGTGAAGGCGAGTTCTACCGCCTGTTCGGCCTGACGACTGCACGCCTGGCCGGGGCCAAGCCTGACGCCATCGTCATGCACCCGGGCCCGATCAACCGTGGCGTGGAAATCGAGTCGGCGGTTGCCGATGGCAAGCACTCGGTGATCCTCAACCAGGTCACCTACGGTATCGCCGTGCGCATGGCCGTGCTGTCCATGGCCATGAGCGGGCAGAACGCGCAACGTCAATTGGACCAGGAGAACGCCCAGTGACCATCAGTATTCTCGGCGCACGGGTGATCGACCCCAACAGCGGCCTGGACCAGGTCACCGACCTGCACCTGGACGGCGGCCGCATTGTCGCCATCGGCGCCGCACCGGCCGGTTTCAGCGCCAGCCGCACGATCCAGGCTAATGGCCTGGTCGCTGCGCCCGGCCTGGTCGACCTGGGCGTGTCCCTGCGCGAGCCGGGTTACAGCCGTAAAGGCAACATCGCCAGTGAAACCCGCGCTGCCGTTGCCGGCGGTGTCACCAGCCTGTGCTGCCCGCCACAGACCAAGCCTGTGCTGGACACCTCGGCGGTAGCCGAACTTATCCTTGACCGCGCCCGCGAAGCCGCCAACAGCAAGGTCTACCCGGTCGGCGCCCTGACCAAGGGCCTGGAGGGCGAGCAACTGGCCGAACTGGTGGCCCTGCGTGACACCGGTTGCGTAGCGTTTGGCAACGGCCTGAAGGAAATCCCCAACAACCGTACCCTGGCCCGCGCCCTGGAGTATGCCGCCACCTTCGATCTGACGGTGGTGTTCCACTCCCAGGACCGCGATCTGGCCCAGGGCGGCCTGGCCCACGAAGGTGCCATGGCCAGCTTCCTCGGGCTGCCGGGCATCCCGGAAAGCGCCGAAACCGTGGCCCTGGCGCGCAACCTGCTGCTGGTGGAACAGAGCGGCGTGCGTGCGCACTTCAGCCAGATCACCAGCGCCCGTGGCGCGCGGCTGATCGCCCAGGCCCAGGCCTTGGGCCTGCCGGTAACCGCCGATGTAGCGCTGTACCAGCTGATCCTCACGGACGAGTCGCTGCGCGAGTTCTCCAGCCTGTACCACGTGCAGCCGCCGCTGCGCACCGCTGCCGACCGTGACGGGTTGCGCGAGGCGGTGAAGTCGGGGGTGATCCAGGCCATCTCCAGCCACCACCAGCCGCACGAGCGCGACGCCAAGCTGGCCCCGTTCGGCGCCACCGAGCCGGGTATCAGCAGCGTCGAGTTGCTGCTGCCACTGGCCATGACCCTGGTGCAGGACGGCCTGCTCGACCTGCCGACCTTGCTGGCTCGTCTGAGCAGCGGCCCGGCTGCCGCGCTGCGCCTGCCGGCCGGTGAGCTGAAAGTGGGTGGCGCGGCCGACCTGGTGCTGTTCGACCCGCAAGCGTCCACCGTTGCTGGCGAACAATGGTTCTCCCGTGGCGAGAACTGCCCGTTCATCGGCCACTGCCTGCCGGGCGCGGTGCGTTATACCTTGGTCGATGGGCACATCTGCCACGAGGCCTGAGTAACATGCTTCGCGGGCACGCCCGCTCCCACAGGATCACCACAATTCCAAGGTATGTGGTAACCCTGTGGGAGCGGGCGTGCCCGCGAATGCCTTCACATAGCCACCCCGCCAAGCGCGACCATTCATCCCCCCCGGTTGAAATCCTTCCCCCCACCCCCATATGAGTCTGCATCAGGCACTTTCGCCCCGCTGCGTGGAGACTCTCCCCTTGACCACAATCGTTTCTGTCCGCCGTAACGGCAAAGTCGTCATGGGCGGCGACGGCCAGGTATCCCTTGGCAACACCGTGATGAAAGGCAACGCCAAGAAGGTGCGCCGCCTGTACCACGGCCAGGTCATCGCGGGCTTCGCCGGCGCTACTGCCGACGCCTTCACCCTGTTCGAGCGCTTTGAAGGTCAGCTGGAAAAACACCAGGGTCACCTGGTACGCGCCGCCGTCGAGCTGGCCAAGGAATGGCGTACCGACCGCTCCCTGAGCCGCCTGGAAGCCATGCTGGCCGTGGCCAACAAGGATGCATCCCTGATCATCACCGGCAACGGTGATGTGGTCGAACCCGAAGATGGCCTGATCGCCATGGGGTCCGGCGGCGCCTATGCCCAGGCCGCAGCCCGTGCCCTGCTGAACAAGACCGACCTCTCGGCCCGCGAAATCGCCGAGACCGCCCTGAACATCGCCGGCGACATCTGCGTCTTCACTAACCACAACCTGACCATCGAGGAGCAGGACCTGGCCGACTGATTCAGCTGTTCTGGCGCCCCTTCCCGGTGAAGGGGCTTTTCCACGCTGACTCACCTGCCCAAGGACCGTATTGATCATGTCCATGACCCCCCGCGAGATCGTCCACGAACTCAACCGCCACATCATCGGCCAGGACGACGCCAAGCGCGCCGTGGCCATTGCCCTGCGCAACCGCTGGCGGCGTATGCAGCTCCCTGCAGAGCTGCGTGCCGAAGTCACCCCCAAGAACATCCTGATGATCGGCCCTACCGGCGTCGGCAAGACCGAAATCGCCCGCCGGCTGGCCAAACTGGCCAACGCGCCGTTCCTCAAGGTCGAAGCCACCAAGTTCACCGAAGTGGGCTACGTGGGCCGCGACGTCGAGTCGATCATCCGTGACCTGGCCGATGCCGCGCTGAAGATGCTGCGCGAGCAGGAAATCATCCGCGTGCGCCACCGCGCCGAAGACGCCGCCGAAGACCGCATCCTCGACGCCCTGCTGCCCCAGGCACGCGTCACCAGCTTCAGCGAAGAAGCCGCACAGACCAGCAGCGACTCCAACACCCGCCAGCTGTTCCGCAAGCGCCTGCGCGAAGGCCAGCTGGACGACAAGGAAATCGAGATTGAAGTGGCCGATGCCGTCGGTGTCGAAATTGCTGCGCCGCCCGGCATGGAAGAAATGACCAACCAGCTGCAGAGCCTGTTTGCCAACATGGGCAAGGGCAAGCGCAAAGCGCGCAAGCTGAAGGTGAAAGAAGCGCTGAAGATGGTTCGCGATGAAGAAGCGAGCCGCCTGGTCAACGAGGAAGAGCTCAAGGCCAAGGCCCTGGAAGCAGTCGAACAGCACGGTATCGTGTTCATCGACGAAATCGACAAGGTTGCCAAGCGTGGCAACGTTGGCGGTGCCGACGTGTCCCGTGAAGGCGTACAGCGCGACCTGCTGCCGCTGATCGAAGGCTGCACCGTCAACACCAAGCTGGGCATGGTCAAGACCGACCACATTCTGTTCATTGCCTCGGGTGCGTTCCACCTGAGCAAGCCGAGCGACCTGGTGCCCGAGCTGCAAGGCCGTCTGCCGATTCGTGTCGAGCTGAAAGCACTGACCCCGGAAGACTTCGAGCGTATCCTGCAGGAGCCGCACGCGTCGCTGACCGAGCAGTACCAGGCATTGCTGAAGACCGAAGGCCTGAACATCGAATTCCTCGCCGACGGCATCAAGCGCCTGGCCGAGATTGCCTACCAGGTCAACGAGAAGACCGAAAACATCGGTGCTCGCCGCCTGCACACCCTGCTCGAGCGCTTGCTCGAAGAGGTGTCGTTCAGTGCGGGCGACCTGGCCAGCACCCATGACGAAGCGCCGATCCAGATCGACGCGGCGTATGTGAACAGCCACCTGGGTGAGCTGGCACAGAACGAAGACCTGTCGCGTTACATCCTGTAAGACCGGTTCTGACAGTTTCGCGGGCAAGCCCGCTCCTGCACATGTCACCCCATCCCTTGGGCCTGTGGTGATCCGTGCAGGGGCGGGCTTGCCCGCGAAGAGGCCTTGAATCCCTCCCCCATAAGCTGGAAGCTGTGCTTCATCAGCTCCCGAGAGATTCTGCCCATGGCCCGCCTGCCTACCGCCATCAACCTGCACAAAGCCTCCAAAACCCTCAGCCTCACCTACGCGCCCGGCGAGGTCTACCACCTGCCCGCCGAATTCCTGCGCGTGCACTCTCCCTCCGCCGAGGTCCAGGGCCACGGCAACCCCATCCTGCAGTTCGGCAAGATCAACGTTGGCCTCAGTGGCCTGGAACCTGCCGGCCAATATGCACTGAAACTGACCTTCGACGACGGCCATGACAGCGGCTTGTTCACCTGGGAATACCTTGAGCAACTGTGCCTGCGCCAGGAACAACTGTGGGCGGAATACCTCGACGAGTTGCACAAGGCCGGCAAATCCCGCGACCCAGCCGAATCTGTGGTCAAGCTCATGCTCTAGCGCAAGGCCTGCGGGGTTTAGAGCGCATTTTCTAAATTCATCTGTTTGAATGACTTGCAGACAGCCCAGTGAAGGGCTGTCTTGCGCATTACACGAAAGTCGGGTAACCAATGGGTGTGGCAAGTTCCCTGCATGACTTTGCAGGTCGTCAGAACCCACGCAGCACCGCTGTTCCTTATCACTGGTCACCCGAGTAGCAGTACCGGGCTCAGGGCTGTGCACCCACCACAGCAACCGGTACTCGTCTCAGGACAACGGAGCGTCGTAGATGAGTAACAAGAACAACGATGAGCTGCAGCGGCAGGCCTCGGAAAACACCCTGGGGCTGAACCCGGTCATCGGCATCCGCCGCAAGGACCTTTTGAGCTCGGCACGCACCGTGCTGCGCCAGGCCGTGCGCCAACCGCTGCACAGCGCCAAGCATGTGGCTCACTTTGGCCTGGAGCTGAAGAACGTGTTGCTGGGCAAATCCAGCCTGGCCCCGGACAGCGACGACCGTCGCTTCAATGACCCGGCCTGGAGCAACAACCCGCTGTACCGCCGCTACCTGCAAACCTACCTGGCCTGGCGCAAGGAGCTGCAGGACTGGGTGAGCAGCAGCGACCTGTCCCCCCAGGACATCAGCCGCGGCCAGTTCGTCATCAACCTGATGACCGAGGCCATGGCGCCGACCAATACCCTGTCCAACCCGGCTGCGGTCAAACGCTTCTTCGAAACCGGCGGCAAGAGCCTGCTCGATGGCCTGTCCAACCTGGCCAAGGACATGGTCAACAACGGCGGCATGCCCAGCCAGGTGAACATGGATGCCTTCGAAGTGGGCAAGAACCTGGGCACCAGCGAAGGCGCGGTGGTGTACCGCAACGATGTGCTGGAACTGATCCAGTACAGCCCCATCACCGAACAGGTGCATGCCCGTCCGCTGCTGGTGGTACCGCCGCAGATCAACAAGTTCTACGTGTTCGACCTCAGCCCGGAAAAGAGCCTGGCGCGCTTCTGCCTGCGCTCGCAGCAGCAGACCTTCATCATCAGCTGGCGCAACCCGACCAAGGCCCAGCGCGAATGGGGCCTGTCCACCTACATCGATGCGCTGAAAGAAGCCGTCGACGCGGTGCTGTCGATTACCGGCAGCAAGGACCTGAACATGCTCGGCGCCTGCTCCGGTGGCATCACCTGTACCGCACTGGTGGGCCACTATGCCGCCATTGGCGAGAACAAGGTCAACGCCCTGACCCTGCTGGTCAGCGTGCTGGACACCACCATGGACAACCAGGTTGCTTTGTTTGTCGACGAGCAGACCTTGGAGGCCGCCAAGCGCCACTCCTATCAGGCGGGCGTGCTGGAAGGCAGCGAAATGGCCAAGGTGTTCGCCTGGATGCGCCCCAACGACCTGATCTGGAACTACTGGGTAAACAACTACCTGCTCGGCAATGAGCCCCCCGTGTTCGACATCCTGTTCTGGAACAACGACACCACGCGCCTGCCGGCCGCCTTCCACGGCGACCTGATCGAAATGTTCAAGAGCAACCCGCTGACCCGCCCCGACGCCCTGGAAGTGTGCGGCACCGCGATCGACCTGAAACAGGTCAAATGCGACATCTACAGCCTCGCCGGCACCAATGACCACATCACCCCATGGCCGTCATGCTACCGCTCGGCACATCTGTTCGGCGGCAAGATCGAATTCGTACTGTCCAACAGCGGGCATATCCAGAGCATCCTCAACCCGCCGGGCAACCCGAAGGCACGTTTCATGACCGGAGCCGACCGCCCGGGTGACCCGGCGGCCTGGCAGGAAAACGCCACCAAGCATGCAGACTCCTGGTGGTTGCACTGGCAAAGTTGGCTGGGCGAGCGCGCCGGCGCGCTGAAAAAGGCACCGACCCGCCTGGGCAACCGTGCCTACACCGCCGGCGAAGCCTCCCCAGGCACCTACGTTCACGAGCGTTGAGTTACAGCGCCGTGGCGGCCTGTGGGGCGCCACGGTGTTTACTTCACCCAAGAGTCACGTGCATGCCGCAACCCTATATTTTCAGGACCGTCCAGCTGGACAACCAGTCAATCCGCACCGCCGTTCGCCCGGGCAAGCCGCACCTGACGCCGTTGCTGATCTTCAATGGCATCGGCGCCAACCTTGAGCTGGTGTTCCCGTTCATCGAAGCACTGGACCAGGACCTGGAAGTCATCGCCTTCGATGTGCCCGGGGTCGGCGGCTCGTCCACACCACGCCACCCGTATCGCTTCCCCGGGCTGGCCAAACTGACCGCGCGGATGCTCGACTACCTCGACTACGGTCAGGTCAACGTCATCGGCGTTTCCTGGGGCGGCGCCCTGGCCCAGCAGTTTGCTCACGATTACCCCGAGCGCTGCAAGAAGCTGGTGCTGGCCGCCACTGCTGCTGGCGCGGTAATGGTGCCAGGCAAGCCCAAGGTGCTGTGGATGATGGCCAGCCCCCGGCGTTACGTGCAGCCGTCGCATGTCATCCGCATTGCACCGATGATCTATGGCGGCGGCTTCCGACGTGACCCCGACCTGGCCATGCACCATGCCGCCAAGGTGCGCTCCGGCGGCAAGCTGGGCTACTACTGGCAGCTGTTCGCCGGGCTGGGCTGGACCAGCATCCACTGGCTGCACAAGATCCAGCAGCCCACCCTGGTACTGGCCGGCGACGACGACCCGCTGATCCCGTTGATCAACATGCGCCTGCTGGCCTGGCGTATTCCCAATGCCCAGCTACACATTATCGACGACGGCCATCTGTTCCTGATCACCCGTGCCGAAGCCGTCGCCCCGATCATCATGAAGTTCCTGCAGGAAGAACGTCAGCGAGCGGTCATGCACCCCCGCCCGGCCTCGGGGGGGTGAAACAGCTGCGGCCTGACAGGGGAAATGGATCAGACGAGGGAGTGTTGCCATGACAGACAAACCGGCCAAAGGATCGACAACGCTCCCCGGCACCCGCATGAACGTGCAGAACGCCATCCTCGGCCTGCGCGGCCGCGACCTGCTTTCCACGCTGCGCAACGTCGGCCGCCACGGCCTGCGCCACCCGCTGCATACCGCGCATCATCTGCTGGCGCTTGGCGGGCAGCTGGGGCGGGTGATGCTGGGGGACACGCCCTACCAGCCGAACCCGCGTGACGCACGCTTCAGTGACCCGACCTGGAGCCAGAACCCGTTCTACCGCCGCGGCCTGCAGGCCTATCTGGCCTGGCAGAAGCAGACACGCCAGTGGATCGATGAAAGCCATTTGAACGACGATGATCGAGCCCGCGCCCACTTTCTGTTCAACCTGATCAACGATGCGCTGGCCCCCAGCAACTCACTGCTCAATCCGCTGGCGGTCAAGGAGCTGTTCAACACCGGCGGCCAGAGCCTGGTGCGCGGCGTGGCCCACCTGCTCGACGACCTGCGTCACAACGATGGGCTGCCGCGTCAGGTGGACGAGCGCGCCTTCGAAGTGGGCGTTAACCTGGCCGCAACCCCTGGCGCAGTGGTATTTCGCAACGAGCTGCTGGAGCTGATCCAGTACTCGCCGATGAGCGAAAAGCAACACGCACGCCCACTGCTGGTCGTGCCGCCTCAGATCAACAAGTTCTACATCTTCGACCTCAGCGCCACCAACAGCTTCGTCCAGTACATGCTCAAAAGCGGCTTGCAGGTGTTCATGGTCAGCTGGCGCAACCCCGACCCACGCCACCGTGAATGGGGCCTTTCCAGCTACGTGCAAGCCCTGGAGGAAGCGCTCAATGCCTGCCGCAGTATCAGCGGCAACCGCGACCCCAACCTGATGGGCGCCTGTGCCGGCGGCCTGACCATGGCCGCACTGCAAGGCCACCTGCAAGCCAAGAAGCAATTGCGCCGGGTGCGCAGTGCCACGTACCTGGTCAGCTTGCTGGACAGCAAGTTCGAAAGCCCGGCCAGCCTGTTCGCCGATGAGCAGACCATCGAAGCGGCCAAGCGCCGCTCTTATCAGCGCGGCGTGCTGGATGGTGGCGAAGTGGCGCGGATCTTCGCCTGGATGCGGCCCAACGACCTGATCTGGAACTACTGGGTCAATAACTACCTGCTCGGCAAGACACCGCCGGCGTTCGACATCCTGTACTGGAATGCCGACAGCACGCGCCTGCCCGCCGCGCTGCATGGCGACCTGCTGGAGTTTTTCAAGCTCAACCCCTTGACCTACGCGTCCGGGCTGGAGGTGTGCGGTACGCCGATCGACCTGCAGCAGGTCAATATCGACAGCTTTACCGTGGCCGGCAGCAACGACCACATCACGCCATGGGACGCGGTGTACCGCTCGGCCTTGCTGCTGGGTGGCGAGCGGCGCTTCGTGCTGGCCAACAGCGGGCATATCCAGAGCATCATCAACCCGCCAGGCAACCCCAAGGCCTACTACCTGGCCAACCCCAAGCTGAGCAGCGACCCACGCGCCTGGTTCCACGACGCCAAGCGCAGCGAAGGCAGCTGGTGGCCATTGTGGCTGGAGTGGATCACCGCCCGCTCCGGCCTGCTCAAGACGCCGCGCACTGAACTGGGCAACGCCACTTATCCACCGCTAGGCCCCGCGCCAGGCACCTACGTGCTGACCCGATGAGCTGCTGACTGGATGAAAACCCGCGACCGTATCCTTGAATGCGCCCTGCAGTTGTTCAACCAGCAGGGCGAACCCAACGTATCCACCCTGGAAATTGCCAACGAACTCGGCATCAGCCCAGGCAACCTGTACTACCACTTCCATGGCAAGGAGCCCTTGGTACTGGGCTTGTTCGAGCGTTTTGAAGAAGCGTTGATGCCGTTGCTGGACCCGCCGCTGGAGGTGCGGCTGGACGCAGAGGATTACTGGCTGTTTCTGCACTTGATCGTCGAGCGCATGGCTCAGTACCGCTTCCTGTTCCAGGACCTGTCCAACCTGACCGGGCGCCTGCCCAAGCTCGCCCGAGGCATGCGCAGCCTGATCAATGCAATCAAACGCACGCTGGCGGCGCTGTTGGCCAGCCTCAAGAGCCAAGGGCTGGTGGAGAGTGATACCCAGGCGCTGGGGCAACTGGTTGAGCAGATCACACTGACGCTGATGTTCTCGCTGGATTACCAGCGTGTGCTGGGGCGCGAGGGGGATGTGGGGATCGTGGTGTACCAGGTGATGATGCTGGTGGCCCCGCATCTGCAGGCTCAGGCCCGGGCGGCGGCGGAGCAGCTGGCAGTGAAGTACCTGGAGAGCTAGGCCGAGCAGATCCGTGGTGGGGCCTTCGCGGGCATGCCCGCTCCCACAGGGTCTGCGCTGATTTTCGGATCTGCGCTGTACCTGTGGGAGCGGGCGAGCCCGCGAAGAGGGCAACGCGGTATCAGATCAGGGTACCGGTGCCGGTAGGTGCCGATGGCGTGCTGCCGGCCGGGGTGGCGGCAGGTGCCGGTGCTGTGGTCGCAGCAGGCGCAGCGCTGGCCGCTGGGGCGGCTGGCTTGGCGGCTGCCGGTTTGGCCGGAGCCTTCTTCACCGCAGGTTTCTTGGCCGCTGCCGGCTTCGCCGCAGGCTTGGCTGCTGCAGGCTTGGCTGCTGCAGGCTTGGCTGCAGGTTTTGCCGCTGCGGTTTTGGCTGCGGGTTTCGCCGCTGCCGTTTTTGCCGCAGGCTTGGCTGCCGCTGCCTTGGCCAGTGGCTTGGCCGCAGCCTTGCTTGCAGCCGGCTTGGTTGCTGCAGCGCGCGACGAAATCGGCGTAACCGAAGCACCGGTCAGCTTCTCGATCTGCTTGGTCAGGCTGTCCACCTGCTGGTGCAGTGCCTTGATCTCGTTGCGGCTCGGCACGCCAAGGCGCGAGATGGCGCTGTTAAGGCGCTTGTCGAAGGCTTCTTCAAGTTCGCTCCACTTGCCCAGCGCACGGTCCTTCACGCCTGACACCCGCGAAGTGGTCGAAGACTTGGCAGTCTCGGCAACATCTTCAGCCGTCTTTTTCGCCTGCTTCTCGGCCTTCTCGCCATCCTTCACCAGCGAGTCGAACAGCTTCGGGCCGTCCTGGTCGATCTTCGAATAGATACCCAGCCCCGCCAGCCAGATCTTGCGGGAGTATTTCTCGATCCCGCCGACCCAGGAGCTGCCTTCTTTTTCGGTGTTCTTCTTGCCAGCCATCCTGCTCTCCTTATGGTTTGTGCGCGACGCGCTCAAGCAGCTCATGCAACTGTTCAAGCTTGATCGACAACGCCTCAACGTCATGTTTAGACGGAATACCCAGGCGATTCAAGGCGCGACCGACCCGTGCGTCGAAAGCTTTTTCGATCTTGTCGAGTTGAATTTCTACCTTGCCGCGTACGCGGCTCACTTCTTCACCGACTTCGTCAAGCTGGTGGTTGGCGGCATCGAGCTCTTTGTCGATGCGTTTCTTGCCGCGCGTCTCGACACCTTCACCCGCCCTGACCAGCTCTTTGAAGTAGTCAGAGCCTTCCTGACCAACGCGGGCGTAGGCGCCGATACCGGCCAGCCAGATCTTGCGCGCATAGCCGCGCACCTCGCCAAGCGTGCCCAGGGCTTCGTCTTTTTTCTTCACAATCACTTTGGCCATGCTGTGTACCTCATGCTCATGAGTGGTGGAAAACCGCCCATTGAGGCTGGGCTTGAGCATAAGGTAGGGAAGAAAATTAGAAACCTCACCCTAAGGTCGTCGTTGTCGCATCTATATACCGCAAGCCCCGTTGACCATCGCGCTAGCGTCGCAGGCTTCACCTCACGGACATCGACGCCATGACTGCTGTAGCAAACCCACCCAGGCTGACGTTCAAGCAAAGCGTGGCAGCCTGTTTCTCCAAACGACCCAGCGTGCGGGACGTTTTATCAAAAGAAGCATTCCAGATTTTCAACGACCGGTATCCATGGTTGCACCGCAACCACCCTCACATCACATCGCTCGATCCTTTCGTCATCCTGCATGCACCGGCCAGCACAGGTGATCTCCCACGTCAGAGCGGGTTGCTGGACGAGCTTCTCAGGCATTTTCTGGCCAAGGAACGTGCGCAACCAAGCGCCGCAGACAAGCTGAGCATCAGCCCGCCCCATGTGTTTAAAATTCAGGAGCAAGGCCAGGACAACATCCGCCAACCCGAAATCATCCCGGACCTGACGAAGCTCAACGATGACTTCGATACAGTGCTTGGCGCGTTGATACCCGCCTTCCAGCAAGCCCAGATCGGCTTCTGGAACGGACTCGACGAAGACAGCCAAGTCTCGCGCATGCTCTGGCTGGAACACACCATCAAGGCCGCATTACTCGAGAACCTCCCTCGTCAAGGCCTTGCAGATGATGAAAAAGCTGCAATGTACGCCCTGCTCGACGGGGTATTCGACAGCCTGGCTGTCGAGGCGATACAAGTCACGCTCGGAACGGATGGCGAGGCACGCACCGTCACCCTACCGGATCTGTTGCTCATCACTACAAGTGGCACCCGCAACCTGGTTCTGCAATGCAAGCCCTGCGGTTCGGTTCGTCGCCATGTCGACCTGCCCAGCTTTGCCACTGCGCTGCAACGGCAGCTAGCGCAACGCTATCGCTTCGAAGCGTTGTCCTGGGCGCACACACCGGTGATCGGACGCCCTTTCGCCTTCCAGGCCAGGCAACTGCTGAACGATATCCTTGACGACATCGGACACCTGCGTCTTGGTGGCCTGGCAACCGTCGACGAGCTAGAGCGACAACTGCGCCAGGTGAGCGACCCGTCAGCTTACTTCTTCGACCTGCCTTCGCAGGAACGAACCGCACCCGCTGTCAGCCCGCCGCGATGGCTGCTCAATGCCAGCGCTGAGGACCGCTACGCCTATCACACCGCACTGCTCGACCTGGCGGCGAACCAAGGTCAGTCGAACGGCTCGACATCGCTGGCGGATGTCGAAGATATCCGTCGCTACGCCGCTCGCCGTTTGCGCGAGCAACTGCAGGCCAGCCATCCAGACAAGGCGGTACACGACCCGGACAAAGTGCACATCCGCATCTCCCAGGCCATCATCGGCCCTGGCACGCAAGGGCAATCCCTGTTCCTGCACACGGTATCCCTGACCGACCTGGCGATCTCCCGCCTGCGCCTTGAGGCTGGCGAGGTGATGACCGGGCTCAGTTTCGAGGATGGCTCGCCCGTGAAGGACTGGCTAAGCATCGAGCAGATCAGGGCGCTGATTCATCAGGTCGATATCGGCGGTCACTACGCCACTTACCTGCAAGATCAAGTAAGAGCCGAACCGCGCAGGTCCCAACGAATCAGGCAACATGCCAGGGAGTGGCGTTACGCCCTTCGCTTCAGCACCCTGAAGGCCAAGATCGAGCGTCAGCTTAGCGAAACGGCAAGCCAGGCAATGCTAAGGTTCTGCCAGGGCATGGACAATGGCGCGGACCTTCTGCGCATCGCCCCCCTGGCGTTTCTTTGCGCACCTGGCGCTTCGGCAAGCGATGTGGCGCACGGGATGTTCATTATCGAAATACCGGCAAGCGGCAGCTGGGTCTTGTACCGCCCCTTCTATGTCGACAGGGCGTTGCAGGAGTTTCCGACCCTCGAATTGCTGATGGACGCAATCCGCCGCAGGGGCGAACTGCAAGAGAGCGTATTGGCCTGGCTCGACGATGACGCGCGTCCGATTTACCAGAACGACGGGTTCAAGCACCCGCACCTGCACCCGAACATTACCACGCTGACGCACCTGCTCAATGTGCCGGTCGAGCTGCTGGACGGTCTTTTGCAACGACTAATACGCCCGGTCCAGGCCTCGTTCCAGGCCTGGACGGATGATCTGGACACTCACCTGTTCAATGCCCGCATCGAGACCATGTTATTGGCCTCAGCCAGCAACAGCGTCTCCAATGCCCAGGAAGTGCGGGCTTTGGTGAAGGAGGCTGCCTGGGCGATCTTCAATACCGTCACCCAGCTTTGGCATGGCCCGATGACCACCCTGGTATGGCTGGTCGTGGCGCTGTCGGCGGCCAGGGAAGACGTGGAGGCGCTGATCAAGCGCAGCGGTGACGATAAGATCGTCGCCGCCATAGACCTGCTCACCAACATGGCCTTGCTCCTTGCCCACCGCCCCGCAACGCCACCTGCCAACAGCGAAGCGGCCGTTACGTTGCGTTTTTCAGGCCCTGCGCCGAAGGAAGAATCCCCGCCCCCAGCGCTCGAGCAGCCACAGGAGAAACCGTGGCAGGCCCCCGTCGAGGCGCAGCAGCCCACGCGCGCGCGTGTAGATGGCTGGCATGACGAGCAGCGCCTGAGCAACCTGTCAGTACAGGAGCGCCAGTCACTGGCACAGCTGCAAGCCTTGCAGCCACTGGAAGGGCACGCACCACTGGCAAGTGGCCGTTTGCGTGGGTTGTTCAATATCGCCGGCCGTTACTACGTCAAACTGGGCGATGGCGCCTATGAAGTCATCGAGACCTGGAACGGCATGCAGATCATCGGCCCCGAGCCGAGCAGCAGCGAATGGGTGTCCCAATGGGATGGCGCCCGGGACGGCTACCATATCGTTGGTCGTGAACGCCAAAAAGGCCCTTGGTTGACGCGCTGGAATGGCCAATGGACTTTGAATCTGAAACTCTCTGGCGGCATGCCAAGGAACAGGCAATCCATCAACGCTGAAAACCGCCAGCGGTTCGACACGTTGACTACAACCGCCGCGGCGAACCAACAAGAGCTGAATCAGATGGCGCCACTTATGGAACGCAGCCAAGTACAACTGCAGGCTTATGACGACCTCGCTCTGGAATACAGCCTGGCTGTCGATGCACTACCTGCACATGAGCGTGCTACACCGCCGCCAGCATTGCAGCTTCAGAAGCAGGCACTCAAAGCCCAGCGCCTGCGCCACTTGCCGGAAATCAGGGCATCCGCACTCTACCTGGAACGGCAGAGCACGCTACTGCATGGGAATATCGAAGTATTCAAGGAGATGGCCGAACCACGATTCAGCAAATTCGACACCCGTGCCCCGAGTCGACGCCGATACGGCAATTGGTACGGTGCAGCCATCGAAAACGATATGCTGCTGTGCCGCCGCTTGCTGGAACAGGTCGACCACCAGGCACTGAGCGCACAGTCCATCGGGCTGCCCCGCGTTCCAGAGACTGCCGAGCAGATACAGCAATACCTCGATTATCGCGAACGGGTCCGCGATTCTAGCCACGCCAGCCGCCGCCTGCTTGTCGTCAGCCAGCGGCTGGACCGGACCCTGGCGGAAGCACTGCAGGACCCCAAGATCGATTTTCCCAATAAAGCCACGAAACTCGCCCAGACCATTCGACGCAGGACGTATTCGACACTGGTCATTCGGGCCCAGCTACTCAGTGACCTGGCCTACCTCGCCGTGGACAAGACCCGGCTCTCTGCGGACACGGCCGAGCATTTGCTTGCGATGCGCGCGCCGCTCAGCGGCATCGAATTTAGCCGAACGGTTTGGAGCCACGACGGGCTGGCAGCCACCGAAGAGACGGCCCAGGTCAAAGCCGAACTGCTTGAGGATATCCTTCAGAAATACCGTACCGTGCTGGATCGCGCCCAATACATGAGGACACTGGACTCGCCTGCGCTGGTCGCTGACGTGCTGGACGAATACATACGCGAACTGTCCACCATTACCCAGATCACGGAGCAGCAACTGAGCGCGACCTTGACCAACCTCGACAGCGGCATCAGTCCCCCCTCGCCAGCGTCCTATCATCGCCCCGCAACGATCAGGCGCCGGGTCATCCGTGTTGACCGAGGTCGACCGCTGCTGGTGGAAATCGACCAAATGGGCAACCGGGCCATCCAGCGCAGTGCATTCAACCAGGAGCCTGCGGGCAGTTTCGCGCAACGCGACGGGGTGTGGCATGCCGTGCCTGAGCAAGCGCGGCCCACCCAACGTGACCGGGCCCAGGTGCGCCAACGAGCGAACCGCCTGCTGGCAGAGGTGGATGGGAAAATTGCCTTCGCCGCGCACTATGCCGATGAGCCCAACAGCCTGGCCGACTTTCTGGAATGGCCAGCAGGTGACATGCGCGAAGTGCAGCAGCAACTGACCGCGCTGAACAATCCACTGGATTCCAGCTTGGTCGACCTCCTTCGGGCAGCGGTAGACCGCATCCATCACGAAAGGCTTCGGCTGCTCACCGACGCGTATCTGAACACCCGCCATCCCGACGGCAAGGCCCTTCGCTTCCTGGCTGAGCAGAAGCGGATTCGGATCAGGCAGACCGTGATTCGCCGGCAGCTACGTCACGCCAATGATTACCTCGACGTCTACGAGATTCGCGATGTGCAAGCGCCACAGCGGTTACTGTGGGAGGCGCATTTTCACTATCCCAGCCTCGAAGCGAGAGGGCATGACTTCGTCAAGGGCCACCTCAAGTTCTGGGATGCAGGCGTAAGGGGCCGCAAGGCCATGCTCGAGCAGGCCGCAGACGCACACGAGCGCATCGCGATCTACCGCGGCGATCTGCACCTAGAGCAGGTAATTGGCATCATTCCTTTCCCGACGGACGCGCCGCAGTAGCCAGAGAGCGGCGCCGGCTCAGGCCAGGGCCTTGTCCAGCGCCCGCTCGATTTCACCCTTGATGGTGCCGCTCATCATCGACAGCATCATGCCCAGCTTCAATTCGACGCGGATGCTGTCGTCGCCAATGTGCACGCTGCCATTGGCGCCACTGCGCGCAACGTCCACGCGGTCGCCGTTCCAGGTGGCCTTGAGGTCGTACTCGCGGCTGAGCTTGTCGACCAGCGCTTCGGCCTTGGCGCGGGCGGCATCACGGCCGAGGGAGTGTTTGCGTTCGACGCTGATCTGGGTCATGCGGGCGTTCCTGAAGATGTAGACATAATGAGCATTATGCCCGCCCCTGCCCACTGGCACACCCCGCCAAGACAAATCCGCCCGTTCGCCCTAGAATGGCGGTAATTTTTTTCGGTGAAGCGATATGAACGACCAGCGCAAAGGCGACCACGCCGAACCCACCACCCATTTCGGCTATCAGGACGTGCCTGAAAGCCAGAAAGCGAAGAAAGTCGCCGAAGTGTTCCACTCGGTGGCAGCCAAATACGACCTGATGAACGACGTGCTTTCCGGCGGCATGCACCGCCTGTGGAAGCGCTTTACCATCGAGCTGTCGGGCGTGCGCAGCGGCAACCGCGTGCTGGACATCGCCGGCGGTACCGGTGACCTGGCGGCCAAGTTCTCCCGTCTTGTCGGGCCGACCGGGCAAGTGGTGCTGGCCGACATCAACGATTCGATGCTCAAGGTTGGCCGAGACCGCCTGCTTGACCGTGGCGTGGCCGGCAACATCGAGTTCGTCCAGGCCGACGCTGAAAAGCTGCCGTTCCCGGACAACCACTTCGACTGCGTGACCATCGCTTTCGGCCTGCGCAACGTCACCCACAAGGACGCCGCCATCCGTTCGATGCTGCGCGTGCTCAAGCCCGGTGGCCGCCTGTTGATCCTGGAGTTCTCCAAGCCGACCAACAAGCTGATGTCCAAGGCCTACGACGCCTACTCGTTCGCCTTCATGCCGCTGGCTGGCAAGCTGATCACCAATGACGCCGAGAGCTACCGTTACCTGGCCGAGTCGATCCGCATGCACCCTGACCAGGAAACCCTGAAGAGCATGATGGTCGAGGCCGGTTTCGACCGCGTCACCTACCACAACATGACCAGCGGCATCGTTGCCGTGCACCGGGGAATCAAACCCTGATGTTGCTGGCCGGGCTGCTCGCCAGCGTCGAACATGGCCTGAACCGCATCCTGCGCCTGGACAGCACGGCCCTGCCGCGGCTGGCCGCGCTGGAAGGCAAGGTCATCGAAATCGACTGCCGCCAACCGGCCCTGCAGGTGTTCATCCTGCCCGATGAGCAGGGCCTGATGCTCGCCGCCCATTGGCAGGGCGAGGTCGACTGCAGCCTGCGCGCCCCCGCCGGTAGCCTGGCGCAACTGGCCCTGGCCAAGGACAAGACCGCCGTGCTGCACAGCCCGCAGGTCGAACTGCACGGCGACAGCGCCGTACTGCTCGACCTGTTCGGTGTGCTGCAGGACCTGGAGCTGGACTGGGAGCACGAGCTGCAACGCTGGCTTGGCCCGGTCGCCACGGCAATGCTGGCCGGTCATATCCGCCTGCGCGCTCGCTGGACTCGCCAAGGCCTGGCACGTTTCAGCCAGAACCTGTCCGAGTACCTGGCCGAAGAATCCCGTACCCTGGTCGGCAAGCGCGAGGCCGAAGCCGCCTTCAGCGAGCTCGATGCCTTGAAGCTTGATACAGAACGCCTCGAAGCGCGCCTCAGGCGCCTGTCCCGATCCCTTGATACCAGCGATAACGCATGAAGCTGCTCGCCGTCCGACGTCTTTTTCGCATCCAGCGTGTGGTGATCCGCTACCGCCTCGATGACCTGCTGTTCGACCAACCCTTGCTGCCCTGGTGGCTGGCCAGCCTGCGCCTGTTGATGCCGTGGCGCTGGCTGCCACGCAAGCCCACCGAACTCAGCCGTGGCGCGCGCCTGCGCCTGGCACTGCAGGACCTGGGGCCGATCTTCATCAAGTTCGGCCAGCTGCTGTCCACCCGCCGCGATCTCCTGCCCCCCGACATCGCCGACGAGTTGATGCTGTTGCAGGACCGTGTGCCACCGTTCGACCCAAAACAAGCCGTGGCCTTGATTGAGGAACAGCTCGGTGCGAAGGTCGGCGAGGTGTTCAGCCGCTTCGACGTCGAGCCACTGGCCTCGGCCTCGGTGGCCCAGGTGCACGCCGCACGCCTTAAAACCGGCGAAGAGGTGGTGGTCAAGGTGGTGCGCCCGGGCCTGAAGCCGGTCATCGCCCAAGACCTGGCCTGGCTGTTCCTGATCGCCAAGGCCGCCGAACGCGCCTCGGCGGATGCCCGTCGCCTGCACCCGGTGGAAATCGTCGGCGATTACGAAAAAACCATCTACGACGAGCTCGACCTGCTGCGCGAGGCTGCCAACGCCAGCCAGCTGCGGCGCAACTTCGAAGACTCCGAGCTGATGTACGTGCCCCAGGTGTACTGGGATCTGTGCCGCCCCAAGGTGCTGGTGATGGAGCGCATCTACGGCGTACCGGTGACCGACATGGCCACCTTGGCCGACCAGCGCACCGACATGAAGCTGCTGGCCGAGCGCGGCGTGGAAGTGTTCTTCACCCAGGTGTTCCGCGACAGCTTCTTCCATGCCGACATGCACCCCGGCAACATCTTCGTCAGCACGGTCAAACCGTGGAGCCCGCAGTACATTGCCATCGACTGCGGCATCGTCGGCAGCCTCACCGCCGAGGACCAGGACTACCTGGCGCGCAACCTGTTTGCCTTCTTCAAGCGTGACTACCGCCGCGTGGCGCAGTTGCACATCGACTCGGGCTGGGTGCCGGCAAACACCAAGGTCAACGAGTTCGAAGCAGCGATACGCACCGTTTGCGAGCCGATCTTCGAGAAACCGTTAAAAGATATTTCCTTCGGGCAGGTACTGATGCGCCTGTTCCAGACTGCACGGCGCTTCAACATGGAAGTGCAGCCACAGCTGGTATTGCTGCAGAAAACCCTGCTCAACATCGAAGGCCTGGGCCGTCAGCTGTACCCCGACCTGGACCTGTGGAGCACCGCCAAGCCGTACCTCGAACGCTGGATGCGCGACCGCTATAGCCCCAAGGCCGTGTTCGGCAACCTGCACAGTCAGGTAGAGCAACTGCCGCACCTGGCTGGCATGACCCGCGACCTGCTCGAACGCCTGTCGCAGCCTCACCTGCACAATCCACAATTGCCGGAACGGCGCCGCCAGGGCGACCGCTGGGCGCTGCGCCTGCTGGGCGCCGGTCTGCTCGGCGGTGGCGCAGTCTTGGCCGCAGGCGCTGCCGAAACCGCCAGCCTGGCCGCCCCGGCCGCCTGGCCCGCCTGGCTGATGCTGGCTGCGGGCCTTTACCTGATCGTGCGCCAATAGCCAGCCGCGCCTGTGGCTGGCACACTAGCGCAAAGGGCCCGGCACAGGAGCGGGCCCGCTTTGGAGTCGACGATGAAAGACTGGCTGGACGAGATCAAGTGGAACAGCGATGGCCTGGTACCGGCGATCGCCCAGGACCACAAGACCGGACGCGTGCTGATGATGGCCTGGATGAACCGTGAATCGCTGGCCCTGACCGCCGCCGAGCAGCGTGCCATCTACTGGTCGCGTTCGCGTGGCAAGCTGTGGCGCAAAGGCGAGGAATCCGGGCATGTGCAAAAACTGCATGAGTTGCGCCTGGACTGTGACGCCGACGTGATCATCCTGATGGTCGAGCAACTGGGCCATATCGCCTGCCATACCGGTCGTGAAAGCTGCTTCTACCGCGTCTATGAAGACGGCCAGTGGAAAATCGTCGACCCGGTTCTGAAGGACCCGGATGCTATCTACAGCGCAGGACACTGACATGAGCGACACCCTCAACCGCCTGGCCGAAGTGCTTGAAGAACGCAAGCAAGCGGCGCCTGACAGCTCTTACGTGGCCAGCCTGTACCACAAGGGCCTGAACAAGATCCTTGAAAAACTCGGCGAAGAGTCGGTCGAAACGATCATTGCGGCCAAGGATGCCCAGATCAGCAAGGATTACAGCGATGTCATCTACGAAACCGCCGACCTGTGGTTTCATAGCCTGGTGATGCTCAGCGCGCTGGGCCAGCATCCGCAAGCCGTGCTGGATGAACTGGAACGCCGCTTCGGGCTTTCCGGGCATGATGAAAAGGCCGCACGCCAGCCATCTGCCTGATGTTTTATCGGGGACGCCCGCTCCCACAGGCGCCGGGTTGCCACATCGATATGCTGTACACACAATTTTCAGGAGTACGAAATGGGTATCTTTGACTGGAAACACTGGATCGTCCTGCTGGTCGTCGTGGTCCTGGTGTTCGGCACCAAGAAGCTGAAGAACTTCGGCAGCGACCTGGGCGAGTCGATCAAGGGCTTCCGCAAGGCCATGAACGAAGAAGAGACCAAGCCGGCCGAGCAGACTCCGCCGCCTGCGCAGCCTGTGCCACCGGTGCAAAACACCGCGCAGCCGCAGCAAGGCCACACCATCGAAGGCCAGGCCCACCCGGTCCAAGAGCCGCAGCGGAAAGACTGACCCATGTTCGGCATGAGTTTCAGCGAGCTGCTGCTCGTCGGCCTGGTCGCCCTGCTGGTGCTCGGCCCCGAGCGCCTGCCGGGTGCCGCGCGCACGGCAGGGCTGTGGATCGGCCGGCTCAAACGCAGCTTCAACAGCATCAAGATGGAAGTGGAGCGCGAAATAGGCGCCGACGACATCCGCCGCCAACTGCATAACGAGCACATCCTGCAGATGGAAGAGGAAGCCAAGCGTATCCTCAACCCAATGACGCCACCCGCGCAGCCGCCGGTCACCACGGCCAGCGTGCAGCCACCTGCCGGGCTCGAAGCCAAGCCGGTCGAAGCACCCGCTGCCCCGGCCGCACCGTCTGAACCGCCTCAACCGCCTCAACCGCCGCGAGCCCCATGAGCGAGAACCCGGAACACGACCAGCCAATGCCGCTGGTTTCGCACCTGACCGAACTGCGCACCCGCCTGCTGCGCTGCGTTGCCGTCATTTTCCTGATCTTTGCCGGGCTGTTCTCCTTCGCCCAGCAGATCTACACACTGGTTTCCGCGCCACTGCGCGAGCACTTGCCGGCCAATGCAACGATGATCGCCACCGATGTGGCCTCGCCGTTCCTCACGCCGTTCAAGCTGACCATGATCGTCTCGCTGTTCCTGGCCATCCCGTTCATCCTTCAGCAGATCTGGGGTTTTATCGCGCCAGGGCTGTACCGCCATGAAAAGCGCATCGCCATTCCACTGTTGGTGTCGAGCATCTTCTTGTTCTATGCCGGCATGGCCTTCGCCTATTTCCTGGTATTCCCGCTGATCTTCGGTTTCTTCGCCAGCGCTACACCAGAAGGCGTTTCGATGATGACCGACATCGCAAGCTACCTCGACTTCGTGATGACGCTGTTCTTCGCCTTTGGCGTGGCCTTCGAAATCCCAGTGGCGGTGGTGCTGCTGGTGTGGATCGGCGTGGTCGACGTGAAGTATCTGAAGAAAGTCCGCCCGTATGTGATCATCGGCTGCTTCGTGGTCGGCATGGTCCTCACCCCACCGGACATCTTCTCCCAGACCCTGCTGGCCGTGCCCATGTGGCTGCTGTTCGAGATCGGCGTGCTGTGCGGCAGCCTGATCCGCAAGCGCAGCGCCCACGACGAAACCGCCGACGACCATAACGACCAGCCACCAGCGACCCAACCGTGAACCTGTTGCTTCTTGAAGAGGCCGACTTCGTCTCGGCCAACCGCGTCGTTCTTGCTGATCGGCGCTTCACCCATATGCAGGAAATCCACCGCGTGGCAGTGGGCGACAACCTGCGCGTGGGCCGTATCAACGGCCTGATGGGCAGGGCCACGGTGCTGCGCCTGGAAAAGCACGAAGCCGAACTTGAAGTGGCCTTCGACCAGCAGCCACCGGCCAAGCTGCCGCTGACCCTGGTGCTGGCGGTGCCTCGGCCAAAAATGCTGCGACGGCTGTTCCAGACCGTGGCCACGCTGGGCGTGCCGCGGCTGATCCTGCTGAACAGCTACAAGGTCGAGAAAAGCTTCTGGCAAACGCCCTTTCTGCAGCCCGACACCATTCGCGAGAACCTGATCCTGGGCCTGGAACAGGCGCGCGACACCGTGCTGCCCGAGGTGATCATCGAAAAGCGCTTCAAGCCTTTTGTCGAAGACCGCCTGCCCACCATCGCCGCTGGCACCCTAGGCCTGGTCGGCCACCCCGGCCCTTACCCAGCCTGTCCGCGCGCCGTAGAACAAGCCGTTACCCTGGCAATTGGCCCCGAGGGTGGCTGGATCCCCTACGAGATCGACCTGCTGGGCAAGGCAGGCCTGGCGCCGGTACAGCTGGGTGATCGCATCTTGCGGGTGGAGACCGCCGTCACCGCGCTGCTTTCGCGTATTTTCTGACACAAACACCCCTTCTTCGCCCATCAAGTTTCCCTCTCACGGGCCGATGGCCTTGGCAACAATACAATTATTTGTGCTGCCAAGCCGCCGGGGAGTCGAACATGTATCAATGGTTAGCCCAATCGCTGGGCAATGTGAGCGTCAATCGCAAACTGGGGCTGGGTTTCGGCCTGGTGCTGCTGTTGACCTTGGCGATTACCCTGACCGGCTGGCACGGCATGGACAGCATCATCGACCGTGGCGACAAACTGGGAAACATCTCTGTCATCCAGCAATACACCCAGGAATTGCGCATCGCCCGCCAGCAGTATGATCGCCGCCGCGACGACGCTTCGCTGGCAGAACTGGAAAAAGCCCTGAGCAACCTTGACCGCCAGGTGCAGCTGATGCTTGGCCAGATCGAACAGCCCGCCGACCGCCAACGCCTCGAACAGCAACGCGAGGCAGTGCGCACCTACCAGCAGGCATTCAACGAGCTTAAGCAAGCCGACCAACGCCGCGAAGCCAGCCGTGATGTACTGGGGAGCAGCGCCGATAAAGCCGTGGAGTTGATAGGCCACGTACAGCGTAGCCTGCTGCAAGGCGCAAACATCAACCAGTACCAGTACGCGGTGGACGTCAGCGCCCTGCTGCAACAAGCGCGTTTCCAGGTGCGTGGCTACACCTACAGCGGCAATGCCGATTACCAGCAAACGGCACTAAAAGCCATCGACCAGGCCTTGGCCGAGCTGCGTGCACTGCCGGCCAAAGTGCCAGCCGAACATGCTGCCAGCCTGGATGATGCCGCCACGGCCATGGGCGGCTACCGCGATGCGGTGACCCAGTTCGGCAATGCCCAGTTGGCCAGCGAGCAAGCGCTGCAACGCATGGTTGAACAAGGCACTGTACTGCTGCAGGCCAGCCAGATGATGACCACCTCGCAAACCGAGGTGCGCGATGCCGCTGCCGCGCAGGCCAAAACACTGCTCACAGCTGCCACCGTGCTGGCACTGGCCCTTGGCCTGCTGGCCGCCTGGGCCATTACCCGGCAAATCATCATCCCGCTGCGCCAAACACTGCGCGCCGCAGAGCGAGTGGCCAGTGGAGACCTGACCCAGAGCCTGCAGGTACAACGCCGCGACGAATTGGGCCAATTGCAGGCCAGCATGCATCGCATGACCCAAGGTTTGCGTGAACTGATCGGCGGCATTGGCGACGGCGTCACGCAGATCGCCAGCGCTGCCGAGGAGCTGTCGGCGGTGACAGAACAGACCAGCGCCGGGGTCAACAACCAGAAGGTCGAAACCGACCAGGTGGCGACTGCGATGAACCAGATGACTGCCACCGTGCACGAAGTGGCACGCAATGCCGAACAGGCTTCGGAAGCCGCCTTGATGGCCGACCAGCAGGCCCGCGAGGGTGATCGCGTGGTGGGCGAGGCAGTGGCACAGATCGAGCGCCTGGCCAGCGAAGTGGTCAACTCCAGCGAAGCGATGAACCTGCTCAAGGCCGAAAGCGACAAGATCGGCAGCGTACTCGACGTAATCAAATCGGTGGCCCAGCAAACCAACCTTCTGGCCCTCAACGCGGCAATCGAAGCCGCCCGCGCCGGTGAGGCCGGGCGTGGCTTTGCCGTGGTTGCCGACGAAGTGCGCAGCTTGGCCCAACGCACACAGCAGTCGACCGAAGAGATCGAAGAGTTGATTGCCGGCCTGCAAAGCGGCACCCAACGGGTGGCCAGCGTGATGGACAACAGCCGCCAACTGACCGACAGCAGCGTCGAGCTGACCCGCCGCGCCGGCAGCTCGCTGGAAACCATCACCCGCACGGTGTCGTCGATCCAGGCGATGAACCAGCAGATTGCCACGGCGGCCGAGGAGCAGACGGCGGTGGCCGAGGAGATCAACCGCAGCGTGATGAATGTGCGTGATATTTCCGACCAGACCTCGGCGGCCAGTGAGGAGACCGCCAGCTCCAGCATAGAACTGGCGCGGTTGGGTACCCATTTGCAAGGGTTGGTTGGGCGGTTCAGGCTGTGATCTGAACGAGCGGTCGCCCGGTCGGGCCTCTTCGCGGGTAAAACCCGCTCCTACACATGCACAGGCCGTCGTAGGAGCGGGTTTACCCGCGAATGGGCCGGCCCTGCTGGCCAATCTCC